>NZ_CP023540.1:1939727-2263015 GCF_003692615.1 Chryseobacterium sp. 6424
TAACAGAAACTGCTGCCCTGCCTTTGAGACGCGGAAGTTGTCTTTATCGATGCTCAGATCACCGGCGGTGACGGTTTGTTTGGCTTCATACACATTTGAGGTAAGTTCAAGCAGTGCATTTACTTTTGAAATAAGAATTTTTGGTTTAATGATTTTCACAATGTAATCATTCGCTCCAGCCTGAAAACCTGCGAGCTGAGAAAACTCCTCGCTTCGCGCGGAAAGAAATACAATAAGCGTCTTCTGTAGTTCAGGGATTCTCCGCAAATCCTGGCAGGTTTCTATTCCGTCTTTTTCCGGCATCATCACATCAAGCAGGATCATATCGGGGACGATTTCTTTGGCTTTTTCGATGCCTTCATTGCCGTTTTGGGCTGTGTAGACATCATATCCCGCTTTTTCGAGATTGTAAGACAGGATTTCGAGAATATCCTGCTCATCATCTATTAACAGTATTTTTTTCTGATTCATCTTAAGACTTTAACCTTTCAAAGTTAGTCAATTTTAGAGACGATAAAACGCCTTGAAAAATCTTCACAATAAATTAATATGACGCTGATTTTTTTAATAAATATTTAAAAGTTATTTAAAATGAGCGCAACGCGTTTCGCCACCAGACAACAGACCTTTGCCGTGATAAAATTATTAAAAATGAAGATCAGCAAACTGAGTATTGCAGTTGTTTTCCTTTCTACACCATTTACTTTCGTTTACGGACAGCAGGCAAAAAACGATACGGTTCAAAAAGAGAAAAATATCGAAGGCGTAGTTATTCAGGCATCAGGAAATAAAAAGACGGAAACGGCAATTCTGGGGGAACAGAAGAAAGCTATCATCCAAAAACAGGCAATCAGTGCTGCAGAAATCACCAGAAAAGGAATTTCGAACGTGGAACAGGGATTGACAAAAGTAACCGGAATCACCGCCGTAGAAGGCCGCGGGCTTTTCGTAAGAGGGTTGGAAGAGCGTTACAACACTTTACTGATTAACGGTCTTGCGTCGCCTTCAAATAATCCATTTCAGAAAATCATCGCGCTGAAGCAGTTTCCGACGGACGTTGTAGGAAAACTGAATATATACAAAACTTTCAATTCGAACCTTTACGCAGATTTCGCAGGTGCAACTTTCGATATCGAAACTTTAACGATGGACAAAACTTTCACTAAAGTTGAATTCGGCTTCGGTTATAACACACAGACGACATTTAAAAACTTTAAGGTAAATCCACACGCTTACACCGCGGCAGGTTACTTAGGTTTGAATTCGCGGGACCGCCAGTTGCCGTCTCAGGTTAAAGGTTACGTGCCGACGAACTATAATTTCACGCAAAATGAATCTGTAAATTCATTCAAAGACGGCTGGAATGCAGATAACATCAAAGCGCTTCCAAATACAAGCATCGGCTTTACGACCGCGCAAAATTTCAGAATTAGTGATTCAGGAAAACTCGGACTTTTGCTTTCCTTGAATCAGGGCAGTAAATATGAAATGCTTGAAGGTGATAAAAACCAGTTCATTTCCCTTCAGACGGAAGGAAAGATGAACAATGATCTTCACCGAAAAGAATACACTTACGAATTGGAATCATCAGCTCTTTTAGGACTTGGCTATAAAGACCGCGGTTTGGATGTGGCTTTAAATGCGATTTTCCTGCAGAATTCTAGCAATATGATCTCGGATTTCGTGGGTTATAAAGACCAAAAAGTTCAGGATGCCGGCAGACGTTTTTTCCGGGTTGATCAAATGGACCTTTCAAAATTTGCTGATATACAATTGTTGGCGAGTCAGAAAATCGGCGACAGACACGTGATCAAAGCCGGTGGTAGCTGGGTAAGCAATAATTTCCAGCAGCCGGACCGAAAAATTTCCGAAGGTTTCTTAACCGGCGTTCCAAATCAGGTGGAAATGACTTTTGGTGGAAACAACCTGATCCGCCAATACCTTGATGTTAACGGAAAAGATTATTTGTCAGGTTTCGCGGAGTACTCAGTTTCACTGGGCGAAAAGGGTGACAGAATAAGCTATCCGTGGCAAGTGGCAGTTGGATACAACGGTTTCTTTGACAGACGAAGCAATTCATACCGATTCATCGCCTCGAACATCGACAACGTACAGCTTAGAACCGTGGTCGTAGATATTGACAATCCGCAGCAGACTTACAACGATTATATCATGCGCGGCGCCTTCCACTTTAAAGAAGAAACCAACGAGAATGACTACCGCTCGAATCTGTATCAGTTTATTAATGCAGGCTATATAAACCTTAATTACAAACCGGACGATTCCTGGGATATCCTGATCGGTGGACGTGTGGAAAACAACCTGAACATCACCCGCTACAAAGAACAGAGTGATAAGGAATACAATAATCTTCAGAGAAACCAATATTTCATCCTGCCTTCATTCTCTTTGAAAAAGGCATTGAATTCAAAATCGAACATACGTTTAGCTGCAAGCAAGACGATCACAAGACCAATTCTTATCGAGTACATGCCGATCACGTATATCAACCCGGATAATGAAAACATCATCGGTAACATCAATCTGAAAAACAGCGAAAACTATAACCTTGACCTTAAATACGAGGTCTTCCCAACGAACAGGGAGCTTTTCGCGGTAAATCTTTTTGCTAAAAGAATCGATCACGCAATTGAGAGAAGCTACACCGCTTCCGGAAATTCAAATGGTGTGGCGATTACCTTCTTTAATGCTAAAAAGGCCGTGCTGGCAGGAGCTGAGCTTGAAGGAATCTTAGACCTTTCCAGAATTTCAGAGTCGATGTCAAACTGGAGCCTTGGTGCAAATGCAACTTTAATGTATTCAAATGTGGAGCGCAGCGCGGAAGAACTCGAGCAGGAAAAACCGGCCAACTTCAGCGGAAATCTAAAAGACAGACAACTTCAGGGTGCCGCACCGTGGACAGCCAATGCAGATTTAAAGTATGAATTTAAAAATGCCAAAAACTTGCCCCACACATTGTCACTGATTTATAATGTTTCTGGTTCCAAGATATTCACGGTAGGAACTTCCGGCCTCGATCATATTTATGAAAGACCTTTTCACCAACTCGATTTCGTATACAACGCACAACTCACAATAAACTGGAATTTAAAACTCGGCGTGCAGAACATTCTCAACAGTACTTACAAGTTGGAACAGGGTGAAGAAGGGTACATTCCTCTGGACGTAAGAACCAACATACATACCGATTACAGACGCGGTACGACTTTCAACTTCTCGGCCGGATATACATTCTAAGCCAAATCTTAAACATCAAAGTAATTTAATATTATGAAAAAACACATCTTAAATCTATGGGCGCTGGCTGCAATTTTCGCAGTGACTTCATGTACCGTTGAAATTCGTGAAGATGCCGACATCAATGGCGGCGGTACCACACAAAATCCGTCAACCGGTGCGGTTTTAAGCGGAACGGGAACACTTTCGGGGACTTTAAAACAGAACACTACCGTGAAGAAAGGAAATTACACCCTGGAAGGCGTGGTAAAAGTTCCGGAAGGAATTACTTTGACCATCGAGCCAGGTGCAACTTTCACCGCAAAAACGTCTGTGAGCAGCAGTATTGTGGTTCTTCAGGGCGGAAAAATCTTTGCCGAGGGAACAGCGGCCGAACCTATTGTATTTACATCTGACAATAAAAAACCCGGCGACTGGGGCGGTTTGACCATCTACGGAAACGCCCCTATCAAGGCGATAAACGGCGCAGCAAAAGCACTTTCTGAAGACGGAAACAATGTATACTATGGCGGCGATAATCCAAATGATAATTCCGGAATTCTAAAATATGTACGAGTTGAATATGGCGGAAAGAAAATCGGTGACGGTACTTCTGAAACCAATTCACTTACTTTTTATTCTGTAGGCGCCGGAACAACGCTTGAGAACCTTGTGGCATATATGGGTACTGATGATGGTTTCGAATTTTTCGGTGGAACCGTAAGTGCTAAAAACATCGTGTCTTACGGTAATTACGACGATTCTTTCGACTGGCAGGATGCATGGAGCGGACAAAACAACAGCACTTGGTACGCTTACCAAACGACGATTGGAAACTTCGGAATGGAAATAGAAGCATCAGGAAACGCGGACAACACAGCGCCGAAAATCAATGGGATCACATTGATTCGCGAAGCCAACACCAAGCCGGAAACCGCGGGTTCAATTGAAGTTTCCGCAATCCAGTTCAAAAAACACGGAAACGGCATCTTTACCAATGTATATATTGACGGCTATCAGGATACAGACGGCAAAAAAGCATACGCTGTGCTGATCCAGGACGCCGCTACCGAAGCCGAGCAGGTGAACAAAGGCAAGATCATTGTGCAGCCGGTCAACCATATTAATTCAAGTAATCTGAACATGTGGGGCTACAGCTACGTGCCTAGCGCGCCGAAAACTTTCACAAGTGACGCCAACGTAAAAAAAGTAATCCTTACGTCAGGAAACTGGGCCACAGTAAACGGCGTTGACCTTTTGGCAAAACTTAAATAATTTTCATTCTTCATATCAAACAGAAACCACCGCGCTGCGGTGGTTTTTAATTTAAACTGAAAGAGTTATTCTTCGTCCTCGTATTGTTCCAGATAATAAGCAAAAGAAAATTCCTCCATTTCGTCTTCCACATCTTCCAGGGTTAATAGCAAGTCCTCGAACGTTTCAAGTTGGTCAACGCTCATATTTACGAACTCGATATGCAGCGGCAATTCCGCAAATCCACTCACGTAATCACTTAAAGCATCCAGATTATCGCCGAAAAATTCGGGCAGCGAGGCTTTTTGTTTAAGTTGCGCATAGAAATCTTCATAATCGCCGATTTCGGTAAAGTCGATGTAAATGGTTTTCATAGTTTATTTAATGTCTTATTGCTTTTGGAAAGTTTTGTAATGATCGTGAGTAAGCCACACATCGCCGTTCTCAGTGAAAACGATGCGGTCTGCATTTCGGCGACCACATGTATAATTCACGTCTGCCTCAAAATATTGTGCGCCTGTAGGCAAAGTTTTTTCCCTGTTGCTGAATTTATCTCCGCCAATCGCCCTGCCCGGCAAAACATCGCACAAATTACCTTTTGAAGCCACCCAACCTTTGTTGCGCGCCTCGCCTTTTGTGAGGTAATATTCCGGGAGTTTTTTATGGGTCTGAACAAAGTCAACCACGAGTTTTTCGGCGGTTAATTCGTCAATTTCTGAGTTGTTGCCAGAAGAGTTTGAGGCTGAATTTTCAGAATTATTTTTTTCCGGGCTAAATGTTTCGGAAAATTTCTCATTGTTATTTCCGGTAGAATTTCCGTTTGTGGAAACCGTCTCCGTGTTCTCATTTTTCTCAATGAGATAATTATCGATGAGATACATCACCAGAAACGCCGACAGCATCCCAATGATGAAAAACAGAACCAGTTTTATGCTATGTTTCATCTATTGTTTTGATTTAATATTACGACCTCCACTCTTCAGGAATATCACACACCGGAATAGGCTGAATCTTGTGCTGTGCCGCGCTGTTCATCTTTGAAAAAATCCGGAAAACCTCAAGATCACGCCCGGAATAATCGGCTTCCGTTTTAGTTCCCCACTCTTTCTGGATTTTTTCAAGCTCCGGATACGTGGCGCCAATCTGCTGCTCATCGGTCCGTTCCGCATCCCAAAGCCCGTCCGTAGGGATGGCATTTTTAATGGATTCAGGTAAATCCAGCGACCGGGCAAGTTCGTAAACCTCTGTTTTGTAGAGGTCTGCAATCGGCGAAACATCTACGCCACCATCACCGTATTTGGTGTAAAAACCAATCCCGAAATCCTCCACCTTATTGCCTGTACCACAAACCAATAAACCGTTTATTTGCCCATAATAATAAAGCGTAAGCATCCTGAGGCGCGCGCGCGTGTTGGCAAAAGCCAGTTTCTGATCGGGGAAATGCGCTTCATCAACTTTAAAAGTTTTATATAAAGCCTCAAAAGGTTCATTAAGATCTACGGTTTGCCCCTTAACATTTGGGAATTTATCTTCAAGAAAACGAATATGTTCCTGCGCACGGCTTGCCTGGTCTTTTTGTTGACGGATGGGCATTTCTATGGCCAAAAGCTTCAGCCCCGTCATGGCACAAAGTGTAGAAACCACCCCGGAATCTACCCCGCCGGAAATACCGATTACATATCCTTCAGCACCGGCATCCACTGCGTAGTCCCGAAGCCAGGTCACGATTTTTTGGGTAATTTTTTCTGTCTGCATATGTTACTTTTTTTAGAAAAGGATTAGGCTACGGCCATCTAAATTTTCGCTATTTTTGTAGCTGTTAATCTTCTGTAAAAATAATGAAGTTTTTTAGATATCTGCTTTGTACGGCCATTTTATACACCTTACCCACATCATGCAAAAAAGATGCTGAAAATATGTGGCAAACAGATGTTAGACCAAATGGGGAAACCATTAAAATACATGATATTTCAAAAGAATTTTATGATCTGAGGTTGCCACTGGAGGTGTTTCAGCAGAAATATCCGTGGTTCCAGGGTACGGTAAGTGACGAAGATTATGCCATCAGACGTGCGGATACAGCGGAGGCCAAAATATACCGTGATGCGATTGCGAAAATCGATCAGGAAAAACTGGCCCGAGAACTCACCCAACTGTTCTCACGCATCAAACATTATTTCCCAGAGATAAAAACACCTGAGGTTTTCCTTTATTCATCAGCATTGCAGGGGATTATGGAACCGGTTTTCTATCACGATGAAGAAAATAAACTGTTCATAGATGTATCTGCTTTCATGGGCGAAAACAATGCTAATTATCAGGGGTTGGAATCTTATTGGCAAACCTCCATGAACCCTCAGAATATCGTACCGAAAGTTTCATTGGTCTTTGCGCAGCATTTCGTACCGCAAAAATTTGATCATCAGAAGTTTATTGATGAACTTGTGTACAATGGGAAAATAATGACGTTACAGGATGCCTTTCTGCCAGAATTTCGCGATGAACTGAAAATTGGCTACACACCAAAACAGTTGGGTTGGGCTGTCGCCAATGAAGTGAACATCTGGAGTTATTTCGTAGAAAACAATCTGGTTTTCAGTGATGACTTGCGGCTGAAAGAACGCTTCATCAATCCCGGTCCGTTCTCGAAATTTTATACTGAGATAGATAACGAGTCGTCCCCACGCATCGGGATTTTTGTAGGATGGCAAATCTGCAGGAAATTTTACAACGAAAAACCAGGCACGAAACTGACTGATTTTTTGCAACTCGACAGCCAAACCATCTTTAATGAAAGTAATTATAAACCTAAAGACTAACCAGTAATGTTAAACCTGAGTATTTCAGGGAAATATATAGATTATTAAACTAAAAATATGCGAAAGACACAAATCACCATCGAGGTAGAACTTGATGAAAACCATATCCCCGAAAAAATGCTTTGGAACGCCCAGGATGGCGGCATAGAAAAGCAGGAAACAAAAGCCACCATGATCTCCGTATGGGACAACAAAACCATGGAAGCCCTGCGAATTGACCTCTGGACTAAAGATATGCCGGTGGACCAAATGAAGATGTTTCTGCATCAGATACTGGTATCACTTGGCAATACCTATCAGCGTGCGACCGGCGAAGAAGATGTAGCCGCGTGGATGGAAGAGATGGCAGAAGAATTCGCGGTGAAATCTGCCATTAAAATGTAATAAGTGCCTGTCAGTTAGCTTTTTGCTAACAGTTCAGCACTCTTTAATAAAATAGTTTAACGCACAAATTGCAGAAGCTGAGAAGCCAAAGCCATTTGCCAAAAACAAAATCTTATGAACTTCAACACTAAAGTTATACACGGCGGGCAACAACATGAACCCGCTACCGGCTCGGTAAACGTCCCTGTATTTTTAACCTCCACTTTTGCACAGAAATCACCCGGCGAACATTCGGGTTACGAATATTCGCGTGCTGCGAATCCTACACGTCAGGCACTTGAGGATTCACTGGCAAGCATCGAAAACGGCGCGCGCGGATTGGCTTTCGGATCTGGCCTTGCAGCCATCGACTGTGTTTTAAAATTATTGAATCCTGGTGATGAGGTAATCGCGGTAGATGACCTGTATGGCGGCAGCTACCGAATGTTCACGAGACTTTTTGAAAAATATCAGCTTAAATTTACTTTCATCAGTTTTGATGACGCCAATGAAATTTCAGAAAAAATCTCAGACAAAACCAAACTGATTTGGATTGAAACACCTACCAATCCTTTAATGAAACTGGTAGATATTAAAGCAGTGACCGAGATTGTTAAAGGAAAAGACATTCTGGTAGCGGTTGATAACACTTTCGCCACGCCTTATCTTCAGCGACCGATCGACTTGGGTGCCGATATCGTGATGCATTCGGCCACAAAATATCTGGGCGGCCATTCTGATGTGATCGCTGGTGCCTTAGTCGCCAAAACTGCCGAACTGGGTGAGAAATTACACTTTATTCAGTTCGCGAGTGGTGGAATACTAGGCCCGCACGACGCATATTTGGTTCTCAGAGGAATTAAAACTTTAGCTTTGCGCGTACAGCGACATTCCGAGAACGGTCTTGCCATAGCGAAATATCTCGAAAATCATCCCGCGGTTGAAAGGGTAATTTATCCGGGGTTAGAGTCACACCCACAATATGAGCTGGCTACCAGACAAATGAAAGATTTTGGCGGCATGGTATCTTTCACCTTTAAATCAGGGAAAAAAGAAGACGCAGTGAGGTTTTTGGAGCATCTGAAAGTTTTCACGCTGGCCGAGTCACTTGGTGGGGTAGAATCTCTGGCAAATCACCCGGCACTGATGACGCACGCTTCTATCCCCGAAGAAAAACGGGCTGAACTTGGCATTACCGACGACCTGGTACGCCTGAGCGTTGGCATTGAAGATGCAGAAGACCTTATTGCAGACCTCGAAAGCGCTTTCAACAAATAAAATATCATCAGCGGGCAACCCTTTGCCCGCTTTTTTATGCTTTTAATAAATGACAGATTTCCAAAAATATATCCAGCGTTATCTTGACGTTATCCCTTCAGCCGATTGGAAGTCTGAGATGGAAGTTTGGGGCGAAAGAACAACCCAGTTGTATCAGAAACTATCCGGAAAAGAAGGAGATTTTGCCTACGCTCCGGGGAAATGGACACTGAAAGAAGTCTTGCAACACCTGATTGATTCCGAAAGAATATTCGCCTACCGTGCGCTGCGCTTCTCCAGAAAAGACAAAACGCCTTTGCCAGGTTGGGACGAAACGATGTACGGAGAAACATACCTGTTAAACAACCGGTCAGTAGAAAGTTTGGTTGACGAGTTTAAGTCTCTTAGGAAAAGCCATGTTTTGTTTTTTAAACATCTGACTGAAGGGCAACTCGCTGAGACCGGGATTGCAAATGGTAACGCAATATCCGTAAAAACCCTCGGTCAACTGATTGTAGGACACAACATTCACCATTTGAACGTGATTAAAGAAAGATATTTACCTATACTAAAACAAACATCATGATCTGTCCCTGCTGTTCAGCGAAGGATTATAACGAATGTTGCTACCTTTACCATTCCGGTGAGGAAAACGCACCTACGGCAGAAGCTTTAATGCGTTCACGATACGCTGCCTTTGCCCTTAAAAACGCGGATTATCTGTACAATACTACCCTCCCGGGAAAGCGAAAGTTTCATCCTAAAAAAGAGCTGCAGGAATGGGCGGAGATAAACATATGGACAAAGCTTGAAATCCTGCGTACACCAGCTTTAGATGTGGTAGAATTTCGTGCGTACTATACGGATGATGAAGGCCAACCGCAGATCCACCATGAATTATCGCGCTTTCGTAAGGCGAAAGGCTGCTGGTATTATGTTTCCGGCGATTTTTTATAGGTAAGCGACAAGTCAGCCGGCCCCATTTTTCTTTTTCTGTCGCAGTACATACAGGTACAGACTTTCCACTTTGGTCCTTGCCCACTCGGTTCTCCTTAAAAACTTCAGCGAGGAACTGATGCTGGGGTTATCCGTAAAACATTTGATGTTGATCTGTTTTCCGAGCCCTTCGAAGCCGCCATAATATTCGACGAGTTCTTCGAGAATGGCATCGAGGCGTTTACCGTGCAGCGGATCTTTTGATTGTTGTTCCATCCAACAAAATTACTCATAAATAGGCGCCGGTTATTTAGTTTTAAACTCTTTAATGTAATTTTGCCTTAAAATTCCAACATATGCAAAACCTCATCGATGCCCTTAAAAATGGCGGAACTATACTTTACCCTACGGATACCATTTGGGGAATCGGCTGTGATGCGACCGATGTGGGCGCCATCAATAAAATATTTGAGATTAAGAAAAGGGAGAAGACAAAATCTGTCATCATTCTGGTAGAGTCGGTAAAGCGACTACAGGACTTGGTAGAAGTACCGGAAATGGCTTGGGATATCATGGACCTGTCGGATAAGCCCGTCACCATCGTGTACGATGATCCGAAGGGTTTGCCTAAAGAACTTCTGGCCGAAGACGGCAGCATCGGCATTCGGTTGGTGAAAGATGATTATTTAAAAAAGCTGATTGGTAAACTCAACAAGCCGTTGGTTTCTACTTCGGCAAATCTTAGCGGCCAGAAATCACCGATGCAGTTTTCTGATATTTCACCGGAAATCATCAGCGCGGTAGATGCCGTGGCAGAAGAAAACCATGATAAAATCTCGGAATATCCCGGTTCCTCCGTCATCAGAATGTGGATGGATGGGCGCGTGAAAGTGCTCCGCGAATAACCGCCTTATGTTCAAAAAAAAATTCCGGAAAAACTTTTTCCGGAATTTCTTATTGGTTTTTACTGTTGTTTCAAATGCTGATTAAAATAATCGGTAACCTGCTGCATGAGATGTACGCGGTCCTTACCCACCACGTTGTGTGCGTGCCCGGGATACACGAAATAATCGAGCTGTACGCCATTATCCACCGCGGCTTTCAGAAAATTCACCGAATGTTGCCAAACCACCACATCATCCTGCGTACCGTGGATCATGAGTAACTTGCCCTTAAGATTCTGTACCTTATCCAAGAGATTGGCTTTCTTATAACCTTCGGGGTTGTTTTGTGGGGAATCCATATAACGTTCGGTGTACATGATTTCATACATATTCCAGTCGATCACGGGTCCGCCAGCGACACCCGCTTTGAAGACTTCCGGATGCTTCAGCATGAAACTGGTCGTCATAAAGCCGCCATAACTCCAACCATGGATCCCCATGTTCTGCGCATCCACATACGGCAGCGACTTCAGATAATCCACCCCTTTTAGCTGGTCGTTCATTTCTGTTTCACCCATATTGCGGAAGACTGCCTGCTCGAATTTCAATCCGCGGTTAGAAGATCCCCGCCCGTCCATGCTGAAGATGACATAGCCGTTTTGTGCCATATATTCGTACCAAAGATTACCAGATTCTGGGAAGCTGTTGGTAATCAACTGCAAATGCGGCCCGTTATACAGATAGACAATCACGGGATATTTTTTAGCCGGATCAAAGTCTGTCGGAAGGATCAATTTGCCGTAAAGTGGGGTGCCGTCATCAGCCTTCAGGTTTACATTTTTGATTTCAGGTCTTTTATAATTCTTCAGCGGATTCTCAGCGGTAAGTATATTTTTTGAAGCTAATGTATGCGTATTAATCACATTTACACTCCTTGGCGTCGTCGCGTTGCTGTAAACATCGTAGAGTTGGCTGCCGTCCTTACTTAGGATGCCGGTGTGCATGCCAGGTGCCGAGGTTAGCTTTTGAGTCCTGAAACTGTTCCAGTTCACTTTATACAGATGTCTTTCAAGCGGGCTCTGCTGTGTGGATGCATAATATATCTCTTTCTTTTTCTCATTAAATCCGAGTACGTCCGTCACCAGCCAATCGCCTTTGGTAATTTGCGCGACAAGGCCTTTATCAAGGTGATAATGAAACAGATGATTGTAGCCGGTACGCTGGCTTTGCCAAATGAAATCGGTGTTTGAACCCGGGAAAAACAGCAACGGATGTTGTGGTTCTACATATTTGTCAGATTTTTCTTCGAAAAGTGTTTTAACCAGGTTTCCCGTCGCAGCATCGTACTGGTTCATTTGCAGATGGTTCTGGTCACGGTTGAGTATCCCTACGAAAATATGTTTAGAATCCGGACTCCATGTTACTGCCGTTAAATACTGCTCGGGATCGCCTTCGATGTTCAGAAAGCTCTTCTTCCCGGAGTTTACATCATAGACACCCAATGTTACCTGATGGGACTTTCCGCCAGCCATCGGATATTTAATATTGGTATTCTTGGCGGGAGTTACCGACCAGTCGATGACCGGATAATCATTCACCATGCTTTCATCCATGCGGTAAAAAGCGATTTTGGAAGAGTTTGGCGCGGCAAAGATTCCTCCGCTGATGCCAAACTCGTTGCGGTGAACCGACTGACCATTCACTATATTCGCATTGGCATCATCAGTAATAGCCACCGTTTTGCCATTACGATGTACGTAAAGGTTATTTTTAACAGTGAAAACAAGTGTCTTTTGATCCTGTAGAACCTGTACATTTTCCGCCCCATCTTCCAGCGCGGCCCAGTCAGAGATCTTCCAGTCGCTGCCTGATTTTTCTATACGGTAATATTTACCGTTTCGGGTAAAATACCCTTTGTTTTTATCAGTAAACCGAATGGGCGGAAAAGCTTTCAGTTTTTGCTCAGTGGAAAGATTCTTATTCAGTTGATAAAGGGAAACTAGGGTGTCCGCCTTCATACCCTGCATTTCGGTGATGAGGTAAGCGTTGCGGGTGCCTTGTATGTAAGCTTTGGCATCATCCGTCCACGAAAACTGCGAGACAGACTTTACTGCCAGGTTGCTGCGGAGTCCATTCACGGCTTCTGCCATGGTATATTTCTGGTTTTGGGCATAGATCAGACTGCCGAAACCTATCAGTAATAAAGGTAATTTTGAAAACTTCATTTCTTAGATTTAATGGTTAAAAATAAGAAATAAAAATGAATTTGTTAAAGAATGTTAATACACCGATTGATAGACAGCTGTAAACGGATCTGCTTTCGTTGGGGTACGATTCCATTGGTATTGATGGGTCCAGTAGGCGAATTTCATGGAAAGGATGCCCAGGCCCGCACCAAAAAGCACATCAGAAATATAATGTTTATCATTCACCATGCGCATAACTCCGATGCCGGCCGCGAATCCGTAAGAAACATACGGAACCCAACGGTAATCTTCACCATATTCGATGGAAAGCATTGTGGCACCAGCAAACACATTCGCCGTATGACCGGACGGAAATGAATAGGCAGTACCATCTGGTCGGGTTTTCTTGAGTGTTTTCTTCAGCACATATACCAACCCGAGGTTTATCGCCTGCCCTTTTACTAAAATGGCGGTACGGTTCGCCCAGTCTGTTTTTGGAGTCATACCGACGAGCTGAAAACCATAAACAGTCAGCATTGGCGCGAACTGCGCATAATCATCAAAGCGGTTGGTGAAACCCAAAAGATGCTCTGCTTCTGTGCCATTTTCTGGTGTTATTCTTTTCCGTTTGGTGTTATCAGATAAAATGCCGGCAGTCATCAGCGCTGCCGGAACATATATTTGTTGATACCTAAAAAGAAATCGTTCCGTAGAATCGGGCTGCTGGCCGAAAGACAGCCCGAAACAGAGCAGAAACCACAGCCACAGACTTTTCGGCATCATCAACTTTCTTATTTAAAAGTAATTTTTCCGCCGATGACGTTTCTTACTTTGCGATCCTCAGGATTTCCGTAGATATCGATGATGCCGCCGGCTCGCGTGGTAGCATCTACCGAACCCGAGACATTCACCTCTGCCTGTCCGCCTGCATTGGCTGTGACTTTCACGTTTTCAGAATTCACTTTTTCACCAAAATATTTTCCGCCGGCATTTACCACCACATCCTGGCTATCGGCCACGCCATTAAGTTTTATTTCACCGGCTGAATTGGCTTTTACTGTAAGTTTGGCAGTTCTTACCGGCAGTTCAATCACAGAACCTTCATTTGATACCAAGGTCAACATGCGTGAATCAAGATCATGATCCGCCACTATGGTAGAACCCTGGCTTGCCTGAATATCGCGCAGGTTTTCGTAATACACAACCACTGAAACATTGCCGCCCTGAAGGATTTTTGCCGGCGCCATCCTGATTTTTAGTTCACCGTTTTTATTAACGGTTTCCACATCGGGATTTTCCTGCTCCAGCTCTACCCTGCTGTTGTCGGATTTTATCAGCGAGATGTTAAGTTTGTCATACACCTTCAGTGATGAAAATTCGCCTACGTTGCGCGCAGACTGTGCAAAGGCGAGCTGTGCCGCTGCCAAGAGAAAACTTCCTAATACTTTCTTCATTATATTTAATTTTACTCCTGTAGAACGTTGCCTGCAGGAATTTATTTTTGTTCTTGTTTTACGAGCAAGGTCACCAGGTCCTGCAAAACACGCTGTGCTACGAATGTCGCAAAATCATTGCGTTCGAGATGCGGCAGGAAAAGTTTATGGGTATGCTCTTTTTCTTTGATGCGGATACTGTAGAAAACAGTGCCTACTTCATTGTTAAAATCATCAGTCCCGGGACCGGCGACACCGGTGGTGGAGAGCGCTATATCTGTACGGAATAACTGCTGACAGCCACGGCTCATCTCCTGTGCGACTTCTGCTGAAACTACCGTAAAATCCCGTAGCGTTTTTTCAGAAACATTTAAGAGTGCTATCTTTTTGTGATAATCATACGCCACAATGCCTCCCGAAAAATACTTGGAACTGCCGGGAACGGAAGTAACGAGTCTGGCGATGTCGCCACCGGTGCAGCTTTCGGCAGTTGAAAGCGTAAGATTACGCACGGTAAGGATTTCTTTCAGGATTTCCTGAATATCATTGCCTTCCCAGGCGATCACCTGGTCACCGATTAGCGGTTTCAGTTTTATTATTTCATTGGAAATCTGCTGTTCCAGCCATTTTTCTTCTGTCCCTGAAGCGGTGAGGCGCAGTTTTATACGGTTGCCTACCGGTAAATAAGACAGCGATATGAAATTTGGTAAAGCAAGCTCCCATTCCTCGATGGTTTTTGCCAACAGACTTTCGGGGATACCCACCACTGATACGATACGCGAGATGCTGTAATTTAATGGATAATGTTCTTTCAGATAAGGGATGATCTTCTCTTTCACCAAGGGTTTCACCTCATGAGGGACGCCGGGCAGGAAAATCGCGGTTTTCCCCTGTTGATGGACCATCTGGCATGGTGCGGTTCCATATTCATTTTGGAAGATATATGCGCTGCGGAGGACTTCTGCCTGGCTTCTGTTGAGAGGCAACAAATGCTCGCGCTTTCTTTTGGTCATCAGTTGTTTCAGATGCTGAAAAGTCGCTTCGTCCTCTGCCAACTCATCATTGAAATAAGCGGCAAAGGCTTTTTTCGTTCTATCATCTCTGGTAGGACCTAAACCGCCTGTGGTAAACACTAAATCTGCTGCGGCAAAACCTTCTGAAAGCGTTTGTGTGATTACGGCCACGTCATCGGGGATGGTAAAGATCCTTATAACCGCGATACCTATACTTTTCAGTTGCTGCGCAATAAAATTAGCGTTGGTATCCACCGTATTTCCCGAGAGAATTTCGTCGCCAATTGTGATGATTGCTGCTTTCATTTCGTTTTTTGAACGTTTAAATTTACACAAATAAACAGTGTATTCGCAGCATTTTTTGAAAAAACAATAAAAAAGTGGATTTTTAAAAATCCACCTTTATACTTTAATCATGTTTTACCCAAACCAGGTCATCTACTTGATAACCGATGCTTTTGGCTTTTTGCAGGAAACGCTGTTTGATAGCCTCCGGAACAGATTTTTCGCGTGAGAGAATCCATAAATTCTTTAGACTGTCGCCCACTACAAGTGCGTATTGGTAATTCTCATCAATATCGATCACATTGTACCCCGACCAAATGGGTTTGAAGAACGACACCTTAAGTTCGCCCACATCTTCAGCCCCACGGAAACGGGCTTCGCCGATGCTTTGCTTGCGCTTGTTCTTTACATAATCATAGCCTTGGTTGTCTACTTTTATATGACCGTTGTTCTTTAATGAATATTGGGCGGTTACGTTGTTCAGATTTTTTTCGAAACGAAAATCCAGGCGTGCAATTTCATACCATTTACCTAAATACTTATCAGCGTCGAAATTTTGAACAGCGATAGCACCTTTCGGAATACCGGCCGCACACGAATTTAAAAGTAAGATCCCTATAATCCCTACCGAGAGTGGCAGAATTGTTTTAGACAGTTTATTCATAATAAGATTATTTGCCCTTTAATAATCAAATATAATGCCTTCGGAAAAAGCAATATGGCGGAAACCCCTGCCCAAAGTCTTGGTATCAAGCCCTGTGAAGCGGCTGAACGCAGGCAAAATCAATTGTTTATCAGAAAAGGCAAAACACGGCAGTTTAATCATCTGCCTTCCTTGTCCTGAAAGCACAACGCCCGGATGTATATGCCCGGAGATGGTAAATTCGCCATGAAGGTATAACGGCTCGTGAATAAAAGTGAACGGTGACTTCCTTAGCGAAGTTTCGACAGCGGTAATACAGTTTTCCTGGTAAAATTTATTCGGAATACGGTCATGATTCCCTTTGATCAGTATAAATTGAAGATGACTGAAACTGTTCCGCCATTTACAGAAAATATCCAGATCGCTGTTTTGGCCCGCATGGAAAAGATCTCCTACCACAATGATGCTTTCGGCACTGAAAAAATTCACCAACTCTTCCAACACCGCCAAATCATCAAGCAATACCTGAGATGAGACCGCAATCCCACTGCGCCGGAAATGCGCCGATTTCCCAACATGTACATCACTGATAACCAACGCTTTCTCGCGCGGCCAATAGACAGCTCTGCGGTTGGTGAAAATAAGAGATTCGCCGTGTATGTTTTTTTCGAGTAGTTTAATCATGCGCAGGAAACGCCTTTACTGCAAAGTTCTTTTCATTGATTCTTTCTGGAGCCGCATAATCCGCGCATCAAGATCTTCACTGGTGAGGGACTGGCGCAGACTGTCCACTTTTATAGGGAAGCTGAGCGGTGTAAAAGCTTTTGCAAATTTCAGGATAATTTTTGATTCTTCAATCCTGGTGAAAGCATTCATCAGGCGGTATTCATCAATCTGCTGGTTAAATACTTCCGCATAGGCTTGTTTCAGCAATAAATTTTCGGGGCTGTACTCTTCTAAGACGTTGAAGATTAGTCCGGAACTGGCTTGCAAACTTTTATTATTTTTCTGTATACCGGGGTAGTTTTGAACTACCATACCGGAAATTACCGCAATATCCCGAAACTTGCGGCGCGCCATTTCCGTGGCGTTTACACTGCTCATCACATCCTGGATTAAATTTTCGCGAGAAAGAAGTTGTTTCAATACTTCTTCATCCACCGGTATTGGTTGTGAACTTAGAAGCTCAAAACCATAGTCGTTCATTGCCATTGAAAAAGAAATCGGCGTAATTTTAGAAATCCTAAAGGCGATCAGCGCTGCCATGACCTCATGGATCAGGCGGCCCTCGAACGGATACATAAAAAGGTGATGCCCGTCGCGGGTTTGGATCATCTCCACCAAAAACTCGTCGTCTTTTGGGATGTGCGAATTACGCTCTTGGTTGGCAAGCAACGGATGCAGAAACCTTAGTTCCTTCTCCGAGGATTTTGCCTGCAATGAATCGGAAAGTTTCAGGCGAAGAAAATGGCTTAGGTGTGACGTCAGGGGCAATCTTCCACCCAAATAACTCGGAATCATGGCTTTGCCTTTGGCATTTCTTACGTAAACAGTCATTTCTTTGATATGTGAAACCTCCAGCACGCGCCCAGCCAGGATGAATTTATCCTCTTTCTTAAGCCTGGTGATAAAATATTCTTCGATCATCCCAATATAGCCACCACCCAGAAATTTCACTTTAAGCATCGCATCACTTACGATCACACCAATGTTCATGCGGTGTAGCATGGCAATCCGCCGGCTCGTCACTTTGTAAAGCCCGTTTTCGAGGGTGACTTTATGGTACTCTTCATAGTTTTTCAGGGCGCCGCCGCCTACAGTGATGAATTGCAAAAGGCTTTCCCATTCGGTTTCGGTAAGTTCCTGAAACGCAAAAGTGGATTTTATTCTCGGGTAAAGTGCTTCCCCACGGAAACCATCTCCCACCGCCAGTGTCATCATGAACTGTACAAGTACATCAAAAGGCATGATGACGGGCATTCTTGGCTCAATTACTTTCTGTTTCACGGCTTCCTTTAAGGCCGCTACCTCCACCAGCTCAAGGGAATGTGTGGGGACGAAATAGATTTTAGACGTTTCAAACGGGGAGTGGCCGCTGCGCCCCGCGCGTTGCAAAAACCGCGCAACACCCTTGCTGGAGCCAATCTGTATGACTGTATCTACAGGTTTGAAGTCAACGCCCAAATCCAGTGAAGAGGTTGAGATTACGGCTTTCAGATAGCCGGAGCTCAGGTTTTCTTCAATCCAGATTCTCAGTTCGCGGTCGATGGAACTGTGGTGTATGGCAATCTGACCTGCGAAATCGGGATATTCCTTCAATAATAACTGATACCACATTTCGGCCTGGCTTCGGGTATTGGTAAAAACCAGCGTGGTTTTGCTTTTCAGGATTACCGGAATCACCTTATCGGTAAGTTTCGCGCCCAAATGGCCGGCCCAGGGCAATACTTCCACCTCATCCGGGAAAATTGGGATGATGTCGATTTTCTTCTTCTCTTTGGCTACTACCCTTGTTTTTTTCAGTGCGTAAGGGATGAGGACCTCCATGGCTTCTTCCAAATTACCGATGGTTGCCGTAATGCCCCATATTTTTATATTTTTCTGATAATGAACAATTTGGGAAAGTGCCAGCTCTACCAAAACCCCACGTTTTGAGCCCAGTAACTCGTGCCACTCATCTATGGCTACACATTTTAAACCTTTGAAAAACCTTGGATGATTTTTCTGTGCCAACAATAATTGTAAACTTTCGGGCGTGATAATCAGGATTTCGGGCATCTTCCGGGTCTGCGAAGAGCGTTCTGCCTGGGGTGTATCACCGTTTCTTACCGCTACTTTCCAGTCGAGGCCGATTTCCTCAATTGCTTCCGTCATGGCTTTTGCGATATCTTTGGCCAAGGCACGCAGCGGAGTAATCCAGAGTAACTGCAAACCGTCTGTCTTGCGTTCCGGATGGTTCAGAAAATCTGTAATGACGGCTAAGAATACCGAAAATGTTTTACCAAAACCTGTAGGCGCGACCACCATGCCGCTGTAGCCTGAGCTGTATTTTTGCCATGTATCGCGCTGAAAACCAAAAGGCTCGAAACCTTTGCCTGCCAACCAACGGTGGATGATTTGATACCCTTCAGTGTTTGTGAATGCCTTCGCCATTATTTGATCAGTTTTTTCACTTCTTCAATATCATCAATCTCATCGGCTTTTTTATCTTTCCGCCACCTCAAGATTCTTGGGAAACGCAGTGCAACACCACTTTTATGTCGGTTGCTGAAACCAATTCCCTCGAAGGCGATTTCAAACACCAGTTCCGGCTTTACCGTTCTTACAGGCCCGAATTTTTCAAGTGAATTTTTGGTTACAAAACGGCTGACTTCCATAATTTCCTTATCGGTAAGTCCGGAATAGGCTTTGGCAATCGTGACCAGCTGATCCTCTTTTTTTACCGCAAATGTATAATCTGTATAATATCCGCTACGGCGGCCGCTGCCTTTTTGCGCATAAATAAGAACCGCATCAATCGTTAACGGATCCACCTTCCACTTCCACCAGTCGCCTTTCTTCCGGCCAGAGTGGTAAAGTGAATCTTTATGTTTTAGCATCAGGCCCTCGCTGTTGTTTTCGCGGGAGTCGTTGCGGGTTTCAGCCAGTTCCTGCCAAGTGTTGAAGGGTACGATTTCGGATAGCTGAATATCTTGCTGTCCGGAAGAATGCAGTACGTCCTCAAGAATGGCGCGGCGTTCGGAAAGTGGCTTCCCGCGTAAATCATCTTCATTAAATTCCAGAATATCATACGCGAACACTTTAACCGGAATTTCTTTGAGCATTTTCTGGGTGATGCTTTTGCGATTTAACCGTTTCTGTAGTTCATTAAAATTAAGAACCTGCCCATCTGTAACGGCAAGAATTTCGCCATCAATGACGAAATTACCCTGCATATCTTGGAGCACGGCCGCTATTTCCGGAAATTGTGGGGTGACCAGTTCTTCACCGCGAGACCAGATAAAGACCTCGTCATTACGCCTGATCAATTGTCCGCGGATGCCGTCCCATTTATATTCTGCCTGCCATTGTGTAGGTTCGCCCAATTCTTCGGGTGTTTTCTCGAGCGGATAAGCCAGGCAGAACGGATATGGTTTTGAATTATCGGGATTGATGTTGGTACCCGAAATCAATTCTTCAAAATTGATCTCATTGATGCTCCATTTTCCCATGATGCTGTGCATCAGCTGGCTCGAATCGATTTCTGAGTATTTCGACAACGCACTGATAAGGAGCTTTTTGGACACCCCGATCCGGAAACTACCGCCAATCAATTTGTTAAATATAAATCTTTCTGTATAATCCAGGCCATTCCAGGATTCGGTAATGTACGCTTTTTTTCCTCTTCTGTTTTGCTGCTAAGTTCGGCAAGTTCGTCCATCCATTGGGACAGTGGTTTTTGGATGTCATTTTGTGGAGGTGGCAGGATCAGAGAAATGGTTTCACCCAGATCACCGACCGATGAGTAACTTTCAGAGAAAAGCCACTCGGGCAGTTGAATAATCTCGAGCGCCCATTGCTTCAAATAATTGGTATTGACGGGCCGCTTAGGGCGTTTACCCGTGAAAAGTGCCAGAAACCAAAGCTTATCATTCTCTGGCGCGGTATGCAGGTAATGCACCATTGCATCAATTTTCGCGTTGGTCTTATTGGTGCTTTCGAGTGCAGAGATGAGTGCGGCAAAATGCTTCATGATGCTGTATTTCCCGGTTGGGGTGTTTCAGTTTCTTCTTTTAATATTTCAGTTTCTTCTTCATCGCCATAATTGGTTTTCACTTCGTAGGCTTCAATACCCAGTTCATTAAGATATTTAGAGAAAACCGCTGTCTGGCCGTGGGTTACGTGCACCTTTTCAGCACCTGTGGCCTTCACCGTGGCTAAAAGTCCGCCCCAGTCGGCATGATCTGATATGGCGAAACCAGCATCCGCTGAGCGCCACCGCCGCGAGCCGCGCACCTGCATCCACCCCGAGCACAACCCTGTCGCCCTATTCGGGATTCTGCGGATCATGTTAGAATCTAATAGTGCGGGTGGTACGATTACAATCTCATTGTTAATTTTCTTCAAGTCTTCATTGAAATATACGGTTTCGTATTCCGGGAGACTGACGCCACATGAAGTGATCGCCTCGTTGATTTTGGCTACTGAGTTGTGTACAAAAATTTTCCCACAGCCTTCTACAGCCTTCATGATACGCTGGGCTTTGCCTAGGGAGTACCCTATGAATACTGATGTCTTGCCTTCTTCGCGGTTGCGCAGGTGCCAGTTTTTCATCTGCTCTGCATACTGTTGGGGATCAAGCCAGTTATAAATCGGGAGTCCAAAAGTGCTTTCGGTGACAAATTCATGACACTTTACGAGTTCAAAAGGTGTTGAAAGTCCGTCATCCTGCACTTTATAATCCCCTGAGAATACAGTAATGTATCCTTTATACTCCAAGCGGATCTGTGCCGAACCTACAATATGACCTGCGGGATGAAACGAGAGTTTCACTCCATTTATCATTATTTCTTCCCCATACGAAAGCGACTGCACCTCAATATCAGGGCCTATACGGTGCTGAAGGATGGGTTTGGTGAAATGGTGACATAAGTATTTCTTCATGCCCCATTTCGCATGGTCGCCGTGCCCATGAGAAATAATCGCCAGATCGACCGGTCGCCATGGATCGAGGTAAAATCTGCCGGGTACACAATAAATACCTTTGCTGGTAAACTCAATGATTTTCAAAGTAAGAAAGTTTTAAACTACCGCCGAATCAACAAATATTACGCCTAAAAACTTCAGCGCATATGCTTATCTTAACGCATTCGTCTTATATACAATCTCGCAAGTCTTGTTAAGGTGCATTATGGTCAAATGAAAGATGTGTACCTAAACAAAGGTTAAAAAAAGCCCTCAACATTATGGAATGCTGAGGGCTTGTATAAAGTCTGGTTATTTTAATTATAAAGCAGTCGCGGTATAAGTTACTTTTTGTGTGTAAGTTCCCGCTGGTTTTCCTAAGATGTCAGCAGATGAAGATTTAGCCGCTGGAATGGTATAATCTATATTCAAGGTTTTAGCGCTTCCAAGCGGTGCATTTACAATTAGAGGTTGGTTAGTTGTAGATAAAACTACTGTGTTTTGTGTTCCGCCCATGTTCCCGCCAGTTGCCGCTTTGATCGTTAAAACATTTACCGGGATTAAGTTTGTTCCATTCACAAAATTCGCTCCGTCCGCTTTTACATTTACCGTAAAGTTTTTCGTTGAAGTTACTTTCAAAGCATTGGCCTGAGTTACGGTTTGTGTAGAATTATAATCCGCTGCTGTCACATAGTTGAAGGCAACTGCACCATCAATTGCCGCACTTCCAGCGTCAATAGAGATGACATCGTTCAGGGTGATGTTTACCGTGGTGGTAGCGGTGGTGTTCTGAGCCTGAACTTTGTTTGTTCCAAATACGATTGCTCCGAAAGTAAGGGCTGCGATTGCGAATGACTTTTTCATAATATTTTATTTTTAATTTATGTGTTACTTCTGTTTAGTTGTTCACTTTTGATACTGCAAATTTATGGCGCCCACGAAAGTTTCTTTGTAGTGAAAATTGGAAGTTGATGTAGTAAAATAACTACAAGGATTTTTCTAAAATAAAAAAACACTCAACATCAAATGCCGTGGGCTTATACGTAAAACATTCTCACAGGTCCGTTATGGTGCAATTATTGTTAAATTAAGGCAGCAAACCCACCAAAAGGTTGCCTCCGCGGGAGTATAGCCCGGATTGAAACGGCATCCTCCGCGAGCGACAGCGAGCGGCGATACAGTGGAAAGCCGGCCGACCTGTCGTAAAGTGACGGCCCCGTGATGCTACTAAAGAACAACCAAAAAAAATATTATTATGATTACTTTAATCCCTGATGTGCCCGAGAATGTGGCCGCCTTCCGCGCCAGCGGAGAGATTACCAAAGAAGATTTTGAAACCCTGGTGTTGCCACATGTTTCAGCCAAGGTAAACACCTTTAATGAACTTAACTATCTGCTCTTGCTGGATACTGACCTTGATAAGTTTACCTACGGCGCATGGATGCAGGATGCTTTCCTTGGTCTTAAAAATCTCACCAAATGGAACCGCGCAGCCATTGTCACCGATAAGGAGGCGGTAAAGAAGTTTACCGACGGATTCAGCAAATTCATGCCCGGAGAATTCAGAGGCTACGGCAAAGAGGAGTTGGCGAGCGCGATATCCTGGTGCGCCCACGGAGATCATGAAAGTCTAACTAAATAAAATACAGATATGTCAACAGAAAATTTAAACCAAACAGAAGCCATTAAAAAACTGAAAGAACTCTCTGAAAATGCCAGTGTGTGCATGTTCTGTACAGAACTTACACAACTACCGATCAACACGCGCCCAATGAGCTTACGCGAAACGGATGCTGAAGGTAACCTGTGGTTCATCAGCAGTGCGGACAGTAATAAAAACTTCGAGATTTCGGAAGATAACCGTGTTCAACTTCTGTTTATGAATAACAGCAAATCCGAATATCTGTCGGTGTTCGGTAAGGCTTATATCTATAAGGACAAAGCGCTGATTGAAGATAAATGGACGAATTTTGCCAGCGCGTGGTTTGAAGAAGGTAAAGACGACCCTAAGGTCACGCTCATCCGTGTAAGTCCTGAAAAGTCTTACTATTGGGATACCAAAGCAGGAAAACTGGTTTCGCTGATTTCCTTTGCGGCCGCCGCCATCAGTGGTGGTACCACCGATAATGATGATGGTGTCGAAGGCCAACTGCACATTTAAATACTCCTTCTGTCAAGCTTTATGTGGCAGAATCAATAAAAAAAGGGTGGGTTTCACAGCTGTGAAACCCACCCTTTTTATCTTAACACTTCTGCGAGGAAGTTTTTCATCTCATTCCAGGATTTTTCGTCGGCATCTTTATCATAGGCTATCGGCAGATTGAATTTCTCGCCTGTCGTAGTAGCTTCAGGATTAGTAAATGCATGCAAAGCGTTCGGATAATCAATGAATCTGTAGTTGATGTTGGCACTATCCATTTCTTTTTTAAAAGCGCTGATTTCTTCCTTTGAGACCATTGGGTCGGCCGCACCGTTGAGCACCAGATATTTTACTTTGTTATTTTTGGCACGCACGCCGGTTTGTAAATTCCCGTGGAAACTTACGACTCCTTTGAAGTCGCCGGAAAGCCTGGCCATATTTAGTGCCTGCGCGCCACCAAAGCAGTAGCCAATAATGGCCATCCTGCTATAATCGGTTTTTTCAGCCAAGATCACCTGGTGCTTTGCCGCATCGAACATTCTGCGCGCATCTACCCGGATGTTATAGAAGTGTGAGGATAGCTTCTGTGCTTCTTCCGGTGTTTTTACCACTTTCTGGTCACCATAGTAATCTACCCCTACGGCGTAATAGCCCAACTCAGCCAGTTGTTTCACCCTGTTTTTTATATAATCATTCAGTCCCCACCATTCCGGCAGCACAAAGACTACAGGCAACTGTCCTTCAATATCCGGATTATAGGCCGCGAAAGAGCGGTGCGTGATTCCGTTGATCTCGGTTTTCAGTTCTTCGGTTTTAATATGGTCTGAAGATGCCATGTCACCAGCTGTGGAAACTTCAGCTTTATCATTGCATGCAACGAAAAACAGGGAGATCAATACAAACAAATGACTGAATTTCATATGATTTATTTTTAGATCATCATGATTAATGAATGTGCTTTTCAGCATGGTAAGAACTTCTGACGAGCGGCGAGCTTTCGATATGCCGGAACCCTAACTGCCCCGCGAACTCTTTGTACTCCTGAAACTCTTCCAACTCTACAAATCGCTGCACTGGCAAGTGTTTTTTGGTCGGTTGTAAATATTGGCCAATCGTAATAATATCAACATTGGCACCGCGGATGTCTTCGATGGTTTGCAGCACTTCGGCTTTGGTTTCGCCCAGCCCGAGCATCAGTCCGGTTTTGGTGCGGCGCTGCCCAGCTTCTTTCATATAGCGCAATACTTCGAGGCTCCTTTCGTATTTTGCCTGTATCCGGACTTCACGGGTCAGTCTTTTTACAGTTTCCATGTTATGAGAAATGACTTCAGGTGATACCTCCAACAAGCGGTCGATATGCTTAGTAATTCCCTGAAAATCCGGGATTAGAGTTTCCATAGTGGTTCCGGGTGAAATACGGCGTACGGCATTTACTGTTTCGGCCCAAAGAATAGATCCCATATCCTTTAAATCATCACGATCTACGGAAGTGAGCACAGCGTGCTTAATCTTCATGAGTTTAATGGAACGCGCCACTTTTTCTGGCTCATCCCAATTAACATCCAAAGGTTTACCCGTTTTCACACCACAAAAGCCACAGCTTCTTGTGCAGATGTTACCCAGAATCATAAATGTGGCGGTACCTTCGCCCCAGCATTCACCCATATTGGGGCAACTGCCGCTTTGGCAAATGGTATTGAGTTTATATTTATCTACCAAACTGCGGAGTTCGCGGTAGTTTTTGCCGGTAGGCAGTTTTACGCGAATCCATTTCGGCTTTTGTATCGTGGTATCTAAGGTTGGCTGATTCATTTCTTTAAAATAAAGGCAAATTTAGGCAATTTGCAATTGTTATTGGTCTTCAAATTCATTGGATTTCAGCAGGGCGGCCAGCAGTTTTTTGGCGCGCATGATGCGGATCTTGGTATTGGCGACGGTCAGGTTCAGTTCTTCAGCAATTTCTTTGATGCTTTTCTCCTCAAAGAACCGTAACCTGATGATTTGCTGATAATTGGCATCCAGACTTTCAATCACGCTTACAATCTGCTGGTGGTCTTCGGCTGAAATAAGCAGTTCTTCCGGCGAACGTGCAAACTGGTTTCGGTACTCATCAAAATTGTCGGTAGAGTCTTCATTTTCGCGGCTTTTCTTGCGCCAGTAATCAATCACGGTATTTTGGGCAATGGTTAAGATCCACGTCTTGAACTGGAAGTCCGCATCATACAGGTCAAGCTTAGCCAATACTTTCGAAAATACGGATACCGTAAGTTCATCCGCTATGTTCTCATCCTGCACTTTTTTCATTACAAAGCTGAATACATCTACCCAAAAGATATTGATAAGCCGTGTCTGTGATTTCTGGTTTTTTTGCTTCGCGAGCTGAATCAGATTTAAAAGTTCCGTATTATCCATCGTGTAACAAAGATAGGGATTCGCATTTATCCAAGGAATAATACTGCGACAGCACGCCATAAAAGTAATTTTACTTAATTTGCAGTATATAATATATGTATGAAAGCTAAGAAAAAATATAAGAAACAAATCCTGAAATCCCTTAAAGAACTGGCCGCCACCGAATATTCGCTGCTTGAAACCATGACGAACCTGATGCTACTGAAGGAAATGAAGGAGCGCAACATCAACTTCAAGAAAGGCGACACGTTTTCTTTTGAGGACAGCATTTTCGATTACAGTGAGGACAAAAACATCCGACAACTGGCCAAACTGCGAAAAAAAATGCTGAAAACCATGCACAAGCTGGTTGAAAAAGGATCATTCAAAGACGCTGAAATAGAGTTTCTTGCCTAAATCATAATCATCTCTGCTTGCCGATCGGAAAACACACGCGATACACAGAATTTTCGCGTTTGCATTTGCCATGAAGCTGCTCCACCATAGCATCAATGATGAAGCAGCCCAATGATTTGTGACGCTCTTTGCTGCCGAAAGAGGTGCCATTATCCTGATATTCCATATACACGGTATCTTCTTTCAGGTAGAGTTTCAGGGTAATCCGCAACGCAGTGTTTTTTTCCGGGGTGGCGTGTTTCAAGGAATTGGTAAAGAGTTCGTTCAGCAGTAAACCATACACAAGCCCCTGATCTACGGGCAACTGAAATTCGCCGATCTGTGTATCCACGATAATTTCTTGCGGGTAACCTGCTTTCTGGGCATTGATGATCTTATGGGTAAACGCTTGGGTTTCGATGACTGAATTTTCAAAATTATTCATGTCATACGAAAACAGATGATGGGCCAATGAGATGGTACTGATACGCGAATGTAACTGCTCGAACTTATTCTTGTAAAACTCGCTGGTGGTTTCATCACGCTGAAATCTAACCAAACTAAGTATTACCGAAAGATTGTTTTTTACACGGTGGTTCAGTTCGCGTACCAGGAACTGTTTTTCCTCGATATTCTTTTTAAGAACCGCATTTTTCTCAGAGATGCTTTGTTTCTGGAGTTCTATCCGTTCTTTGTTTTTTGAGATCAGGCGCAGGAAATACAGCAGCAATAACGTGAAAAATACCAATAACAGGGTACAGAGCAACAACATGTTATTCCAACGTTTGGTGCTTTTCATGCTGTTCTGCAAGTCTGTTTGGCGAAGTTTATCGGTTTCAGAGTTGTACATCAGATCCAGCTCCTGTACTTTCACTTCGCGCTGGGCCTCAGTGTTTTTTTGCGTCCATTCTGTGGCCAAACGGTAATGCTTCAACGCATCGAAATAGCGTTGCTGCTGCTCGGCAATCTGGCTTTTCAAGTAGTAAGCATCGGCGATGATGTAGTAAATTTCGACTTTCGGTACAATTGCGATGGCGGAATCCGCATACTTTTCAGCCAGTTCCTCTTCATTACGGTCAATATAAAACCTGCACAGCGTGTTGTACATGGCTGCCGTACCACTGTAATTATGGTAGGCTTTGCAGAGTTTTACGGCTTTTTCAAAATGTTTACGTGCCTTTTCAGGTTGACTGTAAGAGGACAGGCCCAGCAGCATATTCAGTATGGCTCCGTTTTTCCGGTCGTTTACGACTTCGGCATATTTTTCGGCTTCTGACGCCAGTTTCAGCGCTGTACGGTGGTCATCAAAAATACGGTAATAGGATGTTTTTCTGATTAAAAAATAGGTGTTATGCGTGGGTTTCAGCGAGGGATATTTTTGCAGTATCTTCTCCGCGGCATCAAGTTCGCGCTTACAGTTTTTCCGGCTCATACCAATTTCATAGATCAGGGCGCGCTGCATGTGAATGCGAAGGCGCAGTTCGGGCGACAAAGGATGACTGAGCATATTCTGCGACAGTGCGAAGGCCTCATCCACCAAGCCCAGATCGTTGAGAGATTCAAGTTTAATTACATCCAACTCCCAACGCTGGCTTTCGGGGTAGTTGTCGCGCTGTTGATTAATCAGATCCAATACTTCGCGGTGCTGGGAATACAGTACTTTTTTTTCTAAATCACGCTTCAAGACAGAAAAACTGTTCTGGGCCTGAACAATTAATGTGCTGAAAATGATGAAGAAACAAGTAAATATTTTAAGCATTAAGCAAAACTAATCATTCTGACTTAAAATTATTAACTTTAAAAAACAAATTTAATCTCCCCATTTTGTTTTACGAAATTAGATAAGTTGAAGCCTCCTTGGTGACAGATTTACATGGCTGTAATGGCAAACAGAAACTTTAACTTAATTGAAACCGGCTAATGAATAAGAAAACAAGTTCTTTACAATCCCACACGATAAGAGAATCCTGCCTGAAACCAACGCCCGGGCATAGTAAGCCCAAAGACTTCTGTATATTTTGTTGCCGTAAGATTGTTAATTATTAAAAAGATCTGAAGATCGTTGTAATGATAGTTCAGTTTTAGATCCAAAAGGTGATAATTACCGGTGGTCACCCTTTCATTATAGCGATATACCCACTGCGCCGAAAGATCTTTATACAGTTGATTTTCCACTTTTGCTACCAACTGGTGTCTCAGGTTTTCCATTACATAGCGTGACAACAGTGCCTGTGGCTGTTTGTAATTATTGTCGAGGAAGGTGTAACCTACCGAATATGATTTGACAAAGAAATTAAATTGCTGTCGCAGCTCTAATTCCAGCCCTTTTGTGTCAATACGGCTGATATTCTCCGCATGCCAAATTTCGTTTTCTGTGGCTTTTACCCAATCAATTGAATTTTCGGAAGTCCTTACAAACACGCTGCCTTTTATCTGCGTATTTTTTTTAAGATAACGGTAACCCAATTCTGCCGAAAGTGCGTGTTCGGGCTGTAGGTTGGGGTTACCAACTTCAGTCTTACTTTCGTAGTAAAGATCTGTAAATGTGGGGACACGGTTTACTTTTGATATATTCCCGTAAAATTTATGATATTGATTCAGGTCATAACCAACATCAAGTCCCGGGTAATAGAAGTTGCCTTCACGGTCGTAATTCGCCCAAGAAATACCGGGAGATACCTTAAGTTGGTCATTAAAGAAAGAAAAATGATGCTCAAAGAAAATTTGGGTAATAAAACGGTCGCGTTTCCCAAGATTGTTACTCGACAACATCTCTTGCCGTAACTCAAGGCCAAGTCCGGAGGTCCCAATTGCAGACTGTAGCGTGGCATTAATTTCGCCACCCAAGTTGTTGCCGATATGGAGGTTGCGGTAAATCTCTGGTTTGCCACGTATAAACTCATACATATCCTGGCCGCGCCGCCAATAGAGATTGGAACGTAGGGTGAGTCTGTCGAGCCGTTGATCCGCACTTATGCTTACAATGGAAGCCTGGGTTTCCTCGTATTGATCTTTGGCTGAAGGTGAGGCGTAAAAACCATTTGCACCGAACTTTTTTTCCTGAATCCCGGCCTGAAATTTAATATTTGCTGATGCCAAGCGGAAGTGATTCTGATAAAATACATTGTTGATTTTATAATCAGTGTTATAACGATAACCTTCAGATCCCGACGAGGTTGCCTGCATGAAATGAGCGAGTTTTTCAGTGCCAAAATGCGCACTAAGGCCCAATGAATAGGTTTCAAAATCCCCGCCACTTGCTGAAACCGTAGCGATTGGGCTTGGGCTTGGTTTTGTAACGATGTTGATGACGCCGGCATACGCATTCTGTCCAAACCTTCTGGCCGCTGGCCCTTTTATTACCTCGATTTTTTCTACAGAAGAAAGGTCGAACGGGATGCTCATGGAGTTATGGCCTGTCTGGGAATCATTTATTCGTACGCCATTCACCAGGATCAACACCTGCTCAAAACTGCTTCCCCGCAAAGAAACATCTGCCTGTACCCCATTGGCGCCTCTTTTCCGAATGTCGAAACCTGTAATCTGTGCCAGTATTTCATCGACATTGGTTGCCGGCGACTTCTGGATTTCCTCCCGGTTGATTACCGTGATATTTTCACTGATTTTACTCACGGGCATATCCAGAAATTTGCCGTGTACAACCACTTCGGCAATTTCGGCTTCATCAGTTTGCCCTAAAATTTGGGAACCAATTCCCAAAAAGAAAATACTTAATAGCTTTAAGTTCATATAAACCTGAATATAACGGCTTTCGTACCACGCTTCAGTAAGAATAACACCGAGTGGTTCCTCCAAAACGCGAAGATAATAATAATTATGGTTACAGCCACGCTGCTAAAAATGATGGAATAAATTCTCTGCAATAAACTTTTATAACTCCTTATTTCTAAAGTTTTTAGCGCATATATTTATTACAGATTAATGCATTTCGGAAGGATAAATTAAAAAGCGAACTCTTTTTGAGCGCGCCTTTATTTATATTGCTATAGTCTTAAAACTGGGAAACAAGTTAAATTTACTGGTTATAAATCCTAAGAATCTCTACGAGTTCGGGTACGGAGCGTATCTGGAGTTTCTCAAACAGTCGGTTCTTATACGTACTGATGGTGGAGGAATGAAGGTTCAGTTGATTTGAAATTTCCTTAAGTGGAAGACCTTCCGCAAGCTTGTTGGCAATCTGCAGTTCGCGGTCGGAGAGCGCCTCAAACGGAGAAGTTTTGGCCGCGCCGGTTAAAGATTCCAAAAACATGGCTTCCTTTACTTTATCACTTACATATCGGCCTTTGGTGAGCATCGCTGTTAAAGCAGCCTCAATCTCAGCCGTAGAACTTTGCTTGCTTAAGTAGCCGCCAGCGCCCATCTTCAGGTAACGCATACCATACATTTCTTCATCCTGAGAGGAAAATATCAGGATCCTTAATTCTGGCTTGTGTATTTTTATGTAATCTATCGCATCCTGTACGGTACCATTGGGCATATTAACGTCTGTTATGGCCATGTCCAACGCCTCGTTCTGGATTATTTTGTACAGCGATTTATAGTCCTCTACTTCAGTAATAACGGCATCCGGCATCAGGCGCTTGATCGTTTGTATCAAACCCATCCGAACGATGCCATGATCATCTGCTACAACAATTCGCACATTAGATTTTAAATCCTTCATTCATTAAAGTTAGGTAAAAAAATAGAAACAGTTGTGCCTTTACTTTCAGACGAAATGATGCTGATGTTTCCACCCATCAAGGATATAAAATTTTTTACAATTTTCAAACTCAATCCCACACCTTTTTTCGCCAGCCGTTCCCTGGAATACAGGATTGTCATAAGTATAAATCGAAGATAAATATTGTTCATCCATCCCTATACCCGAATCTGTTAGCGAAAGCACCGTCTGCTCATCTTGCGTAACAAGTTGTAAATAAACATCTTGCCGGGGAAAAGAATACTTTACCGCATTGTTTAAGATTTTATCTAAAACAAATTCCAGCAAAATGCGGTCGGTTACTACAAATGCATCGGAATCTCCTTTAAAGTGCAAATTAATGCCCTTTTCTGTTAATTTCGCCGCATTTTTTTCCTTTAAATAATGATAAATATCAGTTATCTTGATTTTTTCGGGCTTCATCTTGAAGTCCCCGTACTGTGTTTTCAACCAGGCAGAGCTGTCCTGCAGGGTTTGCAGATTTTTTTTAGCATCGTTTTTTACCTGTGGCAACAGTTTGAAAAAATCTTCCTCGCTGATGGTTTTCTGTTCCAGCGCTTCTATCAGCCACAGAAAATTCCCGAACATTTCTTTTCCGTCGTGAGACAATATCGAGATCAATCCGTTCTTGAAATTGATTTCGTTTTCCAGTTTTTCGATTTTTATCTGCAGTTCCTTAATGTTGTCATTCATATAAGCACAAATGTAGAAAAATCTGCCAGAAAATTTTAAGGCCTATTTTTATGCCCTACATACTATCCATTTCTTTGCCAAACCATTTAGCAATCATGTCCGACAGGGTTTGTTTTAATAAAGGTTTGGTTAAAAAATCTGACATCCCGGCTTGCAGACATTTTTCTTTTTCACCCGGGAGGCTGCCTGCGGTAAGGGCAATGATCGGGATTTCAATGTTTTTTTCTATCGACCTTATTTTTTTAGTAGCTTCAATACCATTGAGTTGTGGCATTTGGATATCCATTAAAATAAGATCCGGACTTTCTTTTTCGTATTGCTCCACCGCTTCTACGCCATCTTTTGCTTCGATGACCAATGCCTGCGGCAGAATATCTTTTAAAAAAGTTTTGGTAAGAAGCAGATTAACGGCATTATCTTCAGCGATCAAAATTTTTATTTCATGAGTACTTACTTCACTTACGACATTTTTTATCTGCTCTTGTTTTTTCTTTTCCGCACTCTTCAAAGTGGATAAAACCTGGTACATCTGCTTCATGCGGATGGGTTTTACGAGTCGGTTTTCAATCTCTAGTTCATCACATGCCTCCTGTAGCTGTGTGTCGTCGGACGAGCTGTACAACACGATATACGGCGCGGCATCGGAAGCAGCCGGATCCATACTTTTTAGCTTTCTGATGGTCTCCAGTCCGTCCATAATCGGCATGTGATAATCCATAATAATCACATCAAAATCGGGTTTATCCATGACTAAAAGCAGTGCTTTCAGGCCGCTGTCGCATTCCACAACTTCGATATTCTTGCGCTCCAGCATCCTTTTTAGGATTTTCCGGTTGTTGTCATTATCATCTACAATCAGCACCTTTTTAATATCGGTCAAGCTCAGGTCATATTCCTCTTCCTCGGTATCAAACAGAATATCAAAGAAGAAGTCGCTGCCCTTGCCCTGCTCGCTTTCTACCTGCAACACGCTGTCGAGAAGTGCTAAAATTTGGTTTGAAATTGTAAGTCCTAAGCCTGTGCCGCCGTATCTTTTGGTGATGCTGCCATCTTCCTGCGAAAATGCCTCGAAAATATCGGACTGTTTTTCTTTGCTGATCCCAATACCTGTATCGCGCACGCCGAAGCGGATTCGTTTTTTTGCTTCACCCAAATCTTCTAAAACCTTCACGTACAATACAATTTCTCCTTCTTCGGTAAATTTCAAAGCATTGCTCAGTAGATTTACAAAAACCTGCTTCAAGCGCATGGCATCTGTCCAAATATATCTTGGGATGCTGTCGTCAATATCAATAAGCATTTCCAAGCGCTTTTTGTTATTGTTATACGAAACAATATTGAAGGCCTCGGAAACCAGCTCCTCTATTTCAACTTTATCAAGTGTAAGTTTCAGTTTCTGTTTCTCTAATTTCGAGAAGTCCAGAATATCGTTGATGATGCTATACAGGGAAACGCCGGATTGGTTGATGATCTCCAAATATTGCCGCTGCGTCTCGTCCAGATTGGTCTCTAAAAGCAATTCTGTAAAACCGATGATTCCGTTCAGCGGTGTGCGGATTTCATGGCTCATGTTGGCAACAAACTCCGATTTCATCGCATAAGCTTTCTCGGCCAACTCTTTTGCCGCCAGAATTTCGTTTTCCATTTTTTTCCTTTCGGTAATGTCCACTGCGTTCGCCATCACCTGTAAATTGCCGTCCACATCCTCATCTATCGCACTCATAAAGTGCCAAACCGCTTTTTCGCCGTTTTTCTTGCGGATGGTCATTTCCCCTGAGGCATGATTTGCTTTTTTAATCTGTCTCAGGTACAGTTTCACATTATCATGTTTTTCCGGGATGATGAGGTCGTACAGGTCGTAACTCATCAACTCTTCCCTTGAAAAACCAGAGGCTTTCAAGCCCGCATCATTTACATCCAGAAAATTACCTTCAATGTCATGGATGCTGATGATGCCCTGATTTTTTTCAAAAAGACCACGATATTTAAGCTCACTTCTTCTGAGTGACTCTTTTTTCGCGGTAAACTCCGTCACGTCTCTACCGATGGAATATGCCAAGCCTGTTTCTACCTCGGGAACGCAGGTCCATTCTATCCACTTCACTTCACCTGATTTGAGGATGTATCTGTTGGTAAAATTGCTTAAAAATTCGCCACGCGATAAGGCCTCCAAAGCCTGCACTGTACTTTCGCGGTCTTCAGGATGAACGAACTCCAGAAAGCTTCTGCTCAGAAAATGCGCATCACTCCAGCCCAACATTTTTGAAAAAGTGGGGTTTAGTTGTACAAATTTGCCCTCTAAAGACAGGACGCCTAATAAATCGTTGGAGGTCTCGAAAAGTGCTTTATAATTGCTCAACAACTGTTCCTTTTCTTTGACCAAAAACCATTTTAAGGCTTGGCCCGCGAGTTTATCAACGATTTCTTCCTCGGACTTATCTAAATTTTTCTCCTCTCTATTAAATAAATTCAAATGAGCGATAAGACTGTCATCAAGGCCCGGGATGCGGTAACTTCTGCGAAATTTATATGTTGATTTCTCAAACTCATATACCGAAGTCTGCTTGTCCGAAAAATGAGGATTTTGAGGGTAAACCTGCTTAATAGAAGCATCACTGGAAGCCAGAACATACACTTTCCCTTCGGAGAGGATACTTATGCTGCATAAATCCACATGGGTCATCTTAACCGCAGCGTACATCAAAAAATCAAAAACATCCGTATATTTTTTTTCGAATGCTTTTAACTTCTCAATCTCATGCTGATCCGGGGATTGATCATGGCTTTCAGGATGGGTCATAGGAATACTTTTTTAGAAGACTGTTAAATTGCCGTGAAACTGTAATATACATTGATAGAGTAAGTGGCATTTTCTTTCCCCACCAAAGTTTGTGCGCCCGCAGGTGGAATGGTGTATCGTACGTTCAGGTTGCGGTCCAAAACGGGTGTTCCGTTCGAGAGGATTTTTTGGGGAGTTTTGGATAAAGATGCATTTACACCGCTCCCATCAATACCGATCTGCAAAATATTAGAATTGATATTGGTCTGCAGGCCGCCTTTTTTGAAATAATTTTCGTCCGATTTCACATAAAGTTCATAACTCTCATTGTTGGAAAGTCTTATTTGGTTGGGCACCGTTTGTGTTTGCCCGTTGGCGTAATGAGCGGCTGTATTAAAATTGAAATTCACATTCTGTCCGCCACTCGGGATGGTGATTTCGGAGCGTGGAAGAACCTTTAGCTGCACAGCGGTGTTCTGATTGCTGGTGATGGAATTATCTGCACTTCTGGCACTAAAATTCAATTCAAAAGTATAGGTTCCTGCCTCAAAAAAATGGTTTCTGAAATCTTCGGCAGACACATAAAGCTCAGGGATCAAGCTGGTTCTGTTTCCTGCCACGACACCGGCACTTGCCGCGGAAAAATTCTGAAAAGTAGCGGATAAAGGTTTTGTTGTAAGTTCGTTCCCGTTACTTCCCAATCGGATGGTGGCTATATTTCTGCTTCCCGCAACGCCTTTGGAAGACGTGAACTGTACCGTTGAGGAAGCTGCTTTAGCCCAAAAATTAAAATCTACCGTGTGCGCGATTTCCACATTTCCCAAATCTAGGGTTCGCGTGCCTGCCGGGCGGTAATCATTCAACGAAGATATTTCAATGTACTTTGCTAAATTTGTCGTGTTCCATCTAATGGCAGCAGGTATGACTAAAACAGTTTTAAAATTACTCGGCGTGAAGTCATAATTCTGACTAATGTTCATGGAGTAATTCCCTGACCGCCAAGCATTGGCAGTAAACTGCGCGCCCGGAATTTTAAAGGTAAAATTGATATTTCCGCGGTTGAAACCTCCTGCCAGAACGTTCGCAGGCGGTTCAAACCAGCTCACTGGGCCCGTACTGAACGACTGAAAGCCGGGTAAAGAACCATAATATCCTACAGACGGCATTTGCCCGCCCATACTCTCGAGCTGCCATAGCAGAACAGAGGTAGGTAAGGTAGCCGAAGAAGAGGTATGAATAAAATTTTGCCCGGACGTTGAGATAAATGTAGGAGCCGTAGGAGCGAAACCAAGAAAGTTATAATCCCAGTTGGTTCTGTTGGCGTTGCCCATCACCCTGGTAGGCACGGAGGTGAATTCAGTTCTGTTAAATATATTATTTTCCGGAATGGTCAGGTACACATCCTGCGCCTTCGTAACTGTAGATCCGCAGCAGAGGGCAAAAATCCCCATTAAAAAACTCCTCATCGTTTTCATACCTCTAAATTTAAAACTTTTTCACCTTAATCGTGGTGTCTTTCTTCTTATATTCAAAAATCAAGGTTTCCGAAAACCCTTCTTTAGTTACCTGAATGGTTTGGCTAGGTTGCGTATAGCTGTATTTATCGTTTTCGATATAGATTTGGTATCTGCCCTCTTTAAGGAAGAACTCAAACTCGTCTTTCTGATTGACTACAGCGGTATGAATGGCGCCATCTTCCCCTTTGGCGTACACTACAATGCCGGTAACATCGGTTTCCAAAGTGTCATACGCCTGTTTGATCTCGGTAAGTTTCCCGCTAACTCTGATGTTCTTCACCAAACCAACTTTGCGGTTGATGTTACTGTTCACCATCATCACAGGGTCCATCATCAGTCGTGCGCCGGCACTTTCATTCACTTTCAAAGTGTAAACACCTTCTGGCACGTTCTGGAAAACCACTTTTCCGTTTTTATCCGTCATCGCCACAAAATTGTCGAGTTTCACAATTTCATTGGCCAGCACTTTCTCGCCATTTTCAAGGATTCCATTGTAATTTTTATCTTCAAACAGCTGGAAACTTACCTTATGATTGCCAAGTGTGGTAGCGGCGCTGAAGTATTTTTTAATACCGAGTCTGAACTGGTAATAACTGCCGCTGGTAGCATACGCCGCGGTGGATTTGTAGCCAGAGAAATTAAAATAACCCGTGGATGCCCAGGAAGGTGAAATCTTATACTCCAGATTTCCGGTGATGTTGCTGTTGAGGTTTTTATAAAGCTCCGAATAAGAGACTCCGGCCGAAAAAGATCCGTTCAGTTGATTTCTGAGCATCTGGAAATTATACGAAGCATACCCATTGTAGTTCGCGAAATTGCGGTCTACATCATAATAAGAATTCAAATCAAATACATTATTCGCGTTCCACTGCGCGGTTCCGTTCAGCGAGAAAGATTTGTATCTGTAAGACAAAGTAGTCTTCAAACTGTTAAACCAATCTGTTTCATCATTCTCTTTCGAGTATGAATATTCCGCCATCAGATTCAGGCCGTGCGCACCGAAAGTGGTGCTGATATTGGTTTCAAAACGGTAAGAAAAAAGTTCTTGCGCGGTATAGACACTCGCGGTTTTCTGTCTTTCCACCTTCGGGGCCAAGAGGAAATTCCAGTTCTTCGCGGAAAACTGATACCCCGTCCCCAGCGCTTCTGTACTGTTAAAATAATAACGAACATTGGCGGCACCCGCTTCGATGGGCGCATTCTGGAAACTGAGAAACTCCGGATCTACCTGCGAATTCTGGTACTGGATGAAGGCGCGCTGCGTCGCAGAAAACTGGTGACCAATCCTTTGGTTGGTGAAAAAAGAGCCGCGTTTTATGCCCGCGTAACTTTTCGTGGCAAATGAGTTTACCGACTGAATGTCCCACTTCCCTACCTTACCGTCGTAATTGGCCCCAACTAAAGCTCCCGCGTTTTCATCGTGGTTTGCAAGACCTTTTTCGTGGCTTAGGCCCAGTTCGGTACGGATGGTGTGTTTTTCATTAATGATGATTGATGATGCCGCGTTGGCTACCTGCGTATCTACACTGAAGCGCGGATCGTGGTCGTAGATATATGAAACCTTCCCGATGAAAGATTTACCATTGCCGAAACCGTATTTCGCGCCCACCACGGTAGAACCTTCGGATTGCTGGAAATAGGTCCCGAACAGGTTGAAATTATTTTCGAGCGCGAGGATTTCAAGCTGATTATTTTTACCTATCAAAGTCGAAATTTTTCCGCCACGTCCGAAAACCGGGTAATCATAATCGCTGCTGTTTACATTGCCGAGGCGCAAAACCGTATTTTTCCTTTCCAGTTCCAGCCAGGTATCATAGATGTTGTAGCGGCCATCCGCCAGATAATAATCCGCGCCAAGATTCACGCGCGAATTCAGATTTTCGGTTATACGGAACGCAGTGTTTCCTCTTAACTGAAGAAAATTGAAGCCCGAACTGTTTTCGTTATAGCCAAATTCCGCAAAATTAGTTCCGCTAACGGCTTCATTGCCACGCGCAACCTGTCGGTTGTTGGATAAAATTACCAAATGAAGCGTGTTGCTGCCCACGATTTCGTTGGTAAAGACATCTGTGGCGGTTGCGTTGATATTAAATTCGGGGAAAAGAGTGTTCTGTTTTCTGACCAAAATCCTGAGCTCAACGGTTTGTTTTTCCAAACCTTCGAGCGTTACGGTTTGCTGTCTTGGCATCATTTCCAGACCATCAGGGACGGACTGCAAGTCAATTTTAACTGTTCGTTTACTGTAACCCTGGTTTTCTATCATTAAAAGAATGGAGGATTCGGGCGCGGCAGGATTGATGAAATTCTCGTAAGATGCAGTGTAGATCGCGATGTTGTTGTTTTCCTCTTTTTTAACGGAGAAAGATGCGCTTTCAGTTTTGGCGGCGGCTGATTTTAGATAAGAAACATTAAATTTAATCTCACTGGATCTCAGTTTCATGAAATCCACATTCGCGATGAGCTTTACCGGAAGTTTTTTTGACTGGCCGGCCGCTAACGTGAATTCATTTTTGGGATAATAAAGCAATCCCGGATATTTTTCCTGAGGGATGATGTTCTGAACGGTGATTTCTTCCGCACTTTTATTCTCCACCACGAGGGAATTAGTGAAAGTTGAACCTTTTTCAACCGCAACACTTCCGTTTTCAAAATAGATCGCGACCTCCTTCTTTTCCTGCGCATAGGAAAACGAAAGCTGCAGAAGAAATGCCAGGAACAGGGCCGTTCTTCTAAGGATTAACATCGATATTCTATTTTGTGGTTTCAAGACTTGTTTTTATTAAAATTTAAAGTTTTTTTCGCCTACGCGTAAATCATTGGATCCGGCCATTTTTATGATCGCAACACCGAGGAAGTTTCCGGAAATGTTCTCCGGTAATGAAAACTGCACCACCTGATTGGTATCCGGCATCATCGAAATTGAAACTGCCGGCAATTTAATTTCCTTACCCGTATCTGTATTCGTGAGTTCAAACTCAACGGTGGCATCATTGATCGTATTCCCATCGTTGTGGATGCTAACCGCGACTTTTCTGTTCGCAGTATTTTCTGTAGAAACCTCTGCAATATTGGTAATATCCAGACTTTTGATGTTGTTCCCTGGTGGTGTATAAAAAATATGCAGCCCTACTTCAAACAAAGTGATGATCCCGATTCCGTTCTGAACCTTTGCCTGATCGGTCTGCTGCGGAAGTTGGGTAAAAAACAGCATACTGTTGGTCACCACCGACTTTGAGGCGTTAGCCGGGATCTGCATCGTTACTACAATCTCCTTGGTGCTTTTCGCGGGAACCGTTACGGAATTTTCCAAAGTAGATACCCAGGCGGCATTTGAAGTCTTTGATGTACCTGCGTTAAAATACACTTTGTTTCCGTCTTCTTCTCTAGCCCAATCTTTATAGTTGAGGTTAAAAACGTAATCCTTATCCGAACTGTTATTCAGCGTAACGGTCTTTGATATTTTTTCACCTGGGTTACCGGTGAAAAACAGACGTGTAGGCGACATCGAAATACTTTGTGCCAAAAGCATAGAAGATCCTGTAAGGAGGATGAATGTAAAAAGGTGAATGAATTTGCGCATGGTGTAAATGGTTTAAAAAAATAAAAGATTCCCAAAACTACTGAAAACGTAACTAAAGGAACCTTTACAAACTAAAAAAAAATTTATATAGCCGGTGCTGTATAAGTTTATTTGTTTAATTGTTCTCTTTTAACACTGCAAATTTACAGCGGTGGTGAAAGTTTCATTGTAGTGCAAATTGGAACCTCATGTAGTAAAATCACTACAAGAATTTCTCTAAATAAAAAACCCTCAACATTTTTAAATATTGAGGGCTTATATTTTTCGATATTTTAATTATAAAGCAGTCGCGGTATAAGTTACAGTTTGTGTATATGTTCCCGCTGGCTTACCCAGGATATCCGCAGAAGAAGATTTTGCTGCTGGAATGGTATAATCCAGGTTTAAGGTCAAGGCGCTTCCCAGTGGAGCGTTTGCCACTAAGGTCTGATCCGCTGCTGATAAAACCACCGCGCTTTTTGTTCCGCCCATCGTGCCGGCTGCTGTAGCCGCTTTAATCGTTAAAACGCTTACAGGGATTACGTTGGCTGAAGTGGTCCCATGAACGAAGTTCGCGCCACCTGCTTTTACTTTTACGTTAAAAGGCTTTGTTGAAGTTACCTTCAAAGCGTTGGCTTGGGGAACTGTTTTCTCCGAGTTATAATCCGCCGCCGTCACATAATTAAAAGCTACTGCGCCAGAAATTGCGGTACTTCCTGCATCGATTGAGATCACATCATTTAAGGTAATGCTCACCGTGGTGGTTGCGGTGGTGTTCTGAGCCTGAACTTTGTTTGTTCCAAATACGAGTGCTCCGAAAGTAAGAGCTGCGATGGCGAATGACTTTTTCATAATATTTTCTTTTATTTGTTATTCTTGTGTAATTGTTCTCTTTTGATACTGCAAATTTACAGCGGCGGTGAAAGTTTAATTGTAGTGGAAATTGGAACCTCATGTAGTAAAATCACTACAAGAATTATAGATGTATTAATTAAAAAAGCCCTCAGCATTTATTGAATGCTGAGGGCTTATATTTTTGGATGTTTATTTTAATTATAAAGCAGTCGCGGTATACGTTACTTTTTGTGTGTAAGAGCCTTTGGGTTTACCTAAAAGCACCTTTGATGCTTTTTCCGCGGAGATGGAATAATCAATATTTAAAGATTGTTTTGCCCCTAAGGCTGCGTTGCTTACCAGGATTTGATCTGCTGTAGAAAGCGTCACTTCATTCATGTTTCCGCTTAAACTTCCGCCTGGCACTGCTTTTACCTGCAATACATCTACCGGGATCATATTGGAACCGCTTACAAAATTGGCGCCCTCGGATTTTACTTTTACATCGAAATTTTTAGAGGAAATGATGACTAAACTATTCGGCACCGTCACGTTTTTCGTAGAATTATAATCTGCCGCATTTGCATAACTGAAACCCACCGCTCCTTCAGAAGCCATACTTCCCTCGTCAATGGAAATTACATCTGCTAAAACAATGCTTACGGTGGTAGTGGCCTGCTCAGATTTTTGTGCCTGAACCTTATTTGTTCCTAAAGCAACAGCTCCCAGAAACAGCGAAGCGATAACGATTTGGTTTTTCATAATGGGATAAATTTACAGGAGCTGAAATAAAAATAGCTGTCATTGTGGATTAATAATTCTGTGTATGTTGCTATATCAAAATTAATAATATTTCTGATATCACCAAATCATTTTTTCTACTGTTTAAATAAAACTGCGAGAAATCATAAGGCACTACACCTAACCGCTGAGGACTGTCTACAGGCTGACATTGCGCCATTAAAGTAATAAAGAAACCTTGTAAATACATGAAAATGACCTATCAAACACATGCTGTTTAATATCATTGACTCATATTTGAATCTGATTTTCAGAATGGAGACTTATTACCGTTTGCATGGTAAGTTCTAATCAGTTCATGTTCCATGTCTATGGGGTTCCAGATATATTAATGATCTGCGGTGCATTAAATATCCCGTTCTTCAGTTCGTAAAAAGCGCCGTTGATGATAGAAATTTACACCAAAAATCAGAAAGAGTGGATTCACTGAAGCCGCGGTCAGTTGCTGCGTTAACTGTTCCGCAGTAGTCACCGCTGTATCAATTAGCCTGATGGGCGTCTGGCTTTGTGCTGTGGTGTAGCTGCCGCTTTCAAAATTAATATCCATGGCTGCTGAGACCAGCTGATAGTGTATCAGTTCTTTCACGGATTCGTATGGAAGGCCCATATAGGTGCAGAATTCTTCGACCGTGAGAAACCTGATGGTCGGATTTGTGCAAGTAGGTTTGATTCTGGTCATCAGACTGCGGCTATAGCGTTCGCTTTTGCCGGTGATGCGCTGAATGTCTTTTGGATAAAGTAGAGTCGGACGGGTCGTGTTTTCATCGTAGTGTTTGTAGTAGAAGCAAAGTTTCACATTCTCAACGACAACTTTTCAGTAGGTATTCGATAGTACCGTAAAATTTTTAATGCGGAAGGGAGCAAGTAGGTATGGAAGGTAATAAGTGGTAATAGAGGTGAAGGTATAAAACAGTATATACCTTATAAATAAACCGCTAATGTCAGGAGATTTTGCGCAGCGGAGGAAGTCACATTTGTAGATTGCTTTCGCTGCGTCCGCAATGACGCAGCTATCGAGCAAGGTTCTTAATGCCCAACATAGGACATTTTGGAACTATAGACCCGAGAAATTAATATAGGCAGGAAGCGTACAGCTACGTTTGAAATAATCCAAATCATTAACAATCCAACAGGTATGACTGGACAAGGGTTTGCACATTGTCCACCTGTCCAAAACAGATGAATTTAAGCTGTACATTAATGATAAAAACGAAGTTTATATTTATGATCTGAACCTCTGTAAATTTGCTTTGTTTCATCTTTCCTAAATTTAAAAACTAAATTTATATTCGTTTCGGTTTTTAGGGAAGATTACAAAAGGTTTTGTTACCATATGATAATGGGAAGTATGTTAACCTAGTTTATTTTTTAGCCTACTCTACCTAATTAGATTAAAATAAGTATCATACACTCACAGATGTATTATGTTTCTTGCTAGTTTAACATTCCAGATGACTTTGGCGGATCAGCTCAGTGATTTGGATAAGATATTGTAATGTTGCTATTTAGGCATAAAAAAACCTCAATCAAATAAATGATTGAGGTTTAAAAAGACTGGCGGCGACCTACTCTCCCGCTTTCGCAGTACCATCGGCGCTAGAGGGCTTAACTTCTGTGTTCGGAATGGGAACAGGTGAGCCCCTCTGCTAAAACCACCCTAAATATGTTATTTAGAGTCAAGATGCTAGATTCAAGATGCAAGACTTCAATCTTGGTTCTTGGTTCTGATATCTTGGTTCTATTGTTATCGATAAAAACGCTCACAAAGAGTAAACCTTTAATGCACTTACGTGGATATTGGGTATATTAAGCTATAAATCTACGGGTAATTAGTACTACTCGGCTATGACATTACTGTCTTTACACCTGTAGCCTATCGACGTGGTCATCTCCCACGACCCTTAAAAGATGTCTCATCTTGAGGCAGGTTTCGCACTTATATGCTTTCAGTGCTTATCCTTTCCAAACGTAGCTACTCAGCGGTGCACCTGGCGGTACAACTGATACACCAGAGGTTTGTTCAAATCGGTCCTCTCGTACTAGATTCAAGCCCTCTCAAACATCTAACGCCCGCAATAGATAGAGACCGAACTGTCTCACGACGTTCTGAACCCAGCTCGCGTGCCACTTTAATGGGCGAACAGCCCAACCCTTGGGACCTTCTCCAGCCCCAGGATGTGACGAGCCGACATCGAGGTGCCGAACCTCCCCGTCGATGTGAGCTCTTGGGGGAGACTAGCCTGTTATCCCCGGAGTACCTTTTATCCTATGAGCGATGGCCCTTCCATACGGAACCACCGGATCACTATGTCCTGCTTTCGCACCTGATCGACTTGTAGGTCTCACAGTCAAGCACCCTTATGCCATTACACTCTACGCACGGTTACCAAGCGTGCTGAGGGTACCTTTGAAAGCCTCCGTTACTCTTTTGGAGGCGACCACCCCAGTCAAACTACCCACCACGCAATGTCCTTCTTTGCAGAAGTTAGGCTCCAAGTAAACAAAGGGTGGTATTTCAACGTTGACTCCACGGACACTGGCGTGCCCGCTTCATAGTCTCCCACCTATCCTACACATTGTTTACTCAAAGTCAATACGAAGTTATAGTAAAGGTTCACAGGGTCTTTTCGTCCCATTGCGGGTAATCGGCATCTTCACCGATACTACAATTTCACAGAGCTCATGGTTGAGACAGTGCCCAGATCGTTACACCATTCGTGCAGGTCGGAACTTACCCGACAAGGAATTTCGCTACCTTAGGACCGTTATAGTTACGGCCGCCGTTTACTGGGGCTTCAGTCAATTGCTTCGCATTGCTGCTAACAACCTTCCTTAACCTTCCAGCACCGGGCAGGTGTCAGACCCTATACAGCATCTTTCGATTTAGCAGAGTCCTGTGTTTTTGATAAACAGTCGCCTGGGCCTCTTCACTGCGGCCACCATTGCTGATGGCGTCTCTTCTTCCGAAGTTACGAGACTATTTTGCCTAGTTCCTTAACCATGATTCACTCTAGCACCTTAGGATTCTCTCCTCGACTACCTGTGTCGGTTTTGGTACGGGTTGCTTCACTTCGGCTTTTCTTGGAATCTATTTCCCTGCAGCAGCTTCGCCCGAAGGCTAGGCCTTGACTATTCCGTCAGTCTCCAGCAAGTACGTAAATCCGTCCCCTTTTTAGTGTGAGCAAGTATGGGAATATTAACCCATTGTCCATCCACTTCCCCTTTCGGGTTCGCGTTAGGTCCCGACTAACCCTCAGCTGATTAGCATGGCTGAGGAAACCTTAGTCTTTCGGTGAGGGGGTTTCTCGCCCCCTTTATCGTTACTTATGCCTACATTTTCTTTTCTATAAGCTCCACAATACCTCACGATACTGCTTCTGCGCCGATAGAATGCTCCCCTACCAGATATAACTCTAAAGTTATAAATCCATAGCTTCGGTACTATACTTATGCCCGATTATTATCCATGCCGGACCGCTCGACTAGTGAGCTGTTACGCACTCTTTAAATGAATGGCTGCTTCCAAGCCAACATCCTAGCTGTCAATGCAGTCCAACCGCGTTGTTTCAACTTAGTATAGATTTGGGGACCTTAGCTGTTGGTCCGGGTTCTTTCCCTCTCGGACATGGACCTTAGCACCCATGCCCTCACTGCCGTGCAACATTTATTAGCATTCGGAGTTTGTCAGGAATTGGTAGGATTTGACTCCCCCGCATCCAATCAGTAGCTCTACCTCTAATAAACTTATCACGACGCTGCACCTAAATGCATTTCGGGGAGTACGAGCTATCTCCCAGTTTGATTGGCCTTTCACCCCTACCCACAAGTCATCCGAAGACTTTTCAACGTCAACCGGTTCGGTCCTCCACTTTGTGTTACCAAAGCTTCAACCTGCCCATGGGTAGATCACAAGGTTTCGCGTCTAATCCTACTAACTATAGCGCCCTGTTCAGACTCGCTTTCGCTCCGCCTCCGCACCTGAAGTGCTTAAGCTCGCTAGTAAAATTAACTCGTAGGCTCATTATGCAAAAGGCACGCCGTCACCCAACTTGTGGGCTCCGACCGCTTGTAGGCGTACGGTTTCAGGTTCTCTTTCACCCTTCTATTCGAAGTGCTTTTCACCTTTCCTTCACAGTACTTGTTCACTATCGGTCTTTCAGGAGTATTTAGCCTTGGAGGATGGTCCCCCCATATTCAGACAGGATTTCACGTGTCCCGCCCTACTCATTTATCACTTATGTATGCCTTTCATATACGGGGCTATCACCCTCTATGGCTGTTCTTTCCAGAACATTCTATTAAACATATAAAAGCTTTTGGGCTAATCCGCTTTCGCTCGCCACTACTTACGGAATCTCTTCGATTTCTTTTCCTCCGGGTACTTAGATGTTTCAGTTCGCCGGGTTTGCTCTCTAAATAAATTTAGAGTAATACATCTTCAATGTATTGGGTTGCCCCATTCGGACATCTCGGGATCAATTCGTGTGTGCCAATCCCCCGAGCTTTTCGCAGCTTACCACGTCCTTCTTCGCCTCTGAAAGCCTAGGCATCCGCCATACGCCCTTAACGATTTCTTTCCTAATATAAATTAGTTTAGTTGTTTTGTCGATAATTCAATTATCAACCTATTTTTAAACTCCGCACCCGTAAGTGCTCGGTTTTCTCTTTGTGATGTTCTTACCGTTAATGTCAATGATCTTTTTTCTTGTATTAATGTAATATGTAAAATGTATTAATGACGGCTCCGTCATTTGTAGTATACATTTCCTGATATCACACTCATACATTATACTTTGTACTTTCATACATCATACAATATGTGGAGAATAAGGGAGTCGAACCCTTGACCTCCTGCGTGCAAGGCAGGCGCTCTAGCCAGCTGAGCTAATTCCCCTCTAGTTCAGACTAAGAAACTCAAGATGCTAGATTCAAGACTTTTCAATTCGTTGTCTTGGCTCTTGGCTCTTTCATCTTCCCGTCTTTTCAATTAGTAGTCTCGGGCAGGCTCGAACTGCCGACCTCTACATTATCAGTGTAGCGCTCTAACCAGCTGAGCTACGAGACTGTCTTGTTAAGACTTTTAGATTCAAGATGCTAGATACAAGACTTCTACTGTCTTGATTCTTGCCTCCTGGCTCTTGTATCTCCTCCCTAATACTAATTTTCTAGTGGGTGTATTTTTAAATATCAACCAAAAGTAAAAAACTAAAGCATCTTTAAGTAAAGTACAGCGATACGTAAAAGTATCTTTGTATTTGTTTAACGTCTATAAGACGCTCTAAAATGAGATGTTCCAGCCGCACCTTCCGGTACGGCTACCTTGTTACGACTTAGCCCTAGTTACTTGTTTTACCCTAGGCAGCTCCTTTTACGGTCACCGACTTCAGGTACCCCAAACTTCCATGGCTTGACGGGCGGTGTGTACAAGGCCCGGGAACGTATTCACCGCGCCATGGCTGATGCGCGATTACTAGCGATTCCAGCTTCATAGAGTCGAGTTGCAGACTCCAATCCGAACTGAGACCGGCTTTCGAGATTTGCATCCTATCGCTAGGTAGCTGCCCTCTGTACCGGCCATTGTATTACGTGTGTGGCCCAAGACGTAAGGGCCGTGATGATTTGACGTCATCCCCACCTTCCTCTCTACTTGCGTAGGCAGTCTCACTAGAGTCCCCAACTGAATGATGGCAACTAGTGACAGGGGTTGCGCTCGTTGCAGGACTTAACCTAACACCTCACGGCACGAGCTGACGACAACCATGCAGCACCTTGAAAAATGTCCGAAGAAGGGTCTATTTCTAAACCTGTCATTTCCCATTTAAGTCTTGGTAAGGTTCCTCGCGTATCATCGAATTAAACCACATAATCCACCGCTTGTGCGGGCCCCCGTCAATTCCTTTGAGTTTCATTCTTGCGAACGTACTCCCCAGGTGGCTAACTTATCACTTTCGCTTGGTCTCTGAATCCGAAGATCCAAAAACGAGTTAGCATCGTTTACGGCGTGGACTACCAGGGTATCTAATCCTGTTCGCTACCCACGCTTTCGTCCATCAGCGTCAGTTAAATCTTAGTGACCTGCCTTCGCAATTGGTGTTCTAAGTAATATCTATGCATTTCACCGCTACACTACTTATTCCAGCCACTTCAAATTTACTCAAGACCTGCAGTATCAATGGCAGTTTCATAGTTAAGCTATGAGATTTCACCACTGACTTACAGGCCCGCCTACGGACCCTTTAAACCCAATAAATCCGGATAACGCTTGCACCCTCCGTATTACCGCGGCTGCTGGCACGGAGTTAGCCGGTGCTTATTCGTACAGTACCTTCAGCTACTTACACGTAAGTAGGTTTATTCCTGTACAAAAGAAGTTTACAATCCATAGGACCGTCTTCCTTCACGCGGGATGGCTGGATCAGGCTCTCACCCATTGTCCAATATTCCTCACTGCTGCCTCCCGTAGGAGTCTGGTCCGTGTCTCAGTACCAGTGTGGGGGATCTCCCTCTCAGGACCCCTAAAGATCATCGACTTGGTGAGCCGTTACCTCACCAACTATCTAATCTTGCGCGTGCCCATCTCTATCCACCGGAGTTTTCAATAATAATTGATGCCAATCATTATATTATGGGGTGTTAATCTTCCTTTCGAAAGGCTATCCCCCAGATAAAGGCAGGTTGCACACGTGTTACGCACCCGTACGCCGCTCTCTCTCTTCCGAAGAAAAAATACCGCTCGGCTTGCATGTGTTAGGCCTCCCGCTAGCGTTCATCCTGAGCCAGGATCAAACTCTCCATTGTATGTTTGTTCTGACTCTACTTAAAGTATTGACGCTTTAGTTTTTCCTTACTTTTTTGGTTGTTATTTGTATGTCAATGATCTCTTTTCTTTTCGCTTCCTTCAGAACTTTTTATCTGTCGTTTGTTCTGATTTGCGAGTGCAAAAGTATAAACTATTTTTTAATTGACCAAATGTTTTGGAGAAAAATTTAAAACTTTTTTTCGTAAGCCTTAATCTCCGCTAAATTCAATCCTAATCTTCTACTCCGCTCCCCGCTTCTCTCGATTTGGGATTGCAAAGATACAACTAATCTTGAATCTGCAAAATGTTTTGTGAAGTTTTTTTTTAAGCATTTCTGAAAGCTATCCAAAATCCTAAACAACATCTCGGTCTCTTATAATTCAACTACTGCGCTTCCCCTCATTTGGGACTGCAAAGATACGCCATTTATCTCCCATTCCAAATCATCCAATCATTATTTTCTCGCATAAGTCACAACTCCCTGAACCAGAACATGAAAAAATTCACACCAATCCCTCAAAACAAAAAAACCACCCGAAAGGTGGTTCTTAAGAGATATAGTTATTGCTCCCGTCCTGAAATAGCGATACAAAAAAGAAATCGTTATCATGGAAGAAAGAAACAATTATGTGAAAAGCACTCAGCGCGATTACAGTATGTCTTTTAAATTGAGTGTTGTAAAAGAAATCGAGTCTGGGGAGTTATCTACTGTGGGTGCCTGCCGTAAGTATGGTATCCAAGCCCGAAGCACTGTTGTGAGTTGGCTTAGAAAATTTGGTACCTTTGATTGGGAGAACCAAACACCATCGAATATGCCAAAGTCACCAGAACAAAAGATTATGGAGCTTGAAGCCTAGGTAAAGCTTTTGCAAAAACAGAAAGCTTTACTTGAGAAACAGGCTTATGTGGCGGATAAAAAAGCCATTATTTTCGATATGATGATCAACCTTGCCGAAGAGGAATATCAAATTGACATACGAAAAAACTCACCACCGGAACTATCGAATCTTTCCGAAAGGAACAAAAAGAAACCATAAGTTTCTCCTGTGAATTGTTCGGGGTGGACCGGCAGGTTTATTATCGTTATTTTAAACGAAGAGCAAAGCGACAACAAAATGCACAGCAGGTTGTGGATTGGGTAGCAGAGCTGCGAATGATTCATCCCAAGATGGGTGGAAAGAAGTTGTATTTTCTTTTGAAAGAGAAGCTTGAAAGCTTAAAAATTGGCAGAGACAAATTCTTTGACATCTTAAGGGCTAACCATTTGTTAATCATCCCCAAAAGAAGCTATCACAAAACAACCAATTCGTATCATCGTTTTAAAAAACATAAAAATTTGATTAAAGATTATCAATACAAAAAGCCCAATAATGTTTGGGTATCAGACATAACTTACTTGGGAAACAGAGAAAACCCTGCCTATTTAAGTTTAATAACCGATGCTTATTCTAAGAAAATAGTAGGCTTTGATGTGTCAGATTCCTTGGCAACGGCATCTTGTCTAAATGCTTTAAAAATGGCACTGAAAACTGAAAACACAAAGAACCTTATCCATCACTCGGATAGAGGGTTACAGTATTGTTCAGATGATTATCAAAAGCTATTGAAAAAGCATAAAATACGTTGTAGCATGACACAAGAATCCGATCCTTATGAGAATGCCATAGCCGAAAGAATTAATGGAATTTTAAAACAGGAATATGATATTGATAAATTTAATGTAGATTTGAATACAAGAAAGATTTTGGTCAAACAAACCGTAGAGGTTTATAATAAGTTAAGACCGCATTTGTCAAATCATTATTTAACACCGATGCAAATGCATCAACAACAGGAATTAATACCAAAATCTTACAAAAAGAAAAACAGTACAAATACGAATATCTGTACTGTTTAATAAAAAAGACACTATTTCAATTCAATGATTGTGCGATTAAAAGCTCATCCCCTGCTGCACCGGTAACCGGTCTTCACCGATTTCAATTCAATGATTGTGCGATTAAAAGGAATCATTCACCTGGGCGATGTCCATGGTTTATCATTTCAATTCAATGATTGTGCGATTAAAAGAGATTTTATAACTCATGACGATACTTATAAAATTTAGTTTCAATTCAATGATTGTGCGATTAAAAGTGCATAAAGGTGTAACCTTTCATTTCACCTTTTCCAGTTTCAATTCAATGATTGTGCGATTAAAAGGTAACCCAGCGCAGCAGGAAATATATAAACTTACCGGTTTCAATTCAATGATTGTGCGATTAAAAGTCGCATTTTCGGCATTAGCTTTTGCCAAATCTGCTGTTTCAATTCAATGATTGTGCGATTAAAAGCCAATTGATTTGTTTGCAAATATTCAACCCATCGCTGGTTTCAATTCAATGATTGTGCGATTAAAAGTTAAATCCTGCTGTTGCGATTGCAGCGGGCGTAACTTGTTTCAATTCAATGATTGTGCGATTAAAAGCTAATATACGAATTTAAAAGAAAAATAAGTCTTGTTGTTTCAATTCAATGATTGTGCGATTAAAAGGGTGTTCCTTCCGGAGTTCTATCTCTTCAAAGCCTACGTTTCAATTCAATGATTGTGCGATTAAAAGCCCAGCGGATACTTCAGTACGTTCTCTTATTAATGCGTTTCAATTCAATGATTGTGCGATTAAAAGATTTATCATTCGTAAAGGATGACGGAACGTTTTACGTGTTTCAATTCAATGATTGTGCGATTAAAAGACTTGTTACCGTTTATAAGACTTTTCTTTTTTTGTAGTTTCAATTCAATGATTGTGCGATTAAAAGAATTTTTCTTGCAAAATTTCGCAAACGCCCTATTGGGTTTCAATTCAATGATTGTGCGATTAAAAGAACCAATGCTGTTCAAGTACATTTGTGTAAGTTCGTTGTTTCAATTCAATGATTGTGCGATTAAAAGTTTAATTTGTCCCATCTTACTCGAACATCATTTGATAGTTTCAATTCAATGATTGTGCGATTAAAAGAGTCAGCATTATATGGAAAAACTGCAATTAGGTGGGTTTCAATTCAATGATTGTGCGATTAAAAGAAAACTACTCCATCAAGTCCGTGAAGCGACTATTGGTTTCAATTCAATGATTGTGCGATTAAAAGTTTACAGCAGGTTCAGGGATCAGTCCAATTTTGGATGTTTCAATTCAATGATTGTGCGATTAAAAGTTGAAAATATCCTTCCTTTTGATGTTGCTATATAAGTTTCAATTCAATGATTGTGCGATTAAAAGGTAGAATGAATTTTTCATTCACGAGGTAATGACTGTGTTTCAATTCAATGATTGTGCGATTAAAAGAATAAAAACAGTTAAAGTTGATTGTTTTTTGCCTAAGTTTCAATTCAATGATTGTGCGATTAAAAGGTACTTGCCCTCTTGCGCTGCATCAAGTCTTATCATGTTTCAATTCAATGATTGTGCGATTAAAAGAATGTATAAATGTGTCATAAAAGATTAATTCTCCAGAGTTTCAATTCAATGATTGTGCGATTAAAAGTAGACCAAAACACCGAAAACCTATCATTTAATCCTGTTTCAATTCAATGATTGTGCGATTAAAAGCAGCCGAAACAGCAAATAAAAAGGCTATGTATGAGTTTCAATTCAATGATTGTGCGATTAAAAGAACTGAAATGTACCCAAAAGTTTATCGGGTTCATGTTTCAATTCAATGATTGTGCGATTAAAAGCTGTTATAAAGTTTTTGCCTATTCCCTTACTACAGAGTTTCAATTCAATGATTGTGCGATTAAAAGCTTTCCAACGCTTCCAAAAGTTCTTCCTTATCGGCTGTTTCAATTCAATGATTGTGCGATTAAAAGTTGCGGAATGCATGGAAATAGCAAAGGAAGGCTATTATGTTTCAATTCAATGATTGTGCGATTAAAAGTGCTTTGTGGGTATTAATCGACTATTATTTAAAGCCGTTTCAATTCAATGATTGTGCGATTAAAAGGACCAAAATACAGAAAATCTTTCATTCAATCCTCTGTTTCAATTCAATGATTGTGCGATTAAAAGGTACCACATTTACAGCAGATGAGTATGGTATATATAGTTTCAATTCAATGATTGTGCGATTAAAAGATAAGTTTACTACACAATAGTCATCATACTGTCCTGGTTTCAATTCAATGATTGTGCGATTAAAAGTCCTAATGCATCTATTGATATTGAGTATGAATTTGGTAGTTTCAATTCAATGATTGTGCGATTAAAAGAAAATCAGAAAGCAAGGGATTATAACACCCAAATGGTTTCAATTCAATGATTGTGCGATTAAAAGCTTATGACTTCCGCAGTATCTGTCTTGCGGTTTCTGTGTTTCAATTCAATGATTGTGCGATTAAAAGAAAGGGACGAAAATGGCAAATTATTGAGGGATGAAAAGTTTCAATTCAATGATTGTGCGATTAAAAGGGTTCTTTGCTTTTTCTTCGCTCAATTCCTTCTCTTGTTTCAATTCAATGATTGTGCGATTAAAAGTCCGTCACCACAATCCCCCCGAAGTTGGTGTAGGTGCGTTTCAATTCAATGATTGTGCGATTAAAAGCATTAAAAGACATTAATATATCAATAATGCAGACAGGTTTCAATTCAATGATTGTGCGATTAAAAGACCAGCATAATATAAAGATATGTCGTCATTTTTTGTTTCAATTCAATGATTGTGCGATTAAAAGTACGCGTTTGCGAAAATAATGCGGCTCGAACTGTATGGTTTCAATTCAATGATTGTGCGATTAAAAGTATCATGAGCCTAACAGACCAACAACACGAAACCTACGTTTCAATTCAATGATTGTGCGATTAAAAGAAGATTTATATATCTCAAAAGAAAAAGAGCAGATAAGTTTCAATTCAATGATTGTGCGATTAAAAGAAAGCGTTGGTGTGACAAATACCCCTTAATAAAGTGTTTCAATTCAATGATTGTGCGATTAAAAAGAACTCAAAAAAGCGAACACATCAAGCTCTTTCAATGGTTTCAATTCAATGATTGTGCGATTAAAAGACGAGTTGAGAAACCGGTAACGATGTAAACAATGCCGGTTAGTTTCAATTCAATGATTGTGCGATTAAAAGCGCCGAAAACGAATTACTTGCCAACGCTAAATTCAGGTTTCAATTCAATGATTGTGCGATTAAAAGCTGAATTGGTAACAAGATTCTTCATTAAGTAGGCAAGTTTCAATTCAATGATTGTGCGATTAAAAGATGCGAATTTTTGCAGATCAGTTTCGACATTCCGCGTTTCAATTCAATGATTGTGCGATTAAAAGCCGATCTTGAAGCAGCCGCAAAAGTAAGAAAGGAAGTTTCAATTCAATGATTGTGCGATTAAAAGCAAATCTGAAAGCATTAGCGGTTCCATAACAGCGTGTTTCAATTCAATGATTGTGCGATTAAAAGATACACCTACGCGCTGCACTCTTCAGTTTCAGGAAAGTTTCAATTCAATGATTGTGCGATTAAAAGAAGTCAAAGCAGGAAACATTAGTCAAACTTTCAAGTTTCAATTCAATGATTGTGCGATTAAAAGGCACACGAAAACAGCGGAACTCATAAAACAGCAGGTTTCAATTCAATGATTGTGCGATTAAAAGTCATACTTTTCAATAATAACTTCACCGTAAAAAACGTTTCAATTCAATGATTGTGCGATTAAAAGCAGATGTCGTCAGCTCAATATCTTGAAAATAAGGCAGTTTCAATTCAATGATTGTGCGATTAAAAGGTTTTTGTGGCATCGTATGTTATTGCAATATCATCAGTTTCAATTCAATGATTGTGCGATTAAAAGATGAATTGATGACTACGTCCTCTTTAGTGCTTCCGGTGTTTCAATTCAATGATTGTGCGATTAAAAGCGCTGCACGAGTTATTGAGCGAGCCGGAAAAGGATAGTTTCAATTCAATGATTGTGCGATTAAAAGTTGGCTCTATGGTAATGCCTTCAAGTGTCAAAATTGTTTCAATTCAATGATTGTGCGATTAAAAGACTATCTGCGAGCAATCTCGCTGAAGATGGCAAAGCAGTTTCAATTCAATGATTGTGCGATTAAAAGATTGTAGCCCCAATTAACAAGTGAGCAGTTAATTAGTTTCAATTCAATGATTGTGCGATTAAAAGCGTCTGTATAAACTGTTACTACTTCGTGAATGTCGCGTTTCAATTCAATGATTGTGCGATTAAAAGGGTGCATCCTGCCAGCAATTTTTCAAAAGCATCCTTGTTTCAATTCAATGATTGTGCGATTAAAAGTTTAAGTAGCAACTCCTCCGGTGAAGGAGTTGCTTGTTTCAATTCAATGATTGTGCGATTAAAAGGATGCCTCTGCCGGTAACTCCGAAATTCTGTTCCCGAGTTTCAATTCAATGATTGTGCGATTAAAAGAAAGTTTCATTAAATGAAATTCCTGATCAGGATTGTTTCAATTCAATGATTGTGCGATTAAAAGGGCAAGAACATGAATCCATCTGGCAAACTTGAATATCGTTTCAATTCAATGATTGTGCGATTAAAAGTACTCCCAGAAGTGATAGAACGATTAATATTGCGAGTTTCAATTCAATGATTGTGCGATTAAAAGTGCCACAGGCGCTGAAGGCTGATTTGCTAAAGTTAAGTTTCAATTCAATGATTGTGCGATTAAAAGAGAGGGTTTGGCCTTCTGTTTCTGCTGCTATTTTATGTTTCAATTCAATGATTGTGCGATTAAAAGTAGCGATAATTTAGTGAGCAATACTCCTGCAATCGCTGTTTCAATTCAATGATTGTGCGATTAAAAGTTGAGAAATCTTGAATATCGCCCGAGAAATTCATTGAGTTTCAATTCAATGATTGTGCGATTAAAAGTTTTCGTCTTGCGCTGCGTGATATATTTCCATCAAGTGTTTCAATTCAATGATTGTGCGATTAAAAGTTCCAGTACGTTGGTACTACGTGCGTTTTGGTACAAGAGTTTCAATTCAATGATTGTGCGATTAAAAGTCCGAAAATGCCGCAAGCCTTATTTTGGTTTCAATTCAATGATTGTGCGATTAAAAGTTTAGCTAAACCTAAGGCACGTTTTAGGTCTAATAAGTTTCAATTCAATGATTGTGCGATTAAAAGCAGCCATGGTAAGAGATTTTTGGATTTTCGATATTTGTTTCAATTCAATGATTGTGCGATTAAAAGAGGGATTTAAGAAAGTCTATAGCCGTTCAGCATTATAGTTTCAATTCAATGATTGTGCGATTAAAAGCTTTTAGCGGTGAATTCAGACATACTTTATCACATGTTTCAATTCAATGATTGTGCGATTAAAAGAGAGGGTTTGGCCTTCTGTTTCTGCTGCTATTTTATGTTTCAATTCAATGATTGTGCGATTAAAAGTAGCGATAATTTAGTGAGCAATACTCCTGCAATCGCTGTTTCAATTCAATGATTGTGCGATTAAAAGTTGAGAAATCTTGAATATCGCCCGAGAAATTCATTGAGTTTCAATTCAATGATTGTGCGATTAAAAGTTTTCGTCTTGCGCTGCGTGATATATTTCCATCAAGTGTTTCAATTCAATGATTGTGCGATTAAAAGTTCCAGTACGTTGGTATACGTGCGTTTTGGTACAACGGTTTCAATTCAATGATTGTGCGATTAAAAGATACAAAAGGGCCGTTTAATAGTGATGAATATTTGTTTCAATTCAATGATTGTGCGATTAAAAGTCCTCGGCATCCACAATGCCATCGGCATAAGCGGCAGGTTTCAATTCAATGATTGTGCGATTAAAAGAACCTTATAAATCTGTATTATAAGGTTTTTTATTAGTTTCAATTCAATGATTGTGCGATTAAAAGGCGGGTATTGATCGTGGCGACATTGCGTATCAGGATGTTTCAATTCAATGATTGTGCGATTAAAAGTTTGGGAAGTCACTTTTTAATGAACTTTTAAAATAGTTTCAATTCAATGATTGTGCGATTAAAAGATGAAGATGCTACACCTGCCAGATCGGACATTGTTGTTTCAATTCAATGATTGTGCGATTAAAAGGCTACAACCACGAAGCCGGTAAAGCACCCTTAGCGGGTTTCAATTCAATGATTGTGCGATTAAAAGATAATCTGCAGAGTTCCCGGCTGAAGGGTTTTCTGAAGTTTCAATTCAATGATTGTGCGATTAAAAGAATCCGCTCCGGCGGGTTTTTCGTTTTAATGTAACAGTTTCAATTCAATGATTGTGCGATTAAAAGACAAAACAGAAACTTATGAGGTGAGTGTTTCGCAGTGTTTCAATTCAATGATTGTGCGATTAAAAGAGGAAAATGGCTGAAGGGTGATGGTACTTATACAGATGGTTTCAATTCAATGATTGTGCGATTAAAAGAAAAACCAAAACGCGGCCATGCAGGCGACGTCAATGTTTCAATTCAATGATTGTGCGATTAAAAGACTTGACATCAACAGTAAAAGCGAATTGGTCATCTGGGTTTCAATTCAATGATTGTGCGATTAAAAGAGTGTATCGCGCCTGTCGTCCCGGTCTTTGAACATTGTTTCAATTCAATGATTGTGCGATTAAAAGAACTATCAGAACTCCCATTCCGCGAAAAGATTGATATGTTTCAATTCAATGATTGTGCGATTAAAAGTGGCGGGAATCAGCGGACTAGCAAGATTCCTGGACATGTTTCAATTCAATGATTGTGCGATTAAAAGCCGGCGCATCCGGCTATTGTAACGCCCTGTTTATGGGCTTTTACAATGCTAATATAGACATTTTTTATCTTAAAAAATCGTCGGTGACCAATAATCGGTTTTTGTATGGGCACCGACAACTTTGTAGGAAACTGTGAATCAGCAGTATTGTGATTTTTATCGTAGATGTCAAAGAACATATGCGCCAAAAAAACAGACTACCGACAACTACTGTTTAAAGAAAAGTATCCAATTTGTTCGGTTCTTTACCCGTAATTTCTTTCTCCAGCCATCGCTCATTTCTACTCTTAAAAATGATTAAGCTGTCTTCCTCCATATTCATAATTTGTTTGGCAAGATGCTGAAGTTCCTTTAATTTCACCTCCGTAATTTCGCCCTCGAAGACAGAGTTCTGTATCCAATTCAGATATTTGCGACATAGTTTCAGCATTTTACCCACGCGTTTTTCGCCCATATCATATACCAATATCACGTACATCCTACCACCATGCTTTAAAAGGTTTGTATTCTTCCATGTTCAGCATATGCTTGGTAAGTTTATAACATTCAAGTTTAACCAAGTGTTTATAGCTTACGTTGCGACCCAGCGCGCGGTGCTTGATGGTTTCGTTGAGGCGCTCTTCAAATGCACGGACAAATATTTTACGGGCTGCGTCTTTCAGGACCACACTATTCACCTGCACATCAAAGTCCTTGGCCTGTATCTCCTTTTTATTCAAAACTTTAAATATGACACGATCCACCAAGATCGGTTTAAAGATTTCGGCCAAATCCAATGCCAGCGAATATCGGCGGTAACCCGGTTCATGAAGAAAACTGATGGTCGGATTTAGCTGTGTATGATAGATCTGGCCTAAACACAGGGAGTAGCACATCATATTCCCGAAAGATACCAGCGCGTTCACCTCATTTTTGGGAGGTTGCTTGCTGCGCCCATTCATGGCAAAATCATTGAGGATTAAATCAAAAGCATCATAATAAACTTGCCTGATATTGCCTTCAACTCCCATCAACTGATCAATTTCACTGGTCTGTGCAATAGAAGCCGCAAAACTGGCAACTGTATCAATATGCGCCTGCAGATCTTTGCCGCGGGACTGGTAATATCTGAGATTTTTAACAATATTAAAAGCCGCACCTTCCACAAACTTGCGCGCGATGGCCAGGCGCTTGGTTTTTGAGAGATAATGTTTGGTCTGCTCAATCTGCATTTTGCCCGCCAACAGATATTCTTTAGGCAGAAAGCTTCCGGTATAATGTTCATAATAATCAAAAAAATGAACGCCGATCTGTTGTTTTCCCAGAAAATTATAGAGTGCCGAATTGGCATCCAAAGCTCCAAAGCAATATAAATCTGACACGCCTTCTACCGGGATATATTTCGGTGTGCCTTCCACGCCATTTTCATCTACGGGCACGAATTTCAAGGTATTGTCTTTGCGGCTCAAGCGCCCGGGATTGAAGAGGTAATAGGTTTTTTTCATGGATTAAATCATTTGCGTTCGCCGTGCTTCAAGTTTTTTGGATTGTTGATAATATATTGGGCAATCCGGAAATGCTCCTGCTGGTTTCGGATAACATGATCGTGAAAACGAGATTGCCAGCCGAAATTTAGTGTGGGCAGCATCATATTAATCTGTTTGGTGCACGCAGATTTGTATGATCGGATGATTGTAGATACCGATCCCGGTTTGGGTGAAATATCCGCCATGAATTGATTTTTTGTGCCCGCGCCACCGCCACCGCCACCACCGCCACTGCCAGAGACGTTGCATTGCAACGTCTGTGCGTTATCAAAATGATCTGTACCCTCATTGCATTGCAACGTCTGTGCGTTATCAAAATGATCTGTACCCTCATTGCATTGCAACGTCTGTGCATTATCAAAATGATCTGTACAGCTATTGCATTGCAACGTCTGTGCATTATCAAAATGATCTGTACCGCCGCTGCACTGCAACGGCGGTACAGTAGCAGAAGAATCCAAAATCAGTATTCCGTGCATATGATCCGGCATAATTACAAATTCACCCACCTGTGCATGAGAAAAATGTTCTGGAATTTCGAGCCAAAATTGCGAAGCAATTTCACCCGCCTCAGATAATTTTACTTCAGCATTTTCGATTTTCCCGAAATAATGTAGCCTGTTCTGAGTACATATGGTTATGAAATAGGCTCCTGCGCTGGTATAATCCCAGTTTCTCCACCGTGCAGATTCAATACGATATTTGTTTTTGAATAAGGACATAACTATTCATCAATATAGCAGAGTTCGTAATAAGAGCATTTTTTACAAATACTTTTTGGAACAAGAGGCGGACATTCTTTAGAGTTAATAATGTATAAAGCTTTTTCCACCCACGAGTTTACCTGATTTATAAAATCCGGGTTCCAGACAATCGTATCTCTCAGTTTAAGTTTGGGGTATTCCAGAATCGCAGAGGCGTCAGATATTCCATTCTTATGAAGTACATATAAATAGTAAATGACCTGTGCCTTGTGCGCATGTTCTACTTTGTCGGATTTTTTCACTTCATGGACTACCTTGTTTTTAGCATCATAAAAGTCTATTTTGATTCCGTCTATAGCCAGTTCTGTGTACTTTCTGGCCCTGTCCAGGTAAGTAGTTTCGGCAATCAGCTTTCCCTCCGCCACTATTTCAGAGTTATGCTCCATTTGTATACCATTGGCAAACAGCCATAGTTTTCTATGACAGGTGTGGAGGTAGGCTATGTGTGTGCCGGTGAGGTGCATGTTCAAAAATCAAATTGATCATCAATATTTTTATCAATAGAATAATAACCTATAATTGAATCGTACTTTAGATTAATAGCGATCCTCGTATCTCCAAATAGCTGATCCTTTGAAAACTTAGGTTCATATCCAAATACCGACACAAGCAGTTGATTGGCTTCTAAAAATCTTCGTTCGGCAATTTTTGTTTCATATTCTTCTATAAGATTAAAACATAACACTTCGATTTTCTGATTTTTATTTTCCAGAACATCATCAATCCAATCACGCCAATGTCCTGCTATCCAATCGTCTTCAAAATCTTTGATAATTGAATTATTTAAACCAGTTTCAAAGTCTCTCTGCTGAACTTCATTATATCCTTTTTCATAAACTTTATTACAAACCTGAATTAAATCGTCTTCTCCTAATTCGCAATTGTTTAAAGCCAATAGATTTTGCCAAGTATCTGCCAAAACTGTATCATCATAAAATGGCGTTTTCCCTATTGATTTCTCAAAAACATATACAGGAACAGTATCGCTTTGCAGACTCAAATCCTTATCTGTTGGATAAATGCGCTTTTTACCGGCTCTATTAACTCTACCAAAACGTTGAATTAAAGCATCAATCGGTGCATTCTCAATAAAACCGATATCATAATCTATATCTAAACTTACTTCAACGGCTTGTGTCGCAATCAGCAGTTGTGGCCGCTTCGAGGCATCATCATTAGTGATGGCTCTTTCAATAATCGTTCGATCTCTCTTGTTAAATCCGCTATGCAAAAGCTGAACAGATCCTTCAAATTTTAATTGGTTATACAGTTTTTGGGCTGTCTTCACATTATTTACAATAATCAACACCGACTTTCCTGCGTTTAGATAACTCTCAATCATAACAAATTCTTCTTCAATTGTAGAATTTTCCATACAGTACAATTGGTGCCTTTTTCTGTCCAATACAAGTCTATCTTGTTCTTGGTCTGCGTCAGGTCTGATCAATATAGAATTATTACCATCATAAACTTCTGCAATAATCAGTTTCAGCATAAAATCTGGAATTGTGGCAGACAAGAAGAAAAATTTAGTGTTGAATAGCTTTCGATACAATTTTATAGTAGCTAAAAGCATCCCGGTCAATAAAGCATCATAGGTATGAAACTCATCAATGATGAACAAAGCTTTCTTGTAATCAAAAAGTGCAAATTCCCAACCTTTTCCTTTAAGAGAGGTTTTTAAAATCTGATGAAGAGTGGCTACTTTGATGGGATAAAACAATTCCTTGGATAACGATTTTTTATCCCATGCTTCCTTTTCAATTTTTTGATAATCTTTTTCACCATTACTGTATTCTTCGGAAATCTGATCGTAGAAAAAATCTAACGTTTTTGAATGCAAAGCAGTGACAACTTCTCCATTATAATGCTTTTGCAATCGTGTAACCATTGCATTAATGCTTGCTGTATAGGGCAACAAGTAAAAAACTCTGGAATTTTCAGATTGATTTGCATACACCCAATTTAAGGCGGCTTCTGTTTTGCCAGAGCCGGTGGGAGCATGAAGAATTGCATCCGTTTTAATCCTCTGCAGCCTTTCTTGAAAAGGGCGAAAAGGTAAGTAAACTCCATCTTTTGCAGGTTGAAAATCTGCAATACCAAGTTGCTTATATTGGGGTATATCATTTTCTTTTCTTGCAGAGGCCAAATGGTCAGCAGCCATTAGCAAAGCTCTTGTCAATGAAAATTGCTTTCTAATCTCAATGCTTTGAATAGCCTTTTTTTGATATTTAGCATTCAAGTACATTTTGATGTTTTTTGGCAACTCCTTTACCGCATCCTGCTGAACCAATTGCATATTTACTTCAAAAATCGCCAACCAGGTTTGAATGTTATTTTCTGTAAAAATTAAATTATCAGTTTCATACCAATGATTGATATAATCACCAATTTGAAAAGGAGATAAAGCCCCTCTCTTTTCTGAATGTGTATCCACAATACCTTTATGATGGGTAGCTATAGCAAACAATTCATCATCTTCTAATTGTAAAAAATTAATGCAAAATAAAAGCGAAACTAACTCGTGGCGAATGTCGACACTTTTGGCACCTTTCAGTCTGCTGACAAAATCTCTATGAATCTTACCCAGATCATGAAAAACAGCAACTCGTCTCAATTTCTCTTTCCAGTACTTTTTTTCTTCTACAGATAAAGGGAGTGAATACAGTAAGTTTTCTCCGGCTGTAATTACATGGCGGGTATGCATTTCAAGCGTTGTGATGCCATCACTCTTAGCGTAAAACTGGTCAAAATAGCCTTTATTCATCATTAAAATGGTGCAGGTAAAAAGTAACAGGCTTTTCGGATATGGTTTTATAAATCCTATTATAGGTTACTTCAGTATCATTATCATGAGGTATCGAAATAAAGACTTTGGATGCTTGTGGTATTCTTCCGGAACCCACTTCTTCATTTTCAAGATAAGACTCTGCTAATTGAACCAATTGTCCGCCCGCTTGCAAACCCGCTATAAAAGGTAGCAGAGAGCCTCCCATATTTCCTCTTTCAGTTTTTTCGACTTCGATGATTGCTACGCTATCAATCTTCAAAATATCCTGCGAGCGACCTAACGAAGGTGTACCGACCGGGCTTTCAAAATAGTCTTTCCAATCTAATCTATCAATCCAAATAGTAAGTTGCGGAGCAGTATGAAATTCTCTTATATATGCATCAGTACCTTTGCTATGTGTTTTTACTTTACGTCCGTCATATTCTAATCGCCGCCTAGTTTCCATGTCTTGGGCTATGGTATCGTAGCTATATTTGAAACCCAATTTCACTTCATTAGCCAAAACAATTCTACCCAAACAACAGCCGATAATCCCTAAAACCAAAGAGTAGCTTGGTGTATGCATACACACAGCATTGCCAGAAAGAATAAACGGAAGCCGAGGTGTGGCGGTCCATCCTGAAAATTGTATTTCCAGTAATTTATCCATTCGTTAAATATTTTTTGTTGAATTGATTTACAATGTCAACTGGTGATGCCAATACAAATCCCTCTTTTAGCTCTTCCATTATCTCTTCTTCATTTTGCAAATACCCTTTTCTAAAACCTACATAAATAGGCGTTGCTAATTTGTCTTTATAGTCGTTATACAACTCAAGTAGTAATTCAGTATTTAGAATTGGCTTTTCACCTGTTCCTATAAATAAATTATTGAAGATTGGATTAGCAGATTCTAAACCCGCGAGAATTAAAACTTTAGGCGAAACATCCGCCCCGAAAGCTGCTTGCTTTGCCCCACCTCGCAAGTAAGCTAAACCTTTCAATAACCCTGCTGCATTAAGATTTCTATTTGCAGCAGCATTTTTCAATTCATAACGGATAAATTTCACACCCAAACTGGATTGATTCAGCTTATCGGTATGCTTCGTGACCATGTCAGAAGATAGTTCCTGCTTGCTACCAAGGTTATCATACACACCTAAACGATAATACTCCAAATTGAAAAATCCTTCTAAATGTGCCGAATAAAATTTGGTAGAGTATGGTAAAGGAGTTCCCTCTTTCAAGTGAACAAAGGCTTCATCAATATTGATGGTGCGCATATTTTTGATGCCTTTTAAAATAGATGATTTGAAGGGTGAAGTTCTCTGAACACTTTCTTCACCTTTTGCTCCGGCTTTCATATAGCCAAACAAATCATCTTCCGGAAATTCTATTGGATTTAATTCTGTAGAAATTTTATTCGTTGTTCCTTTTTCAGAACCTTCTCCCACGGCTCTTAATTCACTTGGGTTCCAACCATTTTCTTCATTGCTGGTATCCCTAAGCCATCTTCTCCAAGATTGCGCGGAAACGTAAGGTACGTCCTCTAATCTGTTATTCACTTTTTCCTTAAAGGTCTTAGGGATAACGCGGTTTTTATCTTCCTGTACTCCCAAACCTGCTCCGTTCAGGAATGCTGCGGTTGCATCTATCAATAATGCTCCGGTAATGTTGTTTAAATTTGCCATGTTTTAAGTTGTTAGTTTATGTGAGTTAATAATTCTTTTGAGGATTGCACTGAGGTCTGCTTGAGTAAAAATTTTATTGCCAAAATGCAAATGTTACGATTGCTATTACCAAGAGGATTGGTCATTAAATCTTCAATCGACCATTTGTCTTCCTTCGTTTGCTCCATTTCTTTAAGGTGCTGATTTGTATTGTAAATAATCTCAGTCAGCAAAGCATAGAAGTTGTCATTTTCTGTTACCAGAGAGTTTATTGTCCTTTCAAATTTTTTATAAGAGGGTTTACCCGTTTCAAAATTGAAATTATTAGCGTAGAAGTAGGTTTGGTAGTCGGTTGCAAATTCCCGAATTCTATTCAACCACCGTTGAAATATATCAGCAGTTATTGAAAGGTTCCTTAAATTATGAAACTCAAAACTTTGCTGGTCTGATTGTGAGAAAAAAATTCGCAACAGTTCATTTAAACCATATTTCTTGAAGTTATAATCTTCATCATAAAAAATTTCGACAATTTCTTCTAAAGTTATTTCTGTATAGTTGAGAGCATCTAAAATGATTCTGGAAAATCCTACTTTTTGGTTCTCATTAGGATTAGTAAGATTGAACGTTATGGTATTCACTTTTTCATCTTTCTGAATCAAGCTGACAATCCATTTACATGCTTCAAAAACTTTCGAATATTCAATATTTATGTTGGGAATTTCTTTGCTTGTAACCTCTTTTTGAGTGAAATAATGAATAAGTTTTTGGTATTGATAAAAGTTGTTTTTTATTGGTAATTCATTTTTATGATCCAGAATTGCGATTTGTTGTTCTAAGCTCCACTCATGGTTTTCTGTTGCTTTTACCAACACTTTGAATAACTCAATCTTATACTCTGAATCATTCCAGGCATCCGTTTTCTCTAATAGTTTTTCAAATGATTTAGATTTATACTTTTTAATAAGCCTTGCGATATATTTAGCCGTCGGAATAAGGTTAGCTTTGCCTATTTCTTCATAATAAACCTCTATAAACCCTGGGGAAACGCCTTCATACTCTACTTTCTTTTTCCCTGATCCAAATACATTTGGGTATAGTAGAAACCAATCTTTGCTTCCTCCCAGTGATTCAATAAAACTATATGCACTTTCATTTCTCGATAAAATTCCTTTTAGCTCTGGGCTGATTGAGGGATTTCTTATAAGCCTTTGTAGCTTTCTAATCAAGGCATTAGGTACTCTGTCAATCTCACAACTTGCACCAGTACCTGAATTAGAAAAACTCCAGAGGTTCAAATCAGAATAAGTCTCTTCCAAATCCTCTTTTTCTGTTAAAATAGCAAGTGCTTTTAGTAAATAATCACCTTTGGCAAAATCACGTATATTCTCGATAGATTCTGCAGATGAAGCGCCCTGTATTTTTTCAGATACAGTTTTTACACTCTGCGCTATCATTTCGCGGGAAAGTTCAAAATTTGAGGAATCTACCAATAAAATTCCCCCTTTATACAATAATGCAGACAATGGCAAAAATTGCAGAATCGCAATACAAATTGGATGAATCTGAATTGGGTATTTAGCCTGAGGCAACGCCTGCGCATCAGAGCCCAATCCACCAATTAAGGGAAACCAGGAACGATTAAGACTGGTATCGGTATTTTCAATATTCTTTAGTTCTTTATTGAGTTGCTTGGCATCCCTGCTTGTGGCAACCAATATTTTTTTCTGTCTTTCAATTTCTTCTTTGTAAAAATCTTGAAAGGATTTATTAAATCTCAGACCCGAAATTTCACAAACCCTTTCTCCATCAGATTCAAAGCCATCCATTATTGCATTTAATAGATGATGATAAGTATTCTCACCTGCATTATTGGCTTTCTTGGCGGGATTAACCAAGGGATTATTCAAGCTAAAAATCATTGTATAGCTTTTCAAACGTTTGTTGATTTCCTTTAAATCAACACTATTGCAAAGCTGTTTCAGAACGAGAGGACTAACCTCCGAAACGCTCTTTAGTTTAGCTAAAGCTTCTATTGTCATCAATGCGTTATTTAGCATTGCATTTCCAGTGTATGTTTTAAATATTGTCATAATCTCTTAATTTCTATTTCATCACCTCCACACATCCGCATCCCATACTATTATACACCCCAACCCCGGCATTCAATAACAACTCCACAAACCGCCGCTCCGCCGTCACGTTTAACTCAAAATTCATCCATCCTCTTATTTTTGTTTCCGCTTCCGTATCGGCCTTGATTGTCAGCAGCCGAGATTTCGGGAGAGTTTTCATAAAGACAGTTCCCATTAGCAACAGGGCACCTTCTGCGCTTTCTTCATCAAAGACAGTGGCTATCTTATTCCTCCAGTTATAAATCAAACATTCCGTAAACCGAGGATCGTCCGGGGGCAGAAAGTCATATTTTCCATTCTCTTTCATCAATCCAGCAACGATGGGGGACAGAGGTCTAATTATAATATTCACGAGTTCATGCTCTTTATAATTCTGCAAAGGATCTGGCAAACTCTCCACTGATTTTACTTTAAAACCCGCCTTCGATTTCTTATCCGCAATTACAACTTCCTCACTCTGAAAAAGTCCTTTCACAAAGCTTTCCATAGCTTGTGGCAAATGAAAACTCACCAGAAAGCTTGCTTCGTGCCCTATCATCAGTAACCGGTCACCCTCAATTCTAAATGGGAAGTTCAGTTGAGAGAACGTAAATAACTTAAAACCTTTTCCATACCCATACTCATGTAGGAAGGATGCATACGAGGCATCACCCTTTGAAAGGATGTGGTAAATGGCCGCACTTAGCGGATATTGATAATTAATAGGCAGGGCGGCAACTGCGCCTGTCCCCTCCAGCCGGATCAAAAATTTCATGTAATATAGTGTAGGAACTTATTGGGATATCATAAGCAAGAAGAATTTCATCATGTGTTTTATACGATAAAGTTAAAATAATAATTAATATATCGACAAATAATATCATATTTCTTCGAATAATATGTAAAAAAATCATACTCTTGATTAGTCCCAAATTTTCGGATTAAAAACTTTCCTATTAATACCATTTCCTTGCATCCTTGTTGCGGAATCCTTCCCGTTTCCTCCCGAAAAACATCCGTTTTGGCAACAAATCCGCAACAACTCCCGAACAAAGCTGCACCAAAACCCATAAAAAAAACCTTCCTGAATGGAAGGTTTTAGATCTATGCTTTGGGATTTTTAGAATTTCAGATCGCCGTTCACCTCGCGAACTGCTTTCGCAGCCGTAGCGAATTTTTCTTTCTCAGCGTCGGTCAGGCTGATCTCTACGATCTTCTCCACACCATCTTTGCCGATGATTGCCGGTACGCCCAGGCAGATATCGCTTTCGCCATATTCACCATCAAGCATCAGGGAGCACGGGATCATCTTCTTGTGGTCGCAAAGGATGGCCTGCACCATTACAGAAACTGCCGCACCCGGCGCGTACCAGGCTGAAGTTCCTAAAAGTTTTGTAAGTGTAGCACCACCAACTTTGGTCTCTTCTATCACGTAAGCCTGTTGCTCATCATTCAGGAACTCAGATACAGGAACGCCGTTGCGTGTCGCCTTGCTCATCAGTGGCAGCATACCGGTGTCGCTGTGCGCAGCGATTACCATTCCGTCCACATCAGAGATCGGACTTTCAAGGGCTTCTGCCAGGCGGTATTTGAAACGTGCAGAATCGAGCGCACCGCCCATACCGATGATCTTGTGCTTCGGTAAGCCGGAAGTCTTATGTACGAGGTAAGCCATCGTATCCATCGGGTTCGATACCACGATGATGATCACATCAGGTGAGTGCTTCACCAGGTTCTCAGTCACTTCCTTCACGATTCCCGCGTTGATGCCGATGAGTTCTTCACGTGTCATGCCCGGTTTTCTTGGGATCCCGGAGGTAATTACGGCTACTTTGGAGCCAGCAGTCTTGCTGTAATCGCCGGTGGTACCGGTAATCTTGGTATCAAAACCATTCAGCGAAGCGGTTTGCATCAGGTCCATCGCCTTGCCTTCGGCAAAACCTTCCTTGATGTCAACTAAAACCACTTCTGAGGCGAAATCTTTCATCGCAATGTACTCTGCGCAACTCGCGCCTACTGCTCCTGCTCCTACTACGGTAACTTTCATAATGTATGATTTATTAAATTTTCAATGTTTTCTCCCCGGGCTGCTTGCCGGTGGGCTGACATTTATTCCGCTTTCGTCTCACCATCATCCCGATGGTGCTCTTTCATTAAAAATGCACACAAATTTAAGAAATTACCTACCGGCAACCAACATTCGGCGTGTTATTTTACCATTTATTTTATGAATCTTCATGATGCTTTTTTACTTATCCCACATCAAGGATTTTGGAGGCATTCTTGCATACCTTTGCATAAATTTTTTCTAGAAATGAGCTTTGCACGACAGCTTACCGAAGGTTACCGAAACCGAAAATTCGATATCGACAAGCGAAAGACCGAAGATTTCATGGAGCGCTTCTTCCGCTTCATTTTCTTTCTGGAGTTGCAACGCTGCTCGGAGATGGGTGAGATAGAGGCACGTCTGCGACAATTCCGGGCAGAGTTTGAAGAGCTGCTGATTTCTGCGGCTGGCGAACAATCCCCCGGAGCCGACTATTTCTTTGAACGTTTCCCGAAAGTATATGAAATGCTGAAAGAGGATGCCACGTTTATATTTGAACACGACCCTGCGGCAAAAAGTGTGGAGGAAGTGATGTTTTCTTATCCCGGTTTTTTTGCGATCGCAGTGTACCGCTTCTCACATGAACTCGAGAGAATGAAAATCCCACTCATCCCCCGCATCTGGACCGAACTGGCACATAGCCGAACAGGGATAGACATTCACCCCGGAGCCACCATCGGCCGTAAGTTCTTCATTGATCACGGCACCGGCATCGTGATTGGCGAGACCACCGTCATTGGCACACAGGTAAAACTGTACCAGGGTGTGACGCTAGGCGCATTATCGGTTAACAAAGACCTACAGCACGAAAAAAGACATCCCACCATTGAAGACCGCACGGTAATCTATGCCAATGCCACTATACTTGGCGGCGATACGGTGATCGGCACCAACTCCCTAATCGGTGGTAATGTGTGGATTACAGAAAGTGTGGCACCAAATTCGGTGGTCTTTCACAAAGGACTCGTCACCGTTAAAAATAAAATGCCGGTAAACGAGCCTATTAATTTCATCATCTGAAACAAGCATCTGCTTACCTAAATATCAACGATTTAAAAACAACTTATATGAAAATGAACACCGTTTTAGACGCCATTGGTAATACCCCCATTGTGCGCCTGCAAAATCTTTTCGGCCAGCACGAAGTCTGGATGAAGCTTGAAAGACAAAACCCGGGCGGCAGCATTAAAGACCGGATCGCATTAGCAATGATTGAAAAAGCCGAGAAAGAAGGCAAAATAAACAAAGACACCCTAATTGTAGAGCCTACCTCGGGTAACACTGGCGTTGGACTCGCGATGGTTTGTGCGGTAAAAGGCTATCAATTGATACTTGTAATGCCGGAGAGCATGAGTGTGGAGCGCCGCAAACTTATGTCGGCTTACGGTGCGAAGTTTGTGCTTACCCCGCGTGAACTCGGCACCTCTGGCGCAGTAAAGAAAGCGCTGGAAATGGCTGAGGACCTCGAAAATGTGTGGATTCCGCAACAGTTTGAAAACCAAGCCAACCTGGAGATACACCGGCAGACGACGGCACAGGAAATCCTGAACGATTTTCCCGAAGGTTTCGATTATTTGATTACCGGTGTAGGTACCGGCGGACATATTACCGGCGTCTCTGAGATCCTGAAAAAAGAGTTCGCAAACCTTAAAAGCTATGCTGTAGAACCTAAGGATTCCCCGGTCATTTCAGGTGGCAGCCCGGGTCCACACCCGCTACAGGGCATTGGCGCGGGCTTTATCCCAAAAGTACTGAACACGGATATTCTTGACGGCACCATCCAGGTAGAGAAGGAAGAAGCTTTCGCTTTCACCAAAAAACTGGCCCAACACGAAGGCATTCTGGCCGGTATTTCCACTGGTGCTTCATTGGCGGCAATTCAGCAGAAACTGTCAGAAATCCCGGAAGGTTCGCGCATCCTCACCTTTAATTACGATACCGGTGAACGGTATTGGTCTGTAGAAGGACTGTTTGGCGAAAACATCTTTGAAGGTTAAACAATGCAAGCTGTCTTACAAAGGCAGCTTTTTTATTGGTAACGTTTCTGGCATTTGGGGCACACGTACGTTTTGCGCTTTATCTTACCCATTTCTTCGATGGCCAGTTCGGATTTGTCTTTAGGGCAGTTCTTTCTTCCGTAAACGAGGGTTTTCTCTTTCACCTCTTCTTTTTTAGACTGTTCCAAAAACTCGAAGGCATAATTAACCACTGTTTCAATGAGATAGATGAGTTTCTTTTCAGGGATGTCCTTCACAAGGCTTTCAGGGTGAATCTTCGCGCGGTACAGCGCTTCTATGCGGATGATGTTTCCTACGCCTGTAAACAGTTGCTGCTCCATCAGGGCGTCACCAATCATTTTTTCGGCATATTCCTGCTGAAGTGTACTAAGTATATATTGGCCATCAAATTCTTCTTTCAGGATGTCGGTACGGTAATCAAAATGCTTATCGGGTTTACCGTTAATCAGTTTGGTTTTGGAGATATAAAAATTAATTTCCTCGTCCCCGAAATGCAGGGTGAAACTGGCGTTGGATTTTTTCCTTTTGTTGATGAGTACACTACCGAACAAACCCAGATGAACAGTGACAAAAAAGTCTTTAAACACGAAAATGAGGTTTTTGCCAAACGCGTCAATATCCATCAATTTGATGTTATGCAGTGGCGTTTTGTCCATTTCACCATAACCGGTGGCTTCAGTAACGGTTTTTCCTTTAAAACGGACTAATCGGTTTTTAAGATTCAATATCGTAGGTCCTTCGGGCATGATGTTATGATTTGTTTAAAGTTTGTCTGGTACGTACAGATACCTCATATATTTTTCGGCGGATCTGCTGCATACGCCCGACTGGCTGAAGTTCGGGTGCATTCTCGAAAGGATCGAAAGAGAGATTTTCATATTCCATCGTGTGATACGCGGTGATATCCTGTTGCGGCAGGATGATCTTCCCGACGGTTACAAATTTCGAGTGCCGCTCGCGCCAGTTCTTGAGCAGATTGTTCACCGGCGTGAGCTTTTCATTCACCGCCAACTGCACCTGCAGGTCAAGCGAAAGGTCATTATTTCTAAAAAAATCTTCCAGATAAGCCTTTTGATCCAATTGGTTGCCTTTTTCAATTACCCGTGTGAAATTAGGTTTTAACCGGATCTTTGCCACACGGTCACCCAGGCGGAAACATCCAATCGAATGATACTGATAAGACGGCAGAACCTGTCGTTCGATATCCAATACTTTAAGGACATTACGTACCACGCTTCTGACTTGTCTGTCGAAGAAAATACTCATCCCCGCCCGCAGCAGCGCAGGGACTTTCAAAGCAGCTCGGAAGACATTGCGCCCAACTGCGATAAAAAAATGATTGGCTTTGATATGGATATTCAGGAATTTCGCGACTGAATTGGTGATGAACACCGGCAGATTGACGAGTGGGAATTTCGCGCTTACCGGTAAAGTCTTGTTGTAGATCTTCAATGAGCAACCATACAGCGGATATTCCCATTTACCCCCCAGCACAAAAAAGTTGGGATGCGAATACCGAATGATAACCCCCAGATTACTGCCCTGCAGCAGCGCCTGAAAATCGGCGGCCTCATTTTTCACCGGGACGAAGTGCCCACGAACAAAACCAAACGCTCGGGCATGCGCATTGCGCGTATGATGTGGTGTTTTATTAACTTTCCGCGATGCTTTTACGGCTTGTTCAACCAGTTGAAGGTCTTCTGCGAGCAACTGTTCTTCCTCGGCTGTCAGCGCATCCATCTGTGGGGAATACGAAAGATATTTTTTCATAATCAGGTTTTCAGGCATTCATCAAAAATGAAACCACGCCCGGTTATTCTGCCCACTGCAATAGGAAATGGTAGGCTTTCTCGGCACCACAGATACAGTCGCTGTAGGCTTCAGTCGTCATTTCGCGGTCGAGAATTTCCTTGAAGTTCTTCCACCGTGAGCCGGTATGGTCGCCATATATGCGGAAGTACGCGAACGGAGCCTGTATAAACGCTGCGTTGGCCGATAACTGTTTGGCCATCATGGTCCCGCCGATTGTAGCGCCTTCCATCACATAGAGCAATCCCCACGCTTCGGCGGTATTCTTTATAGACATGGGTTTTATGTTAAGTGAAACGGGCACTTCCAAAACCTGCAGGTCCTGTATCACCAATGGTAACTTGCGGCGTTGCGGCAGATTGATGTCGCTTGCTGCGCTTACAGGTAGCCGTGCAAATATCTGTTCTTCAGTGGCGGCCAGCAGCGCGAAGTTATGCTTAAGGAGTCGGGTATAATCTTCAAGAGAAAAAGTACCGCTAAAGATACCTTCTGAATTGAATTTCGCTTCCGTGAGGTCGTGGAGATGGCGGGTCTGTGTCTTTAAAATTTCTGAAATCATGCTGCTTCTATGGTTTTCTGAATACCAGGCTAAAGGTACTGCCTTCGCCTTCTTTACTTTCATACGAAATATTGCCGCCCAGCCGTTTCATGATGCGGTGTACGATGGAGAGTCCCACGCCGTTCCCCTGAAAACCTTTGGCGTTATCCATCCGGTTGAATATCTTGAACATTTTTTCCTGTGCTTTGGCCGGGATGCCGATGCCATTATCTTTGATGGTATATACTACAGTATCGTCTTGAACAGTCCCATTGATTTCCACGCGTGGCATTTCACTTTTGCTTGAATACTTCACCGCGTTACCGATAATGTTCAGGAAGGCCTGCATCAGCATGGTTTCATCAGCAAGGACTTTGGGCATGTTACCCAGCACAATTTCGGTGGTCTGGCTGATGGTGAGTTGGGCATCATAGCATATTTTTTTGATGAGGCCGGCGGTTTCCAGTTCCTGCAGGTTAAGTTCGGATGATTTCGCACGGCTCAATTGCAATACGCCACGCATCATATTCTCCATCCCCAATATTTCCTGCAAAATGCTCGAGATGCGTTTCTGCACCTGCGGATTATCGTAATGGGTACGCTCCAGCAATTGGGCGTTAAGTTTCATTACCGTCAGCGGAGTGCCGAGGTCATGGGAGATGGTGTATGAAAAACTGTCGAGTTCTTCATTAAGGTTCTTAAGTTCCTCATTCAGTTCCTGTACACGGCGGAACTGCGTATAAGTGGTTTCCAGGATGGCCGTCACCACTTTCTTGGCCGCAAAAATATCACGGTTTTTCCATGGCGTGGCTTTGCCTTTGATGTTTTCTATATAAGTGGCAAAAGATTTCCGTGGGGAGATCACCATCTGTTTATCGCCATTCAGCAGCGTTTCCGCAGTATCTTTAGAAGGATTACCGGCCCAGAGTTTCTGTGTATCCACTTCTTTGCGGAACCAGATCAGCAATTCATTGCGGCGGTCATCGGTAAAACCAAACATCACGCCTGCCGCGTTCTGTATTGGTCCCATATTACCTTCAAGCGAATGGCTAAAATCATCTGTGGAATAGAAATTATTTAATGGGTTTTCGCGCGCGTACTGCACTATTTTCAGGATATCATCCTCATCAGGCACGTCACCGGAAGTCCGGATGTGTTGCCCTACGACTACAGCCAAGCCATCCGCCTCCGGGTACCGGCGGATTTCATCCATATTACTGAACAGCGATTCCTCGAGGCTTTCATATTGCTGAAACTGATTTTTGAGTACCTGTATCCGTTTATCCAGTTCGATATTATCTTCGAGTGCCTGTCGGGATTTATAGGAGGTATAGGCGTTGGCGGCGATTACGGTAAAGACCTCTGAACGTATACGGTTGACGAGATCAATATGTTTTGGCACTGTATTCTGGCAGGTCACCATGCCCCAAAGCCGGTTTCCCACCACAATCGAGGTACTGAAGGCGGAGGATACACCGGTGTTTTTAAGATACTGCCCATGTACCGGAGACATGGCCCGCATCGTACAATACGTAAGATCGAGCGGGCTGTCGCTGCTGCTGATAATAGGTACCGGTGCGCTGTACACGTTGCTGAAGATACGCTTGCGTTTTTTCAAGTAAAGTTCGCGGGCCTGGCGCGGAATATCACTTTCAGGATAATGCAGGTGCATGAAACTTTCGACATCATCTTTCACCTTTTCGGCAATCACCTTACCGCTGCCATCTTCCAGGAAACGGTACACCATGATGCGGTCGTAGCCTATCGCATCATGTATGGCATTCAGCAACTGCTGCCAAATCTCCCCGGAGGTGGCGGCACTGCTGATGCTTTCGTATTTTTTCGATACGAAGGTGCGCTGAATGAAATACTCGAGCACCCGCTCCAGTTCCAAGAAGATATTTCCGTTGTAGCGGTAGATGGTGAGGTGATATATTTGCTCACGCAGTGTGATCTTATCCAAAAAGACATCTACTTCGCGCAGTTCATTCAGGTTAAGGTTCTGCAAAACGACTGAACTTAGCAGTTCCGCAAAGACAACAGGTTCTTCCTGCATTTTCTTGCCAAAATGTTCAGGACTGAGGGCTACTATTTCGCTGATATTCTCGCTGAAGAATTTCAGGGTATGCGTTTCAGCATCAAGACCTATAAGATATCCGAAGTTTTGTATATGACCGGATGTATGAATTTTCTCCTCGTGGCAATCGGCTAATTTCATAAAAAAAGGTAATAGGAAGATAACCTAACAAAGGTAATGATTTATCATTACTAATTCTCTTTTTCGAAGTACAGGCGGTAGTATTTGCCTTTTTCATCCTGCCCGGTCTCGATCATTTTACGGTCGCCGTGTACATAAATATGGAAGTTTTTATCGAGTTTGATGACACTTTTGAAGTGACGCCCCTGTTTCTTAACCGCTGCCTCATTTATAGCAAAATCTTCTGAGATGGACACTTGCATTTCCTGCTCATAATCAGACTTAAAATTACCAAAACTTTCAATCACATGTTCATCCTCCAACACTTCTTTGGTAAAAGTCTCATAATCGAAGGTTTCCTTTTCTTTGAAAAAGTTGATGGATTTATTCAGAAAATCGGCCTGGTCGGCTTTTGAAACCTCGAATTCCTGCGGCAGCTGCTTGGTGATGAAATCTTTGTACACGGTAAGGGTTTCCTGGGTGTGGAAATACTCATCGTCGCGCTGTTTCACTTTCAGGAAGTGCTCGAACCAGTAATCGGCATCGCCGTTTTTATTGTTATCGACCACCGAAACCGCGAAACCTGTTTCCTTGCTGCTGTTGTAGATCAGTGCGCCTTTATCGAGTTTTGAAAGCCCGATCCCGTAATCCTTTTCAATGTCAAAAGTTTCGCCCTGCGGGAAGATCTTGAGGAAAGGATTTTTATTTTCAGTCTTGAAAATACCTACGGAATCCACCTTGCTGCCATCCTGGTTTTCTTCGCCTTCAAAATAAACGATGAAAACTTCGCCGTTTTGCACTCGTGGATTTTCAGTTGCATCGTAAAGGTGTTCCGCGATATTCTGTGATTCCTGTACAAAGTTCCTGCTGTCCTCAAATATTTCTGAAACCGCCCCGTACACCGGATTATTCACCAAATAAGTTTCGCTGTAAAAACGGAACTGTTCTTCAGATTTAAAGGCTTTTAGGAAGAAATCTTCGAGGAGATCCGTCATCTCTTCATCGAGTTGGAGCTCTTCCTGCGAAAGGATGAGCGACTCCTGATTGATGCGGTTACCGACTTTGTGAACGATTATTTTTGAGATCATAATTTGCGAAGTATTTTAAGCATTTTGTTTACTTTTCTTTTGTGAGATATTTCTAAAGAAATATTTGCGTGATTATTGGCTTCATAAAAATTATGAATTTCCAAAAATTCCATCTCCATCAATTCAATTATCTCCACATACTTATTTAAAACTTTTTCACTAAATTCTTGATCATCTATTTGTTTATCTCCTACAAACTCTATAATATTCATCATTAACAAAGCAGAATATTCATCAGAATCAATCAACGCATAATTGGTAGCACTTTCAAATAACTTAAATAAAATTCTTTTATATGCGAGATATCTCTGAGTTTTTTCAATCTGTTCTTGTCTTCTGTCGGGAGATATACCTTGAGCACCTATCGCAACAAAAGAGCATCCAATATGTTCCTTTTCTAATATCGGAATGACCTGAATACAAGTATGCAAAACAGACCAAATTTCATTGCTATTCGTAAGATACGAAAATCTATTTTTTGATTCCCGATGATTCTTATCGTAAAATTTAATGGCAATAACGTTCTTATCAAAAACTTCACACTCAATAAAATAAGTGATATTTGATTTCGTTGAGCGAAAAACAAAAAGATGAGCAATAACTTGCCCATCTTTATATTTCCTCCGATGATTTCTTATCGGATAAACTTTCATTATTTTAGTAAAAGATTACTCCATAATCTCTTATATGGATTATAAAATCTTACCAACTTAGCATCACTCAAGGGAGCCACTTTATCTGTTCCTATCGGCTTCCAATTAAGTCTATCAGCTTTTCTAGTGCTGGCAAGACTTCCTTTTCGCGAAGGTACCTTTTTATTCATTACAATGATTTTTACTTTGCAAATGTATGCAAATTTTTTACCAATTCATAACAAGTGACAAATACACAAGGCTCAAGCAAAATAATACTTGACTGAAAAATCGCCGCAAACCTAGGTTTGCGGCGATCAATATTATCAGAAAGCAGTTTTACTTCACTTCTTCGAAATCAGCATCCTGCACATCGTCAGCACCTGTGTTTCCACCAGGGTTACCCTGCGAAGGATCTGCACCCGGCTGACCTTGCTGGCCTGCTGCATACATTTCCTGTGAAGCTGCCATCCAGGCTGCGTCTAGCGCTTCGGTTTTGGTTTTAATGCTTTCGATGTCTTTCGATTCGTAGGCTGTTTTCAGTTCAGCTGCGGCAGATTCTACAGCTGCTTTTTTGTCAGCAGAAAGTTTGTCGCCAAACTCTTTCAGTTGCTTTTCAGTCTGGAAGATGAGACCGTCCGCTTTGTTCAGTACTTCTACTTCTTCTTTCTTTTTGGCATCCGCCGAAGCATTTTCTTCAGCCTCGCGTTTCATTCTTTGGATTTCATCGTCTGAAAGTCCTGAACTCGCCTGAATCTTGATCGACTGCTCTTTACCGGTTCCTTTATCTTTCGCGGAAACATGCAGGATTCCGTTCGCATCGATATCAAAAGTTACCTCAATCTGCGGAACACCTCTTGGCGCTGGCGGAATGTCTGTCAGGTCAAATCTTCCGATCTCCTTGTTGTCGTTGAACATCGGTCTTTCACCCTGTCCTACTCTGATCGATACTGCTGGCTGGTTGTCGCTCGCGGTAGAGAATACCTCCGATTTTTTAGTTGGGATGGTGGTGTTTGCCTCGATAAGTTTCGTGAACACAGAACCCATGGTTTCGATACCAAGAGAAAGCGGCGTAACGTCTAACAGAAGAACGTCTTTCACGTCACCTGTTAAAACTCCACCCTGAATTGCCGCTCCAATCGCCACTACCTCATCCGGGTTCACCCCTTTTGAAGGTTTTTTACCGAAGAATTTCTCTACTTCCTCCTGAATGATCGGGATTCTTGTAGAACCACCTACTAAAATCACTTCATCAATGTCTGAAACTGTTAGTCCGGCATCAGAAAGCGCTTTCTTACAAGGCTCCATCGATCTTCTTACCAGATCAGCGGAAAGTTGCTCGAACTTAGCTCTGGTAAGCGTTTTCACCATGTGTTTCGGGCCGGTTGCGGTTGCGGTAATATATGGCAGGTTGATCTCAGTCTGTGACGATGAAGAAAGCTCGATCTTCGCCTTTTCAGCAGCTTCTTTCAAACGCTGAAGCGCGATCGCGTCCGCCTTTAAGTCAACGCCTTCCTCTGCTTTGAACTCATCAGCCATCCAGTTGATGATCACATCATCGAAGTCATCACCACCCAGGTGCGTGTCACCGTTCGTGGACAGTACTTCAAAAACGCCGTCTCCCAGGTCAAGGATAGAAACGTCGAAAGTACCACCACCTAAATCATACACCGCGATCTTCTGGTCTTTGTGCGCTTTGTCCATCCCGTAAGCCAACGCTGCTGCCGTAGGCTCGTTGATGATTCTTTCAACAGTTAAACCAGCGATCTCACCGGCTTCTTTCGTAGCCTGTCTTTGCGCATCGTTGAAGTATGCCGGAACCGTAATTACCGCTCTCGTCACTTCCTGGCCGAGGTAATCTTCCGCCGTTTTCTTCATTTTCTGAAGCGTCATGGCCGAAATTTCCTGTGGTGTATATTCTCTGTCGTCTATCTTTACTTTTACGGTATCATTCGGTCCGCTCACCACCTGGTAAGGCACGCGGTTGATCTCGTTCGCGTCATCTTTGAAGTGGGTACCGATAAATCTTTTGATCGAATAAATCGTCTTGTTCGGGTTGGTCACAGCCTGTCTTTTAGCCGGGTCGCCCACTTTTCTTTCGCCATCTTCTGTAAAAGCCACGATAGAAGGCGTGGTTCTTTTCCCTTCTGCATTTGGGATCACCACTGGATCCTTCCCCTCCATTACAGCTACACAGGAGTTGGTGGTTCCTAAATCGATTCCGATTATTTTGCTCATATACGTAAGTTTTTTTGTTACATTAATTATTTATTACTGCTGCTTTCTCCAAATGCATACCAAGGAAAAAAGTGTGACAAAATGACATTTTTTATCTTGAATGTGAAGGTATGCCACTTTTGTTTTGAAGAATTATCCCGCGCATTGCCTTGCCCTTTTCTATCAAGTACTTTAAATTATTTTTAAATTTATTAATATTAATTTAGATATAATTAAGCAAATATTGCAAATACTTGAATTGTATGTTGCAGAAATGGACGGGACTTGTTGTTATATCATTTCTACACGTTGATATAGCATTTCTGTACATTGATATATCATTTCTGCATGTTGATATACCATTTCTGTACGTTGATTTACCATTTCTGCACGTCGCGGAGGCATTTCTACACCTTGCGCAGACATTTCTATACCTTGCGCACACGCTTCTTTGCAACATCCAATGGTTTTTCCATTTCTTTAATTGTTTTAATAAAGGTCGCTCTCATTAATAAAAGAAAACACGCCCTAGCAGAAATGTTTTGCCCTTGCTCAGTTTAAAAATATCAGAATGAACAGGTGAAACCGATATTGAAACTGCGTCCACGTTCAAAGATACGGCGGCTTTTATCATCGGAACGGGTTCGGCTAAGGTGTTCAGCATACGCCCGGTCGAACAGATTGGTGATTTCCGCATCTAAATACGCATTTCTGAATAATCCGTACCTAGCAGACAGGTTCGCTACGAAGAAATCAGGTGTTTTAAGTTCACCAAAATCTGGGTTTACCCGGTTTTGTGCCGCCGCATACCGTAAATTGGCTGCTATAGTCACCGGTGACAGATTTGCCTGCAACTTCCACCGGATGTCTAAAGGGGATACCTCGGGTAAGGGTGTCTTCGTGTCGAGATCTTCGGCATAGGTATAGGCCACCGCCATTTCAGATGTTAGTTGTGGCAAGATTTTCCAGTTCAGCCTCGATTCAAAACCAGTTTTCATGGCTCGGTTTGTATTTTGCATCTGCCGCACGCCCGGACTCATCATGGATGCCGGCATGATGTCGCGACGAATAATACCAGAGATATAATCATCAAGCCGTGAATAAAATACATTTGCCTGGAAAAAGACTTTCCCGCGGGTGTAAGAGTAAATGAGGTCGGTCTGGGTGTTGGTTTCAGGCTTCAGATGTGGATTTCCCAATACTTCATAATTATCATTCCCGACCACGAAAAGGTTAATGTAACGCTCTGTAAGGCTGCCGCTGCGCTGTGCACGGCCTAGCCACAAGGCCAGCTGGCTGTTATCATTCAGATTTTTGGTGTAGCCCAAACTCAGGTGATGGTTAAGGTCTTCCGCAGATATATTGCCATATAATTTCCTGAACAGTTCAGAAGGTTTACCTGCATCGGCCATATTGTAGTCGAGCCTTGCGGAGGCTGTAAATTTAGCACCCAAGAACCACCGCTGATATTCCGCAAACCAACCCAGTTGCGCGATTTCGGCATTTTGCCACGCGCTGCCATCGCGGGGTTTCATACCCGGCATCATGGGCATCACCATCCTGATGTTTTCTGCCTGCTCATGCTTATAATCAACCCCGGTATAGAGGATGTTGCCCTCCCAGGATTTTTTAAGTTCGGCACGACCGCCATACGTAATAGATTTCACATCAGAGACCATTGACCGGTTCGCCGTCCCCATGGAATGATCTACGACTGAATAGTAAGTGTTGACATCAAGCTGATTAAAGAAAGATCCGTTGAATGCTGCCAAATGTTTTAGCTGGAACATCCACGTTTTATCATAAATAAGATCCATCTGCAAAGCGGCAAACTCTACATCACGCCCTTGGTTGGTATTTATCTGAAAGGTTGTGAGCTGACCGTCATTCCATTTAAAGTTACCTTTTGTCCCCACGTTATATTGAAGGAATGCCGAAGGCACTTCATTTCCGTCGCCATCTGTATACCGGTTGCCGGTTTGGTACGAGCCAAACAAGTCCCAAACGATTTTTTTAGAGGAAACCTCTGTGAAGATTTCATTTCTGAAGATACTTCCGTTACTTTCAAAACCTGTTGTAATTCGGCCATTCAATAAGGGTTTTTCTGTAAAAACCGGTTTCATGGTAATGAAATTCACGGTGCCGCCAAAACTGCTTCCGTTCCTGAAATGGTAAGGTCCTTTGAAAATTTCGGCTTCCTGTACCATATTCATGTTTATCTGGCTTACCGCAGGATCCATCCGGCTTGGGCAGGCGTTTACCGCATTGGCGGCACCATCGATAACGATATTGAGTTGCTCATATTTAAAACCGCGCAACACAGGATCGGTCGCATAATTACCGGCTTTTCTGATGCCTGAGATTTCGGGAAGCGCGTTTAAAAAGCGGCCGGCATCATGGTTCAGCAAATCGGTATTTGAGGGAGAGATTTTAGACTTGTTTTTATCGTGGCTGTTGATCTTTACGATTTTCACGACTTCGATATCACGTACGGCAAGGCTGTCGAGTGGATGGTTTTGGGCAAACGCCAACACTGCGGAACTCAGCAGAATTGGCATAAGCCCTTTTCTCAGTCCAGCTTGGACTGAAGAAACAAATAAGTTCATTGGAAATTTAAATTTTAAGATTAATGATTTACGCACCTTCGATACAGATGCGGAAAGGATCAATGGTTTTTAAAATTTAAATATTAGGTGGTGGATTGGGCACGCCAATGAAGATTTGGCTCCATATTTTAACCGAGATTTCAGAAGTTACATTAACCGTAGCCAGCTCAGTAGTATCCTGAAGAGGAATATCATGCATGACTGTATTGATAAACGTAAATATTAGGCTGCTGAAATTGTAGCTTTCTGAAGTATTCTGCGATTGTTTGTTGGCCTGGCATTTCCCATGACACTGCATGGCAGGACGGTTTTTGTTTTCACAAACTGTTTCATAATAGGCTCGGTTTAGCTGATAATCCGCCAATAACAACAGATTCTTGCTGCCCGAAAAAAATATTATGAAAGAAAACAATATGAAAGATACCCGTTTCATTTCTGCCAGTCACCAATAAACACCCAGTCCTGTTAAAAGGAACGCTGCGCAAAACAGGCAGCGTTCTTTTTATTTTTTAAGGGTAAGAATATATTCCACCATTTTTTTTGCGTTCTCTTTGCTCATGCCTGCGTGCGGTGTCATTGGGATTTGCCCCCAAACGCCCTGGCCACCTTCGATAATTTTTTCTGCCAAATAATCCATATCCGCTTCACTATATTTATCGGCTACTTCTTGATAAGAAGGCCCTACAAGACGTGCATCGGTTTTGTGACAGGTAAGGCAGTCCGCACCTTCGATAAGCGCCAGTCCTTCATGTTTGCCAGCGGCCGCAGAATCTACTGTTTTCACGATTGGCTCTTCAAGCATTACATTACTTTCTTTGCTTACTTCAGGTGTATTCTTACTGCATGATACTCCTACTATTAACAGAGCGATTGCTAAATATTTGTTCATTTTATTAAATTTTTACCAAAAATATCTTAATTTTACTTTAACTACAAAGCAAATTTCAGGATAAAAATCATATAATATATATGACTGGAATCATACTTGCATTCGGTTTAATGTCCCTAATTTTGAACTATAAACAACTGAATTATGAAGTCACTAAAGACCGTTGCATTCGCGACCCTGACATTCGCCCTATTTTCTTGCGGAGGCGATAGTAAAACAGATTCCATCCCAACTGCCTCAACAACTGAAACTACCGAAGCAGGCGCAACAGCAGCATCCGGAGCCTCAGATTACGACCCTAAGAGAGGTTTAGGTCCGCACGAAAACATCGATGTATCTAAATTTGATCCTGCCATGGCAGCTGCCGGGAAAAAGATTGCTGATGTAAAATGTACCTCTTGCCATAAACCAACGGAAGAGAAACTTGTAGGCCCAGGCTGGAAAGGTGTTACACAAAGACAAACCCCAGAATGGATCATGAACTTCATCTCGAATCCTGACCCGATGATTGATGTGGACCCTGAATTACAGAAACAACTGGAACTTTGTCTGGTAAGAATGCCAAACCAAGGACTAGCTGATAACGAGGCCCGCGAGATCTTGGAATACATGCGCGAAATCGACGGCGCGAAGTAACTTTTCCGACAGCAAAAAAAATCAATATATAATGAAAAGTCTTAAATTATTCGGACTGGCATCCGCAGTGGCCTTAAGTGCCCTTACAGGATGTAAACCAAAAGGCACGGAAACCGCCGTGAGCGGCGACGCTGCACAGAAAGTGTATGTGGCGCCCGGCAAATATGATGAGTTCTATAACTTCGTCAGCGGTGGTTTCAATGGCCAGGTAAACGTGTATGGATTACCCAGCGGCCGCCTGCTGAAAGTACTGCCGGTATTCTCTCAGAACCCTGAGAACGGTTACGGTTATAGTGAAGAAACCAAACCTATGCTACAGACTTCCCACGGATTCATCCCCTGGGATGACCAACACCACCTTTCCCTTTCGCAAACCAAAGCTGAGATTGACGGAAGATGGTTGTTTGCCAATGCCAACAATACCCCACGCGTAGCCAGGATCGACCTGAAAACATTTAAAACAGTTGAGATTCTGGAAATCCCGAACTCTGCCGGCAACCACTCCTCCCCCTTCCTTACCGAAAACACGGAATATGTAGTGGCAGGAACACGTTTCGCAGTACCGATGGATGACCAAAACGGTGATGTCCCCATTAATTCCTTTAAGGAAAACTTCAAGGGTGTACTTTCATTTATCGGGATTGATCAGCAAACCGGGGGCATGGACCTTTCTTTCCAAATAGAAGCGCCGGGCATCAACTTCGACCTTTCGCACGCCGGTAAGGGAAAATCTGGGGACTGGTTCTTCTTCTCCTGCTACAACTCCGAGAAAGCCAACACTTTATTAGAAGTTAACGCTTCGCAAAATGATAAAGACTTCATCATGGCTGTGAACTGGAAAAAAGCGGCAGAACTTGCCAAAGCCGGAAAAGGCCGCAAAGTGACCACTGAGTACGCACATAACAAATGGGACGAAGCTACGCACAGCGCCACTTCTACCATGAAAAAAGAGGTGATCGTACTTTCGGTACAGGACATGAAAGACGCGATGTATATGATCCCTTGTCCTAAATCTCCGCACGGGGTAGATATCGACCCAACCGGCGAATATATTATCGGTTCAGGGAAACTGGCAGCGCTGATCCCAGTGTTCAGTTTTGATAAGATCCAGAAGGCGATCGCAGACAAAGCGTTTGCCGGGGAATTTGACGGAGTACAGGTGATTAAATACGAAGCCGCATTATACGGTGAAGTTCAGAAACCAGGCCTTGGCCCATTGCATACCGAGTTTGATGGCAAAGGAAATGCCTACACCTCGATGTTCGTGTCATCAGAGGTTGTGAAATGGAACATCAAAGACCTTAAAGTCCTTGACAGACAACCAACCTATTATTCCGTAGGTCACCTGATGATCCCTGGCGGCGACTCTGGCAAACCTTTCGGTAAATATCTGGTCGCTTATAACAAGATCACCAAAGACCGTTACCTGCCGACAGGACCTGAGCTCGCACAATCCGCACAGCTTTACGACATCACAGGTGATAAGATGCAGCTATTGCTGGACTTCCCTACCTTCGGTGAACCCCACTATGCACAAGCGCTCCCCGGAGAGATGATTTCGAAAAACCAGGTGAAGTTCTTTAATATCGCCGATAACAAGCACCCGTATGTAACCAAGGGAGAAGCCGAAAGCAAGGTAGTGCGTGAAGGCAACAAAGTGCACGTTTATATGACCTCCATCCGTTCGCACTTCGCGCCGGATAATATCGAGGGCATCCGGGTTGGTGATGAAGTTTACTTCCACGTAACCAACCTCGAGCAGGATTGGGATGTACCGCATGGTTTCGCGATCCTAGGAAATGAGAACGCCGAACTCCTCATCATGCCAGGGGAAACCTGCACGCTGAAATGGGTACCGAAAAAGCCAGGCATGTTCCCAATGTACTGTACCGACTTCTGTAGCGCACTGCACCAGGAAATGCAGGGATATGTGAGGGTGTCGCCAGCCGGCAGCAATACGCCACTCATCTATTCTCTCAACAATAAGAAAGACAATGCTCAGAGCCCTGTCAAAACAGGTGAAACTAAGTAAATCAGAAATAAAGGGCAGAGATTTCTGCCCTTTTTAATTCAATCGAAATGAAAAATAATGCTTTAACCAAACTCTCCCGTATCTTGCTTGCGGTATGTGGTGTTGCGCTGGCAGTTTCTATTTTTGTCCCCTTGTGGTCTATTTACCTGACCGCACCCCAATATCCGGAAGGTCTTGCCATGTTTTTATGGCCGAACAAGATTACCGGCGAATATGAAATCATCAATGGGCTGAACCATTATATCGGCATGAAAACCATTCATCCGGAGGACTTCTGGGAGTTTAAAGTGCTGCCTTACGCGCTTGGTTTCTTTGCGCTGCTCTGCTTCCTTACAGCTTTCCTGAACAAAAGATCACTCCTCTATATTCTAGCTGTACTTTTCATGCTCTTCGGCATCGCCTTCATGGTAGATTTCTGGCTGTGGGAGTACGATTACGGGCATAATCTGGATCCCAACGCGGCCATTGTAGTACCCGGCATGTCGTATCAGCCACCATTGATCGGGTTCAAACAACTGCTGAACTTCGGTGCCTATTCTTACCCGAATATCGGTGGCGGAATTATGTTTGGCGTTGCGATAATTTTGGCTATCTTAGCGTTTATAGAGTACAGAAAAACCAAATCTGTTTAAAAAATCAGTTCCACATATTAACAATTAATTTATGATGACTTTTACCAAAACCTTAGTTGCAGCAGCCTCGGTGCTGGCTATTCTTTCCTGTCAAAAAAGCGGCCCGAAAGACTTCGCACTCGGAAAAGACCAGTGCGACAACTGCCGTATGACGATTACTGAGGTGGGTTACGCTACACAACTGCTTACTGATAAAGGGCGTGCCTATAAGTTTGATGACATCATGTGTATGAACATGTATGAAACCGCCAACCCGGACAAGGCCAAGAACGCAAAACTGTATGTAATAGATTTCCCGAGCGGTAAATTCCTTGAAAAAGCCAAAGCCATCTTCGTAAAAGGCGGAAGCATAAAATCCCCGATGGGCGGCAACATACAAGCCTATCAAAATAAGGCCGCCGCCGAGAAAGCTACCGCATCTTTGGGCGCAAGTATAACTAAATAAAAAAACATGCTCAGATTAGTATTGCTCGTTTTACCGATATTGCTTTTTTCAAAAGTATTGAAAGTGGGTAAAAATGAACAATTCAGGACCATTAACCAAGCTGTCGCCGCATCGCAAAGTGGCGACAGTATTTTAGTGTACCAAGGCATTTACCGCGAAGGCAACATCAACATCACAAAGCCCCTGTCGCTGATTGGGATTGGCCAGCCAGTACTGGACGGGCAAATGAAGTACGAAATCATATCAATGCGGGCGAACAACATCCGTATCAAGGGATTCCGCATTATCAACTCCGGCGAGGATGAAATAAAAAACATCGGTGCCATACGCCTTTACGACAGCCAGTACTCTACCATTGAAGACAATATATTCGAGAATAACTATTTCGGCATCTACATCCAGCGGGGCTACCGCTGCCTCATCCAACGTAACAGAATTACCTCTTCCCGCGCAAAGTCGCAGGAAAAAATCGGTGACGGCATCCATGCGTGGGTAAGCGAAGAAATCTGGATTAAAAACAACTATATCGAAGGCCATAAAGATGGCATCTATCTTGAAAAAGTGATTAAATCCTACATCTACAGCAATTACTCCAAGCGTAATTTGAGGTACGGACTGCACTTTATGTCCTCTAATGATGACGTGTACGTAAATAATGTATTTGATAATAACAATGCCGGTGTAGCGGTGATGTACAGCAATAATGTAGGCATGGTGGGCAACCGTTTCATCAACAATTGGGGAGATGCCAATTACGGATTATTGCTGAAGGACATCAGTTTCAGTAAAATTAAGCACAACCGGTTTTCAAGCAATACCACAGCCATTTTCATGGACGGCGCTACCAAAGTAGATCTTTTCAAAAACACCTTCGAAGACAACGGATGGGCGATGAAAATCAACTCTAACTGCATGGAAAACCGCGTGATAAATAATAATTTCATCAATAACACTTTTGACGTCAGCACATCGGGCACGATGGCCATGAACGACTTCAAGCGCAACTATTGGGACAAATATGAAGGCTATGACCTGAACCGGGATAAGATTGGTGATGTACCCTTCCACCCACTCAGCCTATATGCGGTATTGGTAGAAAACAATCCTTCGATCATGCTGCTGTTCCGTACCTTCTTTGTAGACCTGCTGGATAAGACCGAGAAGATCATCCCCAGCCTTACGCCCGAAAACTTTGTAGATGAGGAACCTTTGATGAAAAAAGTTTCTTGAGCCCACTTACATAAAAAAGCAGCTAACTGCCATGATAGAAGTAAAAAATTTAACCAAGAAATTCAACAGATTTACGGCGCTTGATGACATCAGCCTGCAGTTTACCAATACGAAATCGGTCGCACTGATAGGCCCCAACGGCTGTGGTAAAACTACGCTGATAAAATCTATACTTGGGCTAAATGTGATTGAAACCGGCGACATCCTGGTAGAAGGCAAAAGTGTAAAAGATGATTACCGCTACCGCAGCACCATTGGTTATATGCCACAAATTGGGCGTTACCCAGAGAATATGACGATTGGGCAAACCATAAAAATGATTCGGGAAACCCGTAAACTGCCACAGGAGCAGCTTGATGATGAACTTCTAAAGAAGTTTGAACTCGAAAAGATATACGATAAAAAAATGGGGACCCTTTCGGGCGGAACCACGCAAAAAGTCAGCGCCGTGCTCGCCTTCATGTTCAACCCAAAGATCATTATACTTGATGAGCCAACCGCTGGTCTTGACCCATTGGCCTCGGAAATCCTGAAAAAGAAAATCATCCGCGAAAAAGACAAGGGCAAACTCATCATCATTACTTCGCACCTGTTGAGCGAGCTTGATGATATGGTGAATGAAATTGTATTTATGAACGATGGCAAAATCATCATTCATCAGTCTGTGGCGGATTTGATGACCGAAAGAAAATCAGAAAAGATCTCCGAATCGATTGTCAGCATCTTAAAAGAAATGAAAAAATGAACCAGATCGCGCGCTTTATCCTCTTTGATATTTTAAAAAACAAAATCGTCATCTTTTATACCATTTTGCTGTTCATTATTTCGTGGTCGGTACTGGGTTTAGAGAGTAATTATACCAAAGCCACGCTTAGCCTGCTGAATGTGGTATTGCTGGTGGTACCGCTGGTGAGCATTATCTTTTCCACGATTTATGTGTATAACAGCAGCCAGTTCATTGAGTTGCTGCTCAGTCAGCCTGTTGCCAGAAGCCGGGTGTGGTTCAATATATTCTTAGGACTTTCAACAGCGCTGGTGCTTGCGTTTCTTATTGGCTGTGGCATCCCCATTTTCTTATATGCCTCCTTAGAAACTGGGTTTTCGCTGATTATTATCGGGGTGTTATTATCGGTGATCTTCACTTCATTTGCCATGCTTTCTGCCATCATCAGCCGCGACAGGGCCAAAGGAATCGGCCTCTCCATTTTTATCTGGATTTTCTTCAGCATCATATACGATGGTATTCTGATGATCCTGATGTTTCAGTTTGCGGAATATCCTATTGAAGGAATTATGGCGACATTGGCAGGTCTGAATCCGGTAGGACTATCAAGGATTTTCGTATTACTGCAACTGAATATTTCAGCGATGCTTGGCTATTCGGGGGCAATTTTCCAGCAGGTTTTCGGTTCTGGGGGCGGCATGGGGATTTCGTTGCTTGTCCTGTTGATTTGGGCTACCGTGCCATTTTTACTCTCACTCATTAAATTCAACAGAAAAGACCTATAATATCTGTCAAAAGTCACTGATAACCATCACTTTGTATGATTGCAGTCATACACATCATTCTGATTTTGAATGTATTTTTATACAAAATTAAATCAAATGAAAAAAACTGCCTTTATCTTAGGAGCGCTGCTTTTTGTATTCACTTCTTGTGAAAAAACCGACACTGTAGCAGCCGCCAACACTGATAATCAATCGGTAACTGTAGGGCATGGCCAAGACGGCATTCAGGACGATGTTTCTAACCCAAACATTGTACAACTGGCGGTGAAAAACCCCGACTTATCTACGCTGGTTACAGCGGTACAAACAGCCAAGCTTGAAGGGGCACTCAGCAGCACAGGGCCATTTACGGTATTTGCGCCCCTAAATTCAGCTTTTGACAAACTGCCTGCCGGCACTGTAGATGGATTACTGAAGCCTGAAAAAAATGACGAACTTTCTGATATCCTCAGTTATCATACCTATGTCGGTGTCATCAAGGAAGATCAAATGGCTGATGGACAAACCTTGGGCATGGTGAACGGAAAAAACATTAAAATAAGCATGGTAAACGGCAAACCCGTCATCAATGGAAAAGCAAGGATTATGGCTACCGTACCCGCGTCTAACGGTGTGGTATATGCGATTGACGAAGTATTACTGCCAGAAAAACAGTGATTCAGTTTATTAAATTTAATTGTTTTAAACAGCGCGGCAAACTTTGTTTGCCGCGCTGTTGTTTTACAGATTTGCCGGCAGTCCGCGCTTTTTCAGATTGATAAAAATCACCAATAAACCTGTGAAAATTACTGCGGAGAACAGCAATAAAAGTTCATTGGCAAACGGCACCGCAATATATTTAATGGAAAAAATACCCATAATCCCCAAAATGGCTTCATTGAGGAAAATACCAAGTAAAAAAAGCTTCAGACCTGTCAGCAGTTTGTTGGGTACCATAAAATAATTGGTCGCTAAGACCTGGTTCAACAGGAAAGTAGCGATACACATCAGTAAAACCAAATGCAGATAGGCAATCACTACATTCCTGAACCCGAACGCAAACTGGCTGATCACCGGGATATTACTGCCCAATTGCAACGCAATCTTCACCGCAAATGCAAAACCCGTAAAAATAAGTACAAAACGCTGCATGGGCGACCATTTAAGAACCAGATTCGTCCAGTTTCTCTTCACGAACCTGAACAGCAGTACTGCCCCGACGGTTTGTGAAAGGGTAGCAAGCACTATAATGGCAAACAGATACATCGGCAGTTTCATCCACAGCACCGAAAGTCCGAACCCGATCAAACAGCCAAAAAACATCAGCCAAAACAGCCACTTGTTTTGCTTTTCTGTCATCTGTGCTCCCGCTTCGCGTATGGAAAACAGAAGTAAACCGATACATGAAAAGATAAAGAAGCCGTTATACTGAAAATGCAGATAATAATATTCCGACGCCAGATATAAATTTTGGGAAATATTGCCCGAACTCATCATGTAAGACAGACCAAATACCCCTACAGAGGAGATGACCGCAAAAAACAGCCCACCGAGAAACCATATTTTAGACATTTCCTGAAACTTACGGGCATCGCGGAAAAAGAAGAAGCAGAACACGAAACTCGTAAGCAGCGCCGCCGCCGAAGCCACGATAGAACCCCAAAAATAGCCACCATAAATGAACAGTCCCAGCATCGAAAACGAGGCTATCAGATTGGCCATGATCAGATAGTCATATTTTTTCAGATCAATCGCAGTGTTCATTTTACTCAGATAATTTACGATGAGTACATACAGCACATGCGTAATCCAACCATAGAAAGCAAAATGCGAATGGGCGTCCTGCAGGTGTTTCTGATCTACAAAAGGAAGCGAGTATAAAATTTTATACCGCATCACTACCCCCAGGAAAGCCACAATTAAAAAATTGAATATCGAGAATTTCAGCCAAAAAATGCGTTGCATCAGTAGTAAATTTTATGATTGATGAGTTTAATTTTTTCTTCGCGTTCCATTTTCTTTACCGTACGGATAACGGTTTCGATCGCCAAACCGGTAGAGTTGGCCATTTCTTTTCGCGTAACGTTGATGATGGTTTTCTCGTGAGGCTCCATCCCCAAACCTTTTTTATAAATTTTCAGGAAATTTATAATACGCTCGTGTGGGCATTGGTGTACGATGGATTTCAGGCGCATGGTTTTTTCGTACGCCTTTTTGGCGATTTCCTTGGTAAAATCAAACAACAGATCAGGATGTGCCGCCATGAACTCCCGAAAATGCGCTGTAGTGAAACTGAACACTTCCGCTGTTTCGCTCGCGATCATAGCGTTGGCCGGATATCTTTCGCCCAATAAAAAAGGGGGTTCCCCTAAAAACTGGTTCTCGAGCACTTTATTAATCAAAAACTCCTTCCCTTCAGAATCGATATTATAAATCTTCACTTCACCTTCCAAAAGATAAAAAAGGTGACTTGCCCTTTGATCTTCACGAAAGAGGACATCTTTCTTTTTCATTTCAAGGACGGGGATGCCGTTTTCAAGTAATATCTCTCGTGTAAACATTGGCAGTTTTATTTCAAATTTAACAAAATTTATTCATACACCACGCCCAAGGCGCTTCAAAAAGGGATAAAAATCGTTATTTTTGAACATCAATAGAAGATGCGATTATGGCAACAACTTTCAACCCACGGGATATTACTTGGCTGGCCTTCAACGAACGTGTGCTGCAGGAAGCGATGGACGCCAATGTACCGCTGCATCTTCGTATCAGATTTCTTGGGATCTTCTCGAACAACCTCGATGAGTTCTTTCGAGTGCGGGTGGCCGGGCTTAAACGTGCGATGGATTTCAAGGAAAAATTCATCACCGAATCCTTTTATCAGCCACCTACAAAAATCCTTCAGAACATCAATGAGATTGTCATCCGACAGCAACTGAATTTCGATAAAACCTGGCGAAAGATTCAGATTGAAATGGCAGCCGAAAACATCTTCATAAAAACAGCCAACAATCTTACAGAAACACAGAAAAAATTTGTCCGCCAATATTTTGATGAAACGGTAGAGAGTAACGTGATCCCTATTTTGCTTCATGAAAACGCGCCGATGCCTTATCTTCGCGATAAGTCGCTTTATATGGGAATCGCGATGCGGCGTAAAGACGTGCAGTACGCCAGTAATTATGCCATCATCGAGATCCCTTCGCGTGCAGTGGGCCGTTTTGTACTGCTCCCTACCGAAAACCAGGAGAAAAATGTAATGTTGCTGGAAGAAGTGATTGCCTTTAACCTGCCACATATTTTTTCATATTTCGGGTATGATGAGTTCGTGGCGCACTGCTTCAAAGTGACTAAAGATGCCGAATTTGACCTTGATAATGATATTAAAACTACACTCGCCGAAAAAATAGAAAAAGGCATCAAGTCCCGCCGTAAAGGGAAACCTACGCGTTTCGTCTTCGATCGTGAGATGGATAAGGCATTGCTGGAGTTCCTCATCCGGAAGCTCAATCTTACGAAAAGAGACAGCATTATACCCGGTGGCAAAATTCATAATTTCCGGCATTTCATGGATTTCCCTGAGGTCTTCAAAGATGATGCAACTCCCGAAGAAAGAACCTCGTTTGAACACCCCAAATTTCTTCAACAAAGAGTCACCGATGTCATTCAACAGACTGATGTGCTGCTTACCTTCCCCTATCACCGTTTCACGCCGGTCATCGATTTGCTGCGCGAAGCGGCCATGGACCCCGAGGTAAAATCCATACAAATTACCGCCTACCGCCTTGCCAGCCAGTCAAAGATTGCAAACGCGCTCATCAACGCGGTTCGTAACGGGAAAGAAGTAACTGTAATGCTGGAACTTCGTGCGCGGTTTGACGAGGAAAGCAACCTGGTCTGGAAAGACCTGCTGGAGCAGGAAGGCGTAAAAGTGCTGGTCGGCATCCCGAATAAAAAAGTACACGCCAAACTTTGCATCATCAAGAAGCGCTCGCAAAACAAAACCATACAGTACGGCTTTGTAAGTACCGGCAACTTTAATGAAAAAACAGCCAAAATCTATGGCGATCACTTATTGATGACATCAGACCGTGGCATCATGGCAGATATCAATAAAGTCTTTCACGTTTTACGCAAGCCTAAAAACGATTTTCTGCCCACCCTGAAATCCTGTAAAAACCTGTTGCTGTGCCCACAGTTTATGCGCGAAAAAATCACGCAGCATATTGAGCTTGAAATTGCGGAAGCCAAAGCAAACCGAAGAGCGGAAATCATTATTAAAGTAAACTCGCTGAGTGACCGCGATCTTATCACCAAACTATATGCAGCCGCTGAGGCCGGTGTGACAGTGAAACTTATTGTACGTGGGATCTACTGCGCCGTGAACCAAAAGAACTTCAAGAAAAAAATCCACGCCATCAGTATCGTAGATGAATATCTGGAACATGCGCGTGTGATGTATTTCTACAACAAAGGCCATGAAGACCTCTACATTTCTTCAGCCGACTGGATGACGCGGAACCTTGACCACCGCATTGAAGCCGCCGTTAAAATCACCCAGAAAAACCTAAAGAAAGAAATCAGGGACATGCTTGACATTCAGCTAAGTGACAATGTGAAAGCACGCATCCTTGATAAAAAGCTCCGGAACGAATATGTGAAGACCGACGGCCCCGAGTTACGCTCCCAGGTCGCTACCTATCATTATCTGAAAAACCTCGGTAATCCTGCATAAACCGTTTTCCTATTTGCGTAATCATTAAAAAACCTTACCTTCGCCACACTTTTGGAAAAGGGAACCACGTGCGAATCGTGGACTGTCCCCGCAACTGTAAATCACATAAAGAAATTACCTCAAACAAACCACTGGAAACGGGAAGGTGAAGTAATGTGAAAGTCAGGAGACCTTGCCAGAAACACGATTAATAAACGCTTTCGGAGGAAGAGACGTGAATGTGCCGCACAATTTCTGTTCGGTTTTATTTACCCACATTTTTCCGATAAGTACCACACTAACTTATATAATTCTTATGAGAAAGAAATTATTTTTTGTGGGTGCGATGCTTGTCGTAAGTTCAAACATTTTCGCCCAGCAGGAGCAAGAATCCACCATTGATGAAGTCACCATTGCTTCAAAAACACGCCAACAACTCTACAAAACCGGCAAAAATGTACAGTTGATCACCGCAAAAGACCTCGAGAAACAGCAGGGAAAATCGCTTACAGAAGTATTAAACCAAGTCGCAGGTTTTCATACCGTAGGAAACTATGGCAATTCTCCCGAACCGAAGGCCCTGAAGATCCGTGGCGGGAAAAGTGCCAACATCTTGATCTTGCTTGATGGGATTCCGCTGAAAGATGTTACAGGAAACGATTATACGCTATCAGACCTGCGCCTGCTGGCTTTAGAAAACATCGAAAGCATCGAAATACTAAACGGGGCCTCTTCGGTACTGTATGGCAGCAACGCGACTGTGTCGGTCATTAACATCAAAACAAAACATACTTCAGTTAAAAGTATAGAAGGAATTTTATCCGCGCGCGCCGGCTCCTTTTCCACTTTCGGACAAAATGCGTTGATAAAAGGCAGGTGGAAGCAGTTCGGTTATCAGGTGTCCGGTTTTAATGAAAAATCCGAAGGTATTTCTTCAGCCGCAGGAAAAGATTTCGAGAAAGACGGTTTTGAAAAACAGAATTTTAACGCCCAGGTGGGTTATTTAGGCGAGGCCCTGCAGGCCAACATCAGCGCTGGCTGGCAGCATCACCTTTTCGATTATGATGGTGGCGCTTTTACCGACGCAGAATACCGATCCGACGACCGGCAACACTACGTTAGCGCGAATGCCGGCTATCGTTATAAAAACGGCGAAATTACGTTTAACGCACGCTTTTCGGGCAATGAAAGACTGGGTGAGAGCTGGGTAAACAACCGCTATGAAGATCAGTTCTCCTACACCGGAAGAAACTTCTTTGCGGAACTGTTTAACAATTACCGATTTTCAGAATTCGCCAGCATCACCGCCGGTGTACAGTATGAAGACCAAAGGATGGGCGCAAAATCGCTACCGTGGGGCGGATCTGGGCTGCATGATGATTTATTCATAGATGACACTACGTTTCATCATTTCGATGTGTTTGCCAACCTGCAACTCAGTTACAAATCATTACACGCTGATGCAGGCGTTCGAATGACTGAAAACTCTAAATTTGGCAATTACTGGGTGTACAGCCTAAACCCATATTTACTGAAGGAAACATCGGAACTGTTTTTTAAAGCTGGCTATTCTTATTCTACCGCATTTATTGCACCGACGCTGTATCAAACTTACGGTTCGCTTCCTTATGTTCTGCCGAATTTCGAACTTACCCCAGAAACAAACAGCGCGCATGAAATCAACCTCAGCGCCGGTAAGAAAGACAGAAGTCTAAGCATCACTGCCAGCCTTTTCTATCGTGATGAACAAGATGCATTTGCCTATGAAACAGTAGATTACACCACTTATGCCGGCCAGTTCAGAAATATCGCGCAAAATTCCGCCAAAGGTTTCGAGATTGGTGCGGACTATCAACCTGTGAGACAGCTTCGTTTTGGAGGAAACTTCAGCTTTACTGAAAAAGAGGAAAATACGACGATGCTAAGACAGCCTAAACAGCGCGTGAATTCGTATCTTGATCTTCAACTTTTGAAAAATACGCAGATATTACTGAACCATCAGTTTGTCTCCTCCCGCACAGATTCTTACTATGACGGATCTACATTCAGTGTGAAAGAAGTTACTTTAGAGCCCTACCATGTATTCAGCCTGAATGTACAACAAAAAATACGGCCACATGTGGAAGCCTATTTACATGTCGGCAACCTGTTTAATGAGCGGTATGTGGATATAGTGGGTTACCGCGTGAAGCCACGCCATTATACTTTTGGCGTTAATTACCGATTTTGAAGCTAATAAAATTTTTGGGAGCGTTGTTAGGGCTTAAAGCCCTAACAACGCTTTTTAAGGTGAGGGTTCAAGCCCCAGCGTGGCCGCTTCGCGGATGACGAAGGTTCGGGCTTCGGTTTTATCATTTGCGATCTCGCCTTCCAGGATTGCTTCTTTTACTTTTTCCTTCAAAATCCCGATCTCACGACCTGGCTTCAAATTGAAAAGCCCCATGATTTCCTCGCCTGAGATTGGCGGCTGAAAGTTTCGGATATGGTCTTTCTCTTCCACCTCCTTTATCTTTAGGGCTACATATTCAAAATTCTTCTTGAATTTCGCCTGTTTATGGCTGTTTTTCGTTGTGATATCTGCTTTGCAAAGGGTAAAGAGATCTTCTAAATCCTCACCGGCATCGAAGAGCAGACGGCGCAAGGCCGCATCAGATGTTCCGTCATCAATCAATGCGATGGGACGTGATGAAAGTTTCACCATTTTCTGCACATACCTAAGATCATACCCCAATGGAAGTTTAAGCCTCTGAAACAATTGTTTTACCATTTTTGAGCCTAAAAACTCATGCCCATGAAAAGTCCAGCCTGTACCTTCAACAAATTTTTTAGTGGGTGCTTTGCCTATATCATGAAGTAACGCGGCCCAGCGTAGCCACAGCTTATCGGTGTTCCGTGAGATGTTATCTACGACTTCCAGCGTGTGCCAAAAGTTATCTTTGTGTGTTTGCCCTTCCACTTCCTCTATGCCGCGCAGTGCAGTTAACTCAGGAATGATAAGTTGTAACAGACCTGTTTGTTCCATCAATTTCAGACCTATGGAAGGCTTTTCAGACAGCATCATTTTGTTAAATTCAACCATCACCCGCTCCATGGATACAATCGAGATTCTTGCGGCTTCTTTCTTAATGGCCTGTAGAGAACGATCTTCAATACTGAAATTCAAAGTAGCGGCAAAACGTATCGCGCGCATCATCCGCAGCGGATCATCAGAATACGTCTGGCTGGGCTCAAGCGGTGTGCGTAAAATCTTGTTCTGTATATCAGTTATGCCACCAAACGGATCTATCAGTTCACCAAAGGCATCTTGATTAAGAGAAATCGCAAGTGCATTGATGGTAAAATCACGACGTTTCTGGTCATCCTCCAGACTTCCTGTTTCAACGGAGGGCTTGCGTGAATTTTCGGCATAACTTTCTTTCCGTGCCCCTACAAACTCGAGATCGAGACCGTGATGGCGGAACATCGCTGTACCGTAATTTCTGAATACCGACACTTTTTGGTTTGGGTTAATTTCTTTCGCGACTGCCTGTGCCAAGGTGATACCGTTGCCTTCGGTAACAAAATCGATATCCGTGGGTGCCTGCCTTTTCATCAGCAAATCCCTTACATATCCGCCAACGATGTAGACCGATTGGTTATGTTGCGCTGCAATGCCAGATATGAGTTTAAAGAGTTTTAGATTTCTATTTTGGGAAAGATTGATCATCATGCAGGTTACGGTAATTGGCTGCAAAGATACGGAAAGTGCTGCGTTAGGAAAAACCAGTTGATGTGACGGAAAATGATGGACGTTCTTGGCCTGCTGTTGGCAAAAGCCAGCTGTTTATTTCTTCTTCTAAACATTGGGTTTGTAGAATGATAGCATTTATAAAATCATCTGGGATGTTGGTTGTTTCGCTGTTTTCAAGGTTCCACAACTCGTCGCTCATCATTTGATATTCCGTAAAGATTCTTTTAAAACGATCGCTTTTTTCTTCTAAAGCCTGTATTTCTTTTTGATGGCTGCTGAATTTCCGGTACGGTCTTTTGGGAGTCATAGAGAGTTTTTTTAAAATTAAAAGATAAGAAAACCGTGAAAAACGGCTGTTAGAAGTAAAATACCACCATTGCAATGTTTTGGAAATGAAACTATTACATAACACTCGAAGAATTATAATTTAAAAGTAAATATAATATCAACATGAAAAAATATTTTAACAGCTTTTTCTTAATCTTTAACATATAGTTATAAATTTGCATTGATACCTATATATGAAGACTCTTCTGCTGCGGCAAAAACAAGTGATCCTTTTCATTATCGCCGGTGCACTGAGCGCGGTGGTGGAGATTGGGTCTTTTAAAATATTCAGTATTTATCTGCCTACTGTATTCCCCTGGGAGTATCGTTTTTATGGCATACATTTCCCGCTGAGCAATATTTTCTCTACCAGTTGTGGTATCCTCACCAATTATTTCCTGAGCATCTGGTTTGTATTCGTACGCGGCCGCCATTCTAAAAACCGGGAGTTCGTGTACTTCATGGGCGTATCATTCCTTTCTACGATGGTAAGCCTGGCCTTTTTCCAGATATTTTTCGGGTTTGTATTCTCCAGTCATCTAGATTTAAGTATGATCGTCATCAGCCGCGAGATGTTGAGTAAAGTTTCGGCCATCTTGCTGGTTTCTGTGATGAATTATACGGTGAAGAAAAAAATTATTTTTAACGGGTAAAAGCCGGTGGATAATCCTTTAAGAAGATAAAAAAATGACAAGAATCCTGAATTATATATGGCGTGGGTGGATGGTTATTTTGGGAACTGTGCTTACACTGGCGCTGGGAATCCCTGTCCTGTTGCTCTCCATCAGAAAAAATCATTATAAATACGCCTACAAAGTCATCAGACTATGGTGCTACGGGATGTTTTACGGGATGGGTTTCCGCTATGAACTCATACGGCTGACGGATAAAAAAATAGATCCGTCTATGCAGTATGTATTTGTATCTAACCATACATCTATTATGGATGTAATGCTGCCGTGCATATTGATGCCTCATCATCCTTTATGCTACGTGGGGAAAAAAGAACTGGTGAAGATCCCCGTTTTCGGCATCATTTACAAAAGAGTTTGCGTGATGGTGGACCGCAGTTCGGCCAGGAGCCGCGCTGAGGTTTATCGCCGTTGCGCAGAAAGAATGGAGGAAGGCCAAAGCATTGTGATCTTCCCAGAAGGTGGCGTACCCGATGACACTTCGGTGGTGCTGGATCAGTTTAAGGATGGTGCTTTTATTCTTGCCTCCAAACATGAGTCGCCTCTGGTGGTGTTTACATTTACAGGTTTGAAGGAGATGTTCCCTTTCGATCATTCCAAAGGACACCCGGGGAAAGTCAAGGTGTATCTAAACGACATCCTGAGCCCTTACCACAGCGTAAATGAACTGAAAAATGAAGCGCACATGCTGATAAAAAATGTATTACTGGGACAAATTGAGAAAATAAAATAACTATATTTGTTACTAAGTAATTCTTAACAAATATGTCAACAAACAATTCTAAAACCAATTGGGGCCAGTTTATCCCTTTGGTAACGGTGTTTTTTTTCTGGGGATTTGTTGCGGCGAGCAACGATATCTTGATACCTGTTTTCAAAAAAGCATTTAATCTCACCCAAGGACAAAGCCAGTTAGTCTCACTCGCTTTTTACATTGCCTACACCGTAGGTTCCCTGATATATTTATTCATATCCAAATCTTTAAAGAACGATTTAATCAACCGAATTGGTTATAAAAACGGCTTGATATACGGCTTACTTATCTCCGTAGTGGGTACGTTATTCTTTATCCCAGCGGCTAATAACAGTTCCTTTATACTCATGATCAGCGGGTTGTTTATTATTGGTTTAGGATTTTCTCTTTTACAGATCGTCGCAAATCCTCTGGCCATTGCTTTAGGACCTAAAGAAACCGGTTCGCAACGACTTACACTTGCAGGCGGGATCAATAATTTTGGAACAACCGTAGGACCACTGATTGTTTCTTTTGCCATTTTTGGTGTAGCGACCGCGGAAAATACAGAAGCCAGCATCGAAAGCGTAAAACTCCCATATTTAGGACTTGGTATCGCCTTTATTCTGGTTGCTCTGCTTATTAAATTCTCGAAACTGCCACAGATCACCGCTGTTGTAGAAGAAGACACAGCTGATGCACCAGACGGGCACCACCGAACATCCGCATTTCAGTATCCGCAGCTGGTACTTGGGATGATCGCGATCTTCGTCTATGTGGGTGTAGAGGTAGCTACCGCAAGTAACCTACCCGCCTATATGGAAAACGACCTTGGTTTTGAAACCAAAGATATTGCGCCTTATATTTCACTTTACTGGGCCTCCCTCATGATTGGTAGATGGGGCGGCGCAGTAGAAGCATTTGACGTGAAAGCTGGCACCAAAAAAATCCTACGGTTCTTAGCACCTTATTTGGCCTTTGGTGTATTTCTGGGAGTAAACGCTATCGCCAAACACGACCTCAGCCCTTTCTATATCTATGGCGCGGTGATATTGGTAATGATTGCGGGTGATATCATGAGTAAAGGAAATCCCGCAAAGATGTTGCTGATTTTCTCGTCTCTTGGCATTCTGGCACTCCTGCTGGGGATGGCAACTACGGGCATGGTTTCGGTGTATGCGTTTACGAGTGTGGGGTTATTCTGTTCTACCCTTTGGCCCTGTATTTTTGCACTCGCCATCAATGGTTTGGGCAAGCATACCAATCAGGGATCCAGTTACTTGATCATGATGATTATGGGGGGCGGTATCGTATCTTGGCTGCAAGGCGTTTTAGCGGATATGACCAATATCCATTTCAGTTATATCATAGGAATTGTATGTTTTGCGTATTTGGCATTTTATGCCATCCGTGTGACTGGCATCCTGAAAGCACAGGGCATTTCATTAGACCAAATAAAAAATGAAAGCGGCCACTAACCGATATTTATTACAGAAAAAAAGATTTTGGGCGGGTATTTTACTTGCCCAATTTCTTTTGTTTTACCTTTTCTCGAAACTCGATTTCTTTATAAATCTAAGCGCCGGTCTATTTGAATTTCAAAAAGCAGTCCACCAAAGAATTTTTGCGGCTGTTCACTTTTCTGTTGGTGATGTATGCTATATCATATTAGCGGGTTTGTTTATTTTTTTAATCGTAAAGATGATACGAAGACACAGCAGAAAGAAATACGCCATCATCACACTTATCATGCTGAACGTCTTCTATTTCATCTATCAACTGGCATGGGGGATGCTGTATTTTCAGCCGCCTATTATGCAACAACTGCCGAAAGAAGACATCACCGTAGCAGAAATTAAAAGTCTGGCTATACAGTATCTGAACAAATGCATAGAAACAAGAAAAAACGTTAAAGAAGACCAGTCGGGTACTTTCAAAATCACAAGCCTTCAGGAAATTAAGTTTGAAATCTTACAGCAGCAGGAAGCAATACCGCTCTTATTTAATGACAAAAAAAGTACAGGAATCGATGCCTTCAAACCAAGCTTATTCAGTAAGATCATGGGATTTTCAGGGATTCTTGGATATTATAATCCCTTTACGGCAGAGGCTCAATATAACGCGCTGCTGCCATCTACTTATCTGCCATTCACCCTGGCGCATGAAAGCGCGCATCAGTTAGGTTTCGCACGCGAACACGAAGCTAATTTCATTGGCTACTTAATCGGAAAAGAAGCAACCAATCCCGAATTGCGGTATTCCACACAATATTTTGTATTGAAATCACTTCTAAATGCACTGGCAGAAGAGCATCCGGATTTTGTAAAGACCATCATCCGACAATACTCCCCCGGAATGAAGCGAGACCGTGCCGCGGAAAGAAAACACCGTGAAACCCATGAAGGGATATTTGAAGAGATATTCGGCTTTACAAACGATCTTTTTTTGAAGGGGAACCGCCAGGAAGGCAGCATTACCTATTCCTACTTTGTGGATTTGCTGGTAAGACATGAACGTTTGAAATAAAAAAAGAATCGCATCTTACGATACGATTCAAAAACACAAATGATGAAAAAAAATTTATGCCCGAATAAAAGCTATGCCCTTATTAAGACGGTGTAAAATTACCACAAAACTTTTAATTGACCAAATTTTATCCATGAAACGGATATAAAACAAGTAATTTTATGTGACATATAAAAATCTAATAATAATAAATTACTAATTTTGGCAATTTAATTGTAATAATACTTTCAGTTTGATAAAGAATATTTATCACTACAAAAGGTTTAATAACGAAAAAATATTTCATGTTTTATTAAAAAAAGTTTAAAATATTTTTTCCAAACCACCATAAAAGCACTTACAATATATTATTTCGACTGAAATATAAACAGTTGATTAAAATTTATATATCTCAAAACATCTTAAAGTCGGAATTTGGAGTGTAATTATTTGTCTTTCATTAATAATCCGTTAAAGAAATTCACATTATAAACAACCACGATTTACCATATTGTATAATAAACAAAAAATCCCTTTATGAAAAGGGATTTTGTAGCGAAGACGGGAATTGAACCCGTGACCTCAGGGTTATGAATCCTGCGCTCTAACCAACTGAGCTACCTCGCCGTTAAAGTGGTGCAAATATATAAATATTTTGGGATGTAACAAAAAATTAGTTCAGATTTAAATAAGAAATTACATCCGCCGCATGGTCTGGCTTGGCAATGATCTTATTGTTGGCATCAAGCACGAAATAAGTTGGCGTGGCAACTACATTATATTTCTCCGCAAAAGAACTGTACCAACCCTTCAATTCAGTATCATTAATCCACGGGAGGGTTTTGGCTTTATTATCGTAGGCAATTTTGTCAGTATCCAAAGAAAGCGCGATGATTTCTATATTTTTTGATTTCATTGCGCGATATTTTTCAATGAGTTTCGGCACATCGGCTTCACAGTGCGAACAAGTGGATGTCCAGAATACAATGACTTTTTTATCTGCCTTCACCTGATGAATAGATTTCGCAGTGGTATTAGACGGTTGATTAAATACATAATTCTCTAATACAGCACCGATTTCTGTGTTGCTATTGGTAGCGATGGTGCGTGCAAGACGGTCATTAACCGTACATTTCAGGTTCTTCGCCTCAGTAAGATAACGGTTTTTCAGGTCTTTCATACCGTAAGCATCGAAGATTTCAATCAGTTCAGATAAAATAGTCTGGCCGCGGGGTGTTTCTATATTTACTACTTTTAGGAGCTTGTCCACATCCGCAATCAGGTTGGCATTATCACCAGCGTTAAGATACGAGATCAGTACAGGACGTAGCAGAGATGAGGTCTCCAGCATTTCGTTGGATTTGTTCAGAAAGCTTGCCATCTCATCATGTGTGAGTTTCTTGGCCGGGTTTTTCTCTACATATTGGGCGTAATTGGTATGGTAAAACTGAACGAATGGATACTTTGAAATGTCTGTAGTAGCAGCGGAAAGCCTGTTAATTTCACGGTCTAATGCCTGTCTGAATTCAGAGTTTGCGGTGTAATAATCCTTGATTTGGTGGAGTGCGGGGAGAATATATTCTTTTTTCTGCTGCGCATCCTGAAGGGCATTCATCAAAGCATTACTCTCATCGAGATACTGAACATGGGTAATTTTACCATTTTCAGTATCAAACTTTAGTCTTACATCTTTGTTTTCAGAAATAAGGTTTATAGAGGTGTTTCCTTCCGGGAAATAGAGTTTCAACATCCCTATGTAAGGTTTCGTAACATTTATCTGCCAAACATTTCCTTTGCGGATTTCTTTCGCGTTCAGGATGTCTTTGGAACCGTGCAGCGTGTATAAGTACACTTCTTTCGGGCTGAAGCTTGCCGGTGCTTCCACATTTATTTTAAACTGTGATGATACAGTGTTCACTACCAGTATTGATATAATAACTAAAAATCTTTTCATGATGTAAATATAAAAAAAAACTCACCATACAAATTGGTGAGTTTCATTAAGCGTTAAGCCGCCTTGTGCTGTAGTTTTTTCCTGTAGTAGAGGAGTATTATAAATGCTGCGATCATTAATACATATACATACAGATCAATGGGTGAAGCCGGTGTACCAGGTCCAACCGCACCACCTCCACCGCCCGGTGGCGCCTGTGGAGTCATAGGAGGTGCAGGGATTTCTTCAGCCTTGCCTACTATCCCGACCATTAGAAACAGCAGCAGAATAAAATTGGTAAATATTTTCATAATTTGTGTATTTATCTAATGATTTTAGTACTGATTTTAGCTCCGGTTTCAGAAACAGCGGTTACGATGTACGCGGAATTACCTTTCGTAAGATTCAATATAAAATCGCGATCTGCTGGAACATTATTTTCGGAAATTATTAATTTGCCAGATATATCGAACACCTGTACCTGCGCCCGCTTCCACTGTGGATCAAAGCGAACGACGAACTGGTCTGCCGGCGGATTATACACCACCATGGTACGCGAGGGCTTTACGGCCACATCTGTTGAAAGCGCTTTATCGGGTTGCCCATAGTAAAGATTATACTGATCACTTGTCACAGGAATCTCCTGATTTTGGGCGATTTGTTTTACTTCGCCATCAGGTGCCTGATAATAGAATCCTGTCCCGCTGGAAAGTTGTGTTGCTCTATCATTCACCAATTGTGCATTCTCCCGTATTTCAAATTTTAAAGCTTTGATATCTTCATTGTATAACGCTAATGGTATTGCTTTCCCTTTAAAATCTACTTCATTGGCTTCATTTATATAAAGCCAGTACATGTTTTTGAAGTTGGGATCTACACCTCCGTTCACCGGATGCTCTTCGTAAGTGCCAATAATATTTGCACTTCCCAAAGTAGATTGTACTGTTGGAGTAGCTGAATTGCCACTTACGGCATCAGGATAAACGACATAATAGGTACGTGCCATTTCCTGGCCTTTCTCATCAAGGGCTATAACTCCCAATTGTTTCACACTGTTGGAAACATTACGAGCTGCTGTAACACTGTACGGCGTACCCGTAACTCTCGGTGTATAATTAAATCTTCTTAATGTATCAAAATTAAGGGTACGGTTTTGCCCACTTTGAGGGTTGTTATTTCTCATTTTAACGACAAAAGTCTGCATCGGTCTGATGATAACCCCTACATCGCCTACGGGTGCAGCACCATTTGTAAAGTTAATTACTTGGGCATTCCTTGAAAATGTACCGCTTACCAAACTTGTCTCTACAGTACCAGGATCAACACGTATTCCCTGGATATCAGTCAGGGCATTACCATCGCCGTTGGTATCATTAACCCCAATCATCCCTAGATCCAGATTTGTAAGAAATGGATTACCGAACTGATAAATATTCTTGCCAAATGTAGCTATAGACCAAGGACTAGCTGGGTTTGTAGCATAATCCCACTGATCCTGTAGATATGTATTGTACCTTTCATTATAGTAATTCCTGTTATTTCCACCAGAACCAAAATCTACGGCACTGCCCGCATTCTGTAATACCTCAGAAATCCCTTCAGCAACAGGAACGCCCCGCAGGGTATACACAGTACCGTTAGCTACAGGCGCATTAGCCGGCATACTTGCTGGCGGATTAGCGGTATCCAACCCATAGGACCCCAGCATATAGTAGGTATTACCTTTGGTTGTAGAAGAAGATACTGGTAAATTATCAGACACAACCGCCGTATTGTTAAATACCAAAACTTCATTATGGGAGTATCGGGTATTGGTAAAAGTTTTACCGAATGTCCCTATCGCATTTGGTGCGCCAGAAAGACTTGAAATCGTCTTATTACTAAATGGCAGTGCAATCTGTTGATAAGTGCCATGTCTTGCAGCACGATATTCTTTGTCTACCACCCCGACAATATTAGCCTGCGAAAAGCCCTGAAGGTATAACTGGCCATAGGTTGAAGGGTTAGTTGCATTTGCATAATCACCCGGTCGGTTCATTCGGAGGATAAAGTTACCGCCCGTAGTTCTATTAGTTCCATCAGCATTTAATGTTCTAAATACATCAGTGGTGCCGTTACCGACAACCATTACATTTCCTCGTACTTCGTAGATGGCATCCCCTTGTGTTTGTAAACCACCACCATTATACACCAAAGCATTTTCGCCAACGAAAAATCTGGTATTAGGGCTTACATGGAAGAGGACCTGGGCTGATGAAGTAAAACTTGCCGCTAAAAGCGACAGCGTAAGTATATTTTTTCTCATCGTATATGGTTTTGTGTCAATTGGATATGCAAATATCGTACAAAGGTATTTCTTTTTCTAAAAAAACTCAAAATAAATAGTCGTAAATATTAGAAAATGACATTGTTAGCATCCAGAGTCAGCTCATCATACTGATCGATATCAAACATATAATTTTCCAGAACTTTCTCGGTAGTCCCGCGCAGTCCGCGGGCACCAAGCCCTTTGTCCATCGTTTCTTCTACAATTCTTTCAATGGCCTCATCTGTAAAGGTAAGCGTAACACCATCCATTTTAAACAGTTCTACAAACTGATTTACGATAGAGTTTTTAGGCTCCTTCATGATTCTCACCATGGTATCTTTGGTAAGTTTATCCAGATAAGTGACGATAGGGAAACGCCCAAGCAACTCTGGGATCAGACCGAATTTACGCAGGTCTATCGCGTTAAGTTGGCTCAGGATGTAAGCGTCATCTTCTGTTTTGTTTAACTTTTCAGCACTGAAGCCAATAGCCTGCTTGTTCAGTCTTCTTTCAATGATTTCCTTGATGCCATCGAAAGCACCGCCAGCGATAAAGAGGATGTTTTGGGTATTTACCTGAATATATTTTTGATCCGGATGCTTTCTACCACCTTGTGGCGGCACATTTACGATACTGCCTTCCAAAAGTTTTAACAATCCCTGCTGTACGCCTTCACCGGATACATCGCGGGTGATACTTGGGTTGTCGGACTTCCGGGCGATTTTATCAATCTCATCGATGAAAACAATGCCTTTCTCGGCTTTGTCCACATCGTAATCAGCCACCATCAGAAGCCTGGACAGAATGCTTTCCACATCTTCCCCTACATAGCCGGCTTCGGTTAGGATCGTAGCGTCAACGATGCAAAAGGGCACATTCAGTTCGCGGGCAATGGTTTTGGCCAGCAATGTTTTCCCAGTACCGGTTTCGCCGATCATAATGATGTTCGACTTCTCTATCTCTACCTCACGTTTTTCATCCTGTGCATGAAGAAGTCTTTTGTAATGATTGTACACTGCGATAGACAGTTGCTTCTTCGCCTGGTCCTGCCCTATGACATACTGGTCAAGATAAGTCTTAATCTCTTTAGGCTTTTTAAGTTCTGCCATGCTTTCGGCTGCCAAGAAACTACTGCCCGATATATTCTCTTTAATAATGGCATGTGCCTGCTCGATACAGTTTTCGCAGATGAAACCTTCGTTACCGGAAATCAGCAGCTCTACTTCATTTCTTTTTTTTCCGCAGAAGGAACATTGGTTCGGATTCATATATAATGATAAGTATTTTTAAAAAAGTTGTCAAAGCAGAAATACTTTGACAAGGGTTTATTAGATATTCGTAATTGCTTGCTGAATCTCAGCATATTCTTCACCGGTCAGTTGCAGCCGGGGATTTTTAAAATTCATGTCTTCTACCTGATGGATAGGGATGAGATGGATGTGCGCGTGCGGAACCTCGAGTCCCACTACTGCCACGGCGATGCGTTGCTGAGGAAATGCCTTTTGCAGTTTTTTTGCTACCTGCTGCGCAAAACCCCAGAGATCTTTAAATTCTGCCGCGTCAATGTCGAAAATGAAATCTGTTTCATGCTTTGGGATGACCAATGTATGCCCTTCTACCAACGGCATGGCATCCAGAAAAGCCAAATGCCGGTCATCTTCGGCAATTTTATAAGCTGGGATCTCACCCGCCACTATTTTGCTAAAAACAGTACCCATTTCAATAAGATTTAAAGATAGATTTCTAATACTTCAAAAGAAAGCTTATTACCGTTGGGTAACACTATTTCAGCATTTTCGCCTACCACTTTACCCAAAAGGCCTTTTGCAATTGGGGTATTTACAGAGATCTTTCCGGCTTTCAGGTCGCTTTCGTTATCTGGCACCAGCGTGAATTTCTGTTCGGCCTTGGTGGCGTTATTTTTCAGGCGCACGGTGGTAAGGATGGATACTTTCGAGGTATCCAACTGGCTTTCATCAATAACTTTAGAGTTGGCAATGGTATCTTTCAGTTTGGCGATTTTCATCTCCAGCATTCCTTGTGCTTCTTTAGCAGCATCATATTCTGCATTTTCAGAAAGATCGCCTTTGTCACGCGCTTCAGCAATCTGTTGGGTAATCTTGGGTCGCTCTATTGTTTCCAACTGTTCAAGTTCAACCTTCATCTTGTCTAAGCCTTCTTTGGTAACATAACTTGCCATATTTCGTGTATTTAATGTTAGTATAAAAAAATAATCCGACATTTGCCGGACAATGATTTCTGTTTCAATTCGTTTTACAAATATATAAATTTATTTCGAATGCGAAGAAAATTTTCGGTTCTGTTTTTGGCAATTTCACTCATTATCAGCGGCTTAATTATCAGCTCCTGCCGCGAACGCGAAGAAACCGTTCGCTGTTTTCCGCAGACCCCCATCAACGTAGTCCTTAACCTGAATCTACCCGCATATTACCCACTGCAAACAACAAACGGATGGGTATATATTAATGAACAGCAGTCGGGAACCCGCGGATTAATCGTGGTGCGTACTACTACTGGTTTCCGCGTGTACGACCGCAATGCGCCACATATTTGCCCTGATGCCAACACGACGCTTTCTGTAGAGAATAACATCCGGATCGTATGCCCACAAGATGGCGCAGAATGGATTTTGATTACCGGCGAACCCATTAAAGTCGCGCCCATGGCACCAAAGACATATCGGTATAATTATGATGCCTACAGCGGCATCTTAACAATTTTTGATTAAAAAAAACCACATGAAGATTGTTATACAAAGGGTTTCTGAAGCAAGTGTAAAGACAGATGGCATCACTGTAGGATCCATCTCACAGGGTTTGCTCTTGCTTGTAGGCATTGATGAAGACGACCGGCAAGAAGATGCCGACTGGCTGATACAAAAGATCTTGAATCTACGCATTTTCGGGGATGAGGAGGACAAATTAAACCTTTCCGTGCTTGATGTTGCCGGTGAAATCCTCTGTATCAGCCAGTTTACACTGATCGCCGACTATAAGAAAGGCAACCGCCCATCATTTATAAAAGCCGCCAAACCACCTACAGCCGTGCCGCTTTTTGAATATTTTAAAGAAAAGATCGCTGCATCGGGACTGATAACCGAAAGCGGAATCTTCGGTGCAGATATGAAGGTCTCTTTACTTAATGACGGACCGGTAACCATCGTGATGGATTCTAAAACAAAAATGTAACCCGCCCTGGTACTTCATTCACCTGAAATTTAAGTACTTTTGAATAAATCTTTTAGATATGAGATTTATCGCCTTTTTTATTGCCTTATCCCTGATTTCCTGCGACAATAAGGAAAAACGAGCCGCCGCAGAACTTGCCATGCATAAAAAGTGGGAAGACAGCGTGAACGCCGAACGTCGCAAAATCAACGAACGCATCGCGAAAAAGAACAACGTTAACCAGTTCGCAGACCTCAGTGGCGAACATCAACTGAGGTTCTCATCAGATAACACCGTTTTTTCGGGCAAAGTACATTTTGACAGATCAGGCAAAGACCGATATACAGTTGTCGGCAAAGCCACTTCCGGCAGTAATTACCTCATCATAGAAGGCGAAATAAAACAGGTTTCGCATAAACATCTTAATTTTATGGGTGACATTCGGCAGAGTATTGACGGGAAAACATATCTCCGTAACAAGAACACCACTTTCCTTAATGAAGGGAAAGGTAATTTCTGGCGGTTACAGCACAAAATTAATGGCGAAGGATTTGTAGATTATATTGATATTTATTTTTAAATCAAACGAAAATGCTGCATTACGAAATCTCAGGAAACGGAAAAGAACCACTGGTACTCCTACACGGGTTTATGGAAAACAGCCTGATTTGGGAGGAAATGGAGCCTTACCTGTCCACAAGTTTCCGACTCATTAAAATTGATCTCCCCGGTCACGGCCAATCGAAGACCTACGGTGAAACACACCCGATGGAACTGATGGCTGAACAGGTGAAAAACGTGACTGATAAACTGCAGCTTGCCCCCTTCCACATCCTGGGACATTCGATGGGCGGATATGTTTCTTTAGCTTTGGTAGAGAAATTCCCGCATTTGCTTAAAAGCATGACGCTCTTTTTCTCGAGTTTCTTGGCAGATGATGAGGACAAGAAAGAACAGCGCCTGAAAAGCCTACGGATCATTAAAGAAGCCTTTCCTAATTATGTGAAAGCCGGCGTCCCAAATCTTTTCAACCCGAATGAGAAAGACATTCTTGAAGGAAAAATTGAACTCGCCAAGGAAATAGCCCTCTCCACCAGAACGCAAGGCGTGCTGGCCGCAGTGAAAGGCATGGCGGAGCGCAAAGACCATACAGAAACCATCAGCACCTTCGAAGGCAAGATCCTGCTCATTGCAGGAAAACATGATTCGGCGGTAAAGACTGAACTTTTACTGAAAAAACTGCCAGGGAAAACAAATATCAAATCTTATGTAGTGGATTGTGGACATAACGGACATTGGGAAAAGCCAGCGATTTGCGCAGAAATCATCAACACAGAACTTTTGCACAACCTCCCGAAAAAACTTGTATTTTAGGAATTAAAACTCTTCCGCTTCCATTTTTTCCTTGAAGTCCTCGATGGTTTCTTCTATACTTTTAAAATATTTACCACCGGCCGCATTGATGTGCCCGCCACCATTGAAATACTTACGGGAAAACTGGTTAACATCCACCTCATCTTTAGACCGGAAAGAAATCTTGATGAAATCCTCGTAAAGATCTTCCATAAAAAAGGCGGAAACCTGTGTTCCCATAATACTGAGCCCGTAGTTCACAAAACCTTCCGTATCCCCTTTCTGAAAGCCTAACTCTTTCAGTTCGTCGCGTTTCAGCCACAGAATGGCCACTTTACCATCTTTTACCACTTCAATTCTGCCCAGGATAAGCGCCAGCAAATGCAATCTTGACACCGTATTGGTATCCCAGGTATTAGATGTGATCATCGCCGGATCAGCACCTTTCTCTATTAAATCTGCCACGATACGATGTGTGGTAGCGCTTGTCGAACGGAACCGGAAGCCGCCCGTATCGGTCATGATGCCGGTATATAGGCATTCCGCGATATTTTTATTCACCAAAGACTCTTCGCCCAACGCCTGAATGAAATGATATACCATTTGCGAAGTGGCAGGAATTCTCACATCAGAATACACATAATCAAACGCGTCTGGCTGCTGGTGATGATCAATAAGGATTTTCGTGGCACGCGCTTTTTCAATCCAAGGGCCTACAAGATTGCCGCTGCGGTGTGAGGCGTTAAAATCTAGGATAAAGATTACATCTGCATTATAAATGGCTTCGCCAGCCTGTTTCCTCTTATAATCCGCGATGGTGATCTTTCGGGCGTCGGGCATCCATTTCAGGAATTTAGGAAAATCGTTGGGTACGATGACTTCCGGCTGCAGCCCTTTCTGCTGTAGGAAGTGCTTTAATCCCAAAGAAGAACCTATGGCGTCCCCATCGGGGTTATAATGCGTGATGATAACAATTTTATTCTGTGGGACCAGCAAATCTTTTATAGCAATAATTTCGGCAGACGTAAACATAAGAGTACTTTTGTGGGATCAAAGATAGCGCTTTTTCAGTGCCGTTGACGCGGCGGAAAAAATACTGAGGCGGGTAAAAACCGGAAAGGCTGATAATCTGCTGATTAATATTTTAAAATTATTAAAATAAATTTGCACAAAATAAAAAGTTCGTTATCTTTGCAGTCTGAAAAATAAGATATAGTTTTTTACTTAAAAATATAAGCAATGAGCAAGAGAACCTTCCAACCATCAGAGAGAAAAAGAAGAAACAAACACGGTTTCAGAGAGAGAATGTCCACCCCGAACGGAAGAAGAGTCTTGGCTGCAAGAAGAGCGAAAGGCAGAAAGAGTTTAACCGTTAGTGCTGCACGCGCTAAGAGATAACCTCATAAATTATCATATAAAATGTGCTTGAAAAGTAATTTTCAGGCATTTTTTGTTGTTAAAATTTCCTAAAATTTCGGTTCTGAAAAAAGTTTTATCTATTTTTGAAAGGTTATCCTATACCCTTATAAAATCGGCTTCACGGCAGATTTTTATTTTAATAAAACCATTATGCCACACTCCTATCACGAAGGTCAAGATGTCATTCAGCTGAAGAATGCGAAGATTGCACAAAAGAATTTTACCGTACTGAACGAGGTAAACCTCAACATCAAGCGTGGGCGCTTCTGCTATCTTATCGGCAAAACCGGCTCCGGAAAAAGTTCTTTACTGAAAACGCTGTACGGGCATATTCCACTGTCGGGCGGGCAGGGCACCGTAGCGGGTTTTAACTTAGAAGGTTTACGCACTTCTGAAATCCCCAACCTTCGCAGAAAGCTCGGGATCGTCTTCCAAGATTTTCAGTTGCTGACCGACCGCACCGTAGAAAAAAACCTGCGCTTCGTACTGGAAGCCACCGGCTGGAATGATAAAAACAAGACCGATGACCGAATTAATGAAGTGCTGAGCAGTGTAGGGATGAAGTCTAAAAAACATAAAATGCCGCACGAACTTTCTGGAGGTGAGCAACAACGTATTGCCATTGCGCGCGCGCTGCTGAACCACCCGGAACTGATCTTGGCCGATGAACCCACCGGAAACCTTGACCCTGAGACTTCAAACGAAATCATGACCTTGCTGAAGCAAGTGGCTTTTGAAAACAATTCCGCTGTGGTCATGGCGACGCATGACTACCACATGATCCAGAATTTCCCGGGAGAAGCGATTCGCTGTGAAGACGGAAAGGTAACTGTGCTTAATACCACGGAACTTTTCGAATAAAACTTTGCTCACAAAACATAAAAAGACCTGTAAACAAAAATAGTTTACAGGTCTTTTATTATATCAATATTTCTTTAGCCTTTAAACTGGCCCATCGCGATAAATTTATCCTGACGCTGGGTCTCAAGTTCTTTCCCTGTAAATGCGGAAAAAGCCTTAATATTCTGTAAGATGGAGCATTTCAAGTTCTCATAGGCCACCTCAGGCTCATAATGTGCGCCACCCAGCGGCTCAGCGATGATGCCATCAATAAACTTCTCGCGAAGGGCATCTGCTGGAGTCAAGTTCAGCGCGTTGGCAGCATCCTCTTTATGATCCCAGTTTCTCCAAAGAATCGAGGAGCAGCTTTCCGGTGCGATAACGGTATACCACGTATTCTCGAGCATATAGACTTTGTTACCCACGCCGATACCTAAAGCCCCACCGCTGGCACCTTCACCAATAACGTAACAAAAAATGGGTGTCTTAAGCATCGTCATTTCAAAAATATTACGGGCAATGGCTTCTCCCTGGCCGCGCTCTTCAGCTTCAAGGCCGGGATATGCGCCTGGGGTATCTATTAAAGTAATCACTGGAATTTTAAACTTTTCGGCAAGTTTCATCAGGCGCAACGCTTTACGGTAGCCTTCCGGATTGCTCATTCCAAAACGGCGCAGCTGGCGCTCCTTGGTTGTTCTGCCTTTCTGGGTACCAATCAACATCACACGTTGCCCGTCGATTGTGGCCAAACCACCTACCATAGCAGGATCATCAGCGAAATTACGGTCGCCATGCAACTCCAGAAAGCTGTCTTTATCTGTAATTCCTTTGATGAAATCCAACGCGTAAGGGCGGTTGGGGTGGCGCGAAAGCTGAACCCTTTGCCACGGCGTAAGGTTTCCGTAGATTTCCTTTTTCTTTTCTATAATTTTATCTTCGATCTGGGAGCAGGCCAGTTTCACATCCACCCCGCTCTCTTCGCCTACGAGCGAACAGGTTTGGTACTGATCCATCAGCTCTTTTACCGGAAGTTCAAAATTTAAATATTCCATTTGTTGAGTTAAGCTTTAGCCTTCAAATTTAGCAAAATATACGGAATCATCAGATATTATCCACTGCATTTCTTATCCGTGACAAACTTTCTTCTTTCCCGAGGATGTTAAGAATATCCGGCACATCAGGCCCTTTCAGTTCACCCACCAGTGCCAGACGCAGCGGCATCATCACCATTCCCATGCCCAGCCCACGCTGTTCTGCAAACTCATGTACCGCGGCGCGGATGCTATCGGGATCAAAGGCTGACATGCTTTCTAAATGGTTTGCCAAAGCGCTCATATTTTCTACAGCTGCATCATTCCAGGCTTTTTTCACGGCTTTTTCATCGTAGACAGCCGGTTTTTCAAAGAAGAATCTGCCTTCATTGTAAATATCTTTCACAAAGGTAGCGCGCTCTTTCATAAGGCTGATTACTTTCAGCAGCTTTTCATCGGACTGACCTTCGAGATCCAAATCGCGAACCTGTTGCAATAAGTGCAGGATCTGTTCATCAGACTTCAGTTTCAGGTATTCATGGTTAAACCATTCTGCTTTTTCCTTATTGAAACGTGCGCCGGCTTTATGTACTTTATTGAGGTCGAACTCTGCTACCATTTCTTCGAGAGACAGTATTTCTCGGTCGTTGGCAGGACTCCACCCCAACAGTGCGACCATATTGATGAACGCTTCGGGCAGATAGCCATCTTCACGGTACCCTTTGGAAACATGGCCGGTTTCTGGATCCTTGAAATTTAGCGGAAATACGGGGAACCCGAATTTATCACCATCCCGCTTGCTGAGTTTCCCTTTACCTTCGGGCTTTAATATGAGTGAAAGGTGTGCGAACTGCGGCCGTTGCCAACCCATAGCTTCGTACAGAAGATAATGAAGCCCTAGTGAAGGCAACCATTCTTCACCACGGATGACGTGTGAAATCTCCATCTCATGGTCATCAATAATGTTGGCAAAATGGTAAGTGGGCATACCATCGTTTTTTACCAAAACCTTATCGTCAAGTGTGTTGGTGTTTACCGAGAATTTCCCGCGGATGATATCTTCGAGGTTCAGGACACGGTCAACCGGCATCTTGAAGCGTACCACGTAGGGCACTTTATCATCAATCAACTGCTGAACTTCCTGTGGTGAGAGGGTAAGGGAATTTTTAAGACGGGTTCTAGTAAGATAATTATAAGCAAACACCTCTCCGCTGAGCTCAAATTCTTTTCTGATCTCATCAAGTTCTTCCGGAGTGTCGAAGGCCAGATATGCGTAGTCGGTTTTCAGTATTTCTTTCAGATGCCGGTCGTAGATCCCGCGGCGTTCGGATTGGCGGTAAGGGCCGTATTTGCCCCCGTGTTTCGGGCTTTCATCGGGCACTATACCACACCATTGCAGCGCTTCCATGATGTAATCTTCGGCACCTTCCACATAACGTGCGGTGTCGGTATCTTCTATCCTTAAGACGAAATCCCCGCCTTGGTTTTTGGCGAAAAGATAATCGTACAGCGCGGTTCTTACTCCACCTAAATGTAAAGGCCCTGTAGGGCTTGGCGCGAAACGCACTCTTACTTTGCTCATTTTACTAAAAAATTTAAGGTGCAAATTTAAGTAAAATAGGTGGATTGTAGTATATTTGGCGCTTTATATGGGATATGACAAAGGTCGTTAAAGAAAATAAATTTTCATTTTATTTAAAAGGGTACTCGCGGGGGTTTATACCTGTAAAAACGGCAGAAAAGAAAATAGAGGAGCTTTATAAAGCCCTTTCTAGCAATGACATCAAAAAGGCCGAAGCAAGAGTTGATTATTACAATAAAATAGACAGTAAAGTTAAAACCGTACGGAATGGTACAAAAATAGAAGATTTACTGAATCCTCGGAGCAAGAAAGTTTATTATTTCGACACATTTGAATTTGCCAGATACTTCCCAAAAGACAATTTAATTGATTTTGCCTTTGGTGATGTGAATACCATTCTAGACATCCCGACGATAACCAAGAGCCGGCCCATTCACGGGGATAACGCGAATAACATCCTGATGAATTTGAATAAGGTGCGACATTTCATCTCTGTACGGGATTCCTTAAAATTCTCCGCAAAGAAGAATCTAATGGTTGGCAGGGCGGCTGTTCATCAAAAGCACCGCATCAAATTCTATGAGCAGTATTTTAACCATCCTTTATGTGATTTAGGACAGATCAATAAAAATGGTGGAAATCCGCAGATGCTGAAACCAAAGATCAGTATAGAAGAGCACCTGAAATATAAATTTATTCTGAGCCTGGAGGGAAATGATGTTGCAAGTAACTTAAAATGGATCATGTCATCAAATTCCATCGCTATTTCCCCTCCTTTGAAGATGGAGACCTGGTATATGGAGGGAACCTTAGTACCAAACGAACACTTTATCTGCATCAACGAAGATTATACTAATCTGGAAGAGAGACTTCATTACTACCTTGATCACGAAAATGAATGCAGAAATATTATAGAAAATGCACAAGAATACCGTAAACAATTTGACAACAAAAATGCAGAAAGTTTAATTTCGCTTTTGGTATTAAAAAAGTATTTTAAAAACATCCAGTAATAAAACGAATTATCATGTTAGAAGTAGGAGAGAGACCGTGGGGAAAATATTATGTTTTGGAAGATGAACCACAGTATAAACTGAAAAGGATTGAAGTAAACCCCGGGCAAAGACTTTCATATCAGTATCATCATCAGCGACAGGAATTCTGGACGATCGTCGAGGGAACAGCAGTGGTGGTTTTGGATGGCGCAGAACATCATTTGAAATATGGTGAGAGCATATACATCCCGCTGGGTGCAAAACACCGGATCATGAATTTATCTGATAAGCCACTTGTTTTTATAGAAGTACAAACCGGAACCTATTTTGGCGAAGATGACATCGTACGCATAGAGGACGATTACGAAAGGAAATAGCGGTTACCGCCTTCAGATTTCTTTTTTTGCGGTCACAATCATATCCACAGCACGATCAAACTTCGCTAAGACCGTCTTCCAGTCAAAATTATCGGTAACATACTTTTGGGCTCTTAACTTTTCTTTCTGGTGATCGTCTTCCGAGAGATCTATATACTTCTGTAAACTTGAGGTGAAGGTTTGCTGATCATCGAAAGAAGCCCCTGTATTACTTTTCACGATATGATCATAAAGTACCGCACACGATCTGTTAACAATTACCGGAACACCTGCGGCCATGGCTTCCAACGTCACCAGCGAAAGGCTTTCATAATACGAAGGCATGATCATCGCCAAGGCATGGTACAGGTACGTGTGCTTCAGTTCTTCACTCACAAATCCTGTATAAAAGACAGAACTGTCGTGATAGGTCTTTTTCATGTAATTTTTCCCTACCACCACCAGCTTATAATCATTGTACTGAGGATTCGATTTTTTGAACTGCAAGAAATAATGAATCATTTTATCGCATCCTTTAGCCAGGTCTATCCTACCGATGTATATAAAATATTTCTTTGATGTCAAGTTTTCGGGCAGTTTTTCAAACTTTCCGGCATACGGAGTAATGCCCAGGCCGGCTACATCAACGTTTTCTGAAGTTTTGAAATGCTTCTCCACCAGCGACCTCTCGCACTCGGTATTATACATGATGAATGTAGGCAGGGAAAATATGTTCTCATATGGCTTTGTATAAAGTATCGGCTCATCGTGGGCAGTAGGCACGAAAATAGATTTTTCAGCCACAATAGGCATCCCGACAACTGTAGGATAATATAGATAGGTGAAAAAGATAAATACATCGAAACGGTTCTTGTTCTCAGAAATGTATTCAATCAAATCTGGGACGTAAGGGCCTTGGCCGATTAGCCACTTATCAATATGCTGTTGGGTTACCTTAGAGATCCTAAAGGCTTTGTCTACCCTATTGAATACACCAAGAAATTTTAAGATCTTGAAATATTTCTTCTTTTTATAGATAGCGCGTCTCGCCTGGCGTGTGGTTTTTTTTCTTTGCTTGAAGGTGCGGAAGCGGCGTACGGCAATGCCATTCACCAAATCTGGACCTTCCGGGTAATAATTATCCCAGCCATGATAATCCAGCGCAGTAGAGCTTAGGACTTCCACCGAATATCTCTTCACAAGCTGTTCAGCCAAGATGCGGGCATGGAACTCGGCCCCGCCATTAACTTCTAACCCATATCTCTGAACAACGATGGCTATTTTTTTATCCATAGATTTTTATAGGAAGTTAAATCTTAAATATTTCACCTTCCAGCGTATTTTTAACTTACGGACCAGATTCAGTGGTTTTGGTTTCAGTTTCCCTTGGTAATTTTCAATAAAATCATCCACCGCCTGAAGTACACGCCGCGAATTTTGGCCATCGCGGTGCGCCTCATGATGCAGCGTATATTGATGAATCTCGTCCATCAGCTCTTGTGGTCTTTGCAAGGCTCTCTCAAGCGCTTCGCCGATCGCATCCTTATCGTTTACATCTATCAAATGCTTACCCGGATGCGTGTTCCTGTACGTCACCACCGGTTTATCCAGCAGCATGGCTTCAATAATGATGGATGAGCTGTCGCATAACATCACATCTATCTTCCTCAGTGTCTCCAAACCATCATTAAACCTTTGGAAGTTCACATGCGGGAATTCCTCTGCCAAGGATCTATACTCCGCTATCAACGCAGGATCATCCAGTTTTGGGTGGAAAGTGATGAGCCAGTCCCATGGCTTTGTAGCCATTAACCCGCGGAGTGTATCATACAACTTGTCTGCCGACGAAATATCTTTCGTGAAAGTCGGCGAATATAAAACCAGCGGACGCGGATTCCCAGGTGCGCCGGGAGCTACTTTAAAAAAAGGATCTACCTTACACCAACCGGTTTCATAAATCTTGAAGAAACCTTTCTCTTGGGATAGTTTCTGGAAGTAAGCAGTGCTGCTTGGCCCTTGGGTACAGTAAATATCAAACCAGCCACGAATGGTGAAATGGTCGTCTATCCTTTCGATTCTTTTTTTCATCGCGTAGCCATGAAAGACCTGCACCTTTACCCCCGGGAAAAAATCGTACACATGATTTCCCGGCGCAAAAACAGCAATCGGATTATAATCAATCACTTGTTGTATGGTGCTGAGTTGTTTTTCCTGCTTCGTGAGTAAAACATCGCATGGCTCTTCGATAAACCACGCAACTTCATCACCGTTCTTCCAGATCTCCTCTTGCAAAGGCCGAAGGATTGAATAACTGTAAGGAAGCGAAACAAAAAATAAATACTTCTTAGGCATCTTGATAGATTTCGCCAAAAATACAGAAATATCCAACACTATAACCCGTAAATTTAATCAACGACCGCCAAAATACGGGCTATTTGTAGTCGGGGTAATGTTTAAACACAATTTCGGATTATATTTGCCACGAAAAAGTTCTGAAAATAACAGCTATCATAAATAAAGTAAATGAGTGTAAAAATACTGATTGATCTGGAGCGGCTTCGGAGACCATTTTCGGGCATTGCCAACGTGTTCAGGAATCTTGCGCGCGGGATCGAGGAAAGCGCCCACCCTTTCAGCATTACTTATTTCGGCAAATTCTCTTCGGTTGGTTTTCCTTTAAAAGCAAAAAAGGAATGGAAGAGACGGCATAAATTTTATGAAAACTTCAGCAAAGACTTTCAGATCATCCATGTAAGTCATCAGGCGTCTTCTTATTTCAAGAAAAATTACAGGAAGTCGCTTAAAGTCGTAACATTGCATGACCTTAATTTCCTGCATGAAAACCTGCCGGACAATAAAAAGAAAAAATTGCTGTCCGCAGTGAGGCAAAACCTGGAATATGCGGATTACATCATTTGTATTTCACATTTTGTGAAAAAAGATTTTGAGGCTAACCGACATCTGTTTCCTTTAAAGAAACTCAAAGGAATTGAAGTCATTCATAACGGGCTACAACTCCCAGAAAACCGCGGATATAAGTTAGGGAAATTCAACAACTTCGCAGACAGAAACTACATTTTGAACATCGGTGTGCTCTTCGAGAAAAAAAACCAACTGAGGCTGATCGAAATGCTACCGTTCTTGGACCGGGACCTGGTGATGATCGCCTCGGAGGAAAGAGAACCCTACGCCTCGGAAGTAAAAAACCGAATTAAAGAACTGCAACTTGAGGACCGCGTCCACATCCTGAAGAACATCAGCGAGGAAGAGAAATACGCGCTCATACAGCATTGCGAAGCGCTGTGCCATCCCAGTACGGCTGAAGGATTCGGGATTCCGCCTATTGAAGCCATGTCGCTTGGGAAACCCGTCTTTCTTTCTACCTTTACAAGTTTACCGGAAATCGGCGGTGACTACGCATATTATTTTGAAGATTTCGAAGCTGAAAAAATGGCCGCATTTTATACAGAAAAGGTAAGCAGCTTCCACAAAAATAAAGAGGATCTGGTACCTGAAATAAAAAACTGGACAAAACAATTTGATTACAAAGTGATGTCCAGCAATTATCTAACATTCTATCAAAAAATAGCAGAAAATGCTACTTCCTGAATTCGATTACCGTTTTTCGGATGATATCAACACACTCCATTATCTGCTCTTCGGTGATGACCAATGGCGGCGCCAGTCGGATGATATTGCCGTGGGTAGGCTTGGCGAGCAGGCCGTTCTCTTTCAGCGCCAGACATAAGTCCCAGGCGGTGGTGCTTTCAGGGGTGTCGTTGATTAAAATTGCATTCAGCAAGCCTTTACCGCGGACTCCACTGATCAGATCGGTTTTCTCAATGAGTTTCTCAATCTCCGTACGGAAGATGTTACCCAGTTTCTCTGCTCTTTCCGCCAGATTCTCTTCTTCCACCACGTCCAGAGCTGCGGTTGCCACAGCACAAGCGAGAGGGTTCCCGCCAAAAGTAGAGCCATGCTGCCCCGGCTTGATGACGTTCATGATGTCATTATTGGCGAAAACGGCCGACACAGGATACATTCCACCTGATAACGCTTTTCCCAATACCAAAATGTCCGGCTGCACATCCTCATGGTTACAGGCAATCATTTTACCGGTACGCGCGATGCCGGTCTGCACCTCATCAGCGATAAATAAAACATTGTGCTGCTTGCAAAGTTCAGCCGCTTTTTTCAGAAAACCTTCATCGGGCACATAAACGCCTGCCTCTCCTTGAATGGGTTCCACTAAAAATGCCGCGATATTCTGAGCGTCATTCTTCAAAACTTCTTCCAGCGCGCCGAGGTCATTATAAGGAATCTTTACAAATCCTGGCGTGAAAGGACCGTAATTTTTGCTGGCGTCAGGATCGTTGGAGAATGAAACAATCGTTGTGGTACGCCCGTGGAAATTGTTTTCACACACAATGATCTTTGCAGCGTTCTCCTGGATGCCTTTTACTTCATAACTCCATTTGCGGGCTAGTTTTACCGCGGTTTCCACAGCTTCCGCGCCGGAATTCATTGGTAAAACTTTATCAAAACCAAAGCGTTTGGTTACTTTTTCTTCGTATTCGCCCAATTTGGAATTGTGGAAAGCACGGGAAGTCAAAGCCAGCTTCTGAGCCTGTTCTGTAAGCGCTTTCACGATCTTAGGATGAGAATGACCCTGATTCACCGCGGAATAGGCCGAAAGAAAATCGTAGTATCGTTTGCCTTCTACATCCCATACAAAAACGCCTTCACCACGGTCTAGAACTACCGGAAGCGGATGATAATTGTGTGCGCCGTACTTATCTTCCAGCTCGATATGGTAATTTGAGGTGTTGCGTGTTGCGTTCATTATTTTGTTTTAAGATGTATTTAAATTAAATGGGTAGATTATTTATCGTTATAGTGCCCGTAGGCAGAAATAAGAATTACCACGACTTGAAGTTCCTGTATTTCATAGACATGTCGGTGCTTAGCCGAAATTCGTCTGGAATAAGTTATTTCTTCAAAATGTTTTAACCTCTCCGGCTTGCCAATACCAACAGTAGGATTGCTTTCCAATTCTTTAATGATCGACAATAGTTTTTTGAGCGCAGCTTTTTCACCGGACTTTTCAAGCTTTAAGATATCTTTTTCAGCTTGTTCTGAAATTTTGATGATATATTTCACAACACACTTCTGAAAAGTTTATCCTTAAGTTCTGGTGTCAAAGTCTTCACTTTCCCATCGCGAACTGCTTCTTTAGATTCTTTTACTTTATTAAAAAATTCTTCTTTCGTCATTTCAGCATCGTCCGGTTGCGTTTCGAAGCGGATTTTCATCTCCTTCAAGAATGCTTTGATCACGGAAGACTGCTTCTCGGTTTCGGGGATGATAATGATATTTTCCATAACCCAATGATTTCTACAAAAATACTGATTTCAAAAGATCCGCCAAACGTATTCACGTATTTCAATAAAAAACACCAGCAAAATGGTGCTGGTGTTCCTAATTTTTAAAACGAATACTATTAATTATTCTCAAAACGTTTGTCCATTTTGAAATCTTCCATAAATTTCGTAGTGTAGTTACCCGCAAGATAATCCTCGTCTTCCATCAGCTGTCGGTGGAACGGGATCGTGGTCTTCACACCTTCGATATAGAATTCCTCCAGCGCGCGGCGCATCTTTGCGATGGCTTCCTCACGCGTCTGAGCCGTGGTAATAAGCTTCGCGATCATGGAATCATAGTTCGAAGGAATTGAATATCCTGAATACACATGCGTATCTACGCGAATTCCGTGACCCCCCGGGATGTTCAGGCCGGTAATCTTGCCTGGTGATGGCCGGAAATCGTTGTACGGATCCTCAGCGTTGATTCTGCATTCAATTGAATGAAGTTTCGGATAATAGTTCTTTCCGGAAATCGGGCTGCCCGAAGCAAGCAGGATCTGCTCGCGAATCAGGTCATAATCTACCACCTGCTCTGTGATCGGGTGCTCTACTTGGATCCGCGTGTTCATTTCCATGAAATAGAAGTTACGGTCTTTGTCCACGAGGAATTCGATGGTCCCAACGCCTTCATATTTAATGTATTCTGCGGCTTTCACAGCTGCAGCACCCATTTTTTCACGAAGTTCATCGGTCATAAAAGGCGACGGCGTTTCTTCCGTTAATTTCTGGTTTCTTCTTTGCACGGAACAGTCTCTTTCTGAGAGATGACAGGCTTTTCCGTATTGGTCACCAGCGATCTGAATTTCGATGTGGCGTGGCTCTACGATGAGTTTTTCCATATACATACCGCCGTTTCCGAAGGCTGCTGTAGCTTCCTGTACCGCAGAATCCCAGTGTTCGTGCAGGTCTTCGGCCTTCCAGACTGCGCGCATTCCTTTTCCACCACCACCTGCGGTAGCTTTGATCATCACAGGATAACCCATTTCTTCAGCAAGTTTCGCAGCGGTTTCGTAAGAATCGATCAATCCGTCAGAACCGGGCACGCATGGCACTCCCGCCTCTTTCATCGTGGCTTTTGCATTGGCTTTATCGCCCATACGGTCGATCTGCTCGGGTGTTGCGCCGATAAATTTGATGCCGTTTTCCTGGCAGATTCTTGAAAAGTTAGAGTTTTCTGAAAGGAAGCCGTAACCTGGGTGGATCGCATCCGCGTTGGTAATCTCAGCCGCAGCGATGATGTTTGAAATCTTAAGGTACGAATCTTTGCTCATCGGTGGGCCGATGCACACGGCTTCATCCGCAAATCTTACATGGAGACTGTCTTTGTCTGCAGTGGAATACACCGCAACGGTTTTAATCCCCATTTCTTTGCAGGTGCGAAGGATTCGCATGGCAATCTCGCCTCTGTTGGCAATCAATATTTTTTTGAACATCTTTTTTGGTTTGAAAATTAGATAATTTGAAAATTAGGTAATGTTGTGATGAAAGAATAATCTAACATCTAAAGTCTAACATCTACTATCTAATAATTAAGATGGATCTACAAGGAATAAAGGCTGGTCGTACTCTACCGGCGTTGCGTCATCAACTAGGATTTTAACGATCTTACCGGAAACTTCAGATTCTATCTGGTTGAACAGTTTCATCGCTTCTATTACGCAGACAACCTTACCCACAGATACCTCATCCCCTACATTTACGAAAACATCTTTATCAGGCGCTGGCTTTCTGTAGAATGTACCAATCATGGGAGATTTAATGGTTACATAGTTGCTGTCATCAGAAGCAGGATCTGCTACAGAAGTTTGTGCAGGTGCCGCGGCTGGTGCCTGTGTTGGTTGCGGTGCTTGTGGCGCAGTGTGGTAAACGGCCGGCTGTGGCATATAGCTCATCTCGCTGCCGCCCAATGGTGTTTTGATGGTGATTTCAAAGTCTTTGGTTTTGTATTTTACTTCAGAGACTTCAGCTCGAGAGACGAATTTAATTAGATTCTGGATGTCTTTAATGTCCATAATGGGATTGTTTGATTGTTATGTCAAAGATACTAAAAATGATTAAAAACCAACAAAAAACCACTCAAAATTGAAAAATCTGAGTGGTTTTTGTATAAAAATGAAGTATTTTCCTTAGAAAATATTTTCTTAGTTTTCTTCAGTGGTCTCTACTGTTTTCTCCATTACAACCTTACCTCTGTAATAAAGTTTACCTTCATGCCAGTGCGCTCTGTGGTATAGGTGCATTTCACCGGAAGTTGCATCTTTTGCTAATTGAGGAACCTCTGCTTTGTAATGGGTTCTTCGCTTATCTCTTCTTGTTGACGATTGTCTTCTCTTTGGATGTGCCATTTTCTTATAATTTTGTTTGATGAGCGATGAGGATTTGATTGCTCAAGCTCATCATTTTAAACTATTTAATTTTTATCTTTTAATTTCTTCAATGCTTCCCACCGTGGATCCACAGGCTGTTCTTCTTCTGTTTCTTTCGGGCTATACCGCTCCAGAACCTCTAGATCTTCCGCTGATACATCGGGCGAGATCTTTTTCATCGGAATGGCCAGCACCACACTTTCATATATTAGCTGTGCGATGTTAAAGGCATGATCCGCGGCCGGAATGGTAATCACCTCCTCTTCGCTGTCATCATACGCTTCACCGAATTTCACCAGTACGCGAAGATCATTTTCAACTTCATAACGAAAATCGTCGGCGGTAAGGTCGCAGACCAAATTCACGGCACCTGCTGTCCTGATATCGAACTCCAGAAACGTGGTATGCTTATCCATGATGATATCTGCCACAATTTCCGGTGCTGAAAATTCCTGTTCTGTATCGAAAAGTTGAAAGAACGCTTTATTTATCTCAAACTGGAATTCGTGTCTGCCGTTTTTCTGTCCAGAAAACACGATGTCGTAGTTTCTTAACTTGTCCATAAAATGAGTGTGCAAAAATATGCATTTTTTTTAATATTACAAATAATTTTAGAAAAACAACGCGTCACCTGGTTATTTTTATGCTATCAGTGCGTTGTTTCTTCCGGCAAATCCTCATCCACACCGTTATTGGCCGAAGAACGGCGCGGCCGGAGGCGGTTATTCATCAGGTCATTATATTCCGTTCGGTGCTTAAATATTTTCACGGCGGCAAAAAGGGCTTCACTAAAACTTTGCTCATCCGCGATGTTTTTACCAGCGATGTCGTAAGCCACACCATGATCGGGTGAGGTGCGGATGAAGGGCAGCCCCGCAGTGTAATTCACCCCCTCATCATAAGCCAAAGTCTTGAACGGCGCGAGTCCCTGATCGTGATACATCGCTAAAACCGCATCGAATTTGCCATATTTCCCAGGCTGAAAGAAACTGTCGGCAGGATATGGGCCAAACGCCAACACGCCATTATTAAAAGCTTCCTGAATGGCCGGAGTGATGACCTCGATTTCTTCGCGCCCGATGACCCCGCCATCACCTGCATGTGGGTTAAGCCCCAAAACGGCAATTTTAGGCTTCTGAATCTGAAAATCCTCAATCAGGCATTGATTAAGCATTTTGATCTGTTTCTTTATTTTCTCTTTCGAAATATTCTGTGCGACCTCAGCAATTGGGATATGGTGCGTGGATACGGCTACTTTCAGGTTTTCTGTGATCAAAAACATCAGCCCTTTCTTCTGGAATTTCTCTTCAAGATAACCAGTATGGCCAGCGTGGGCGAAACCCAGCTTCATCATCTCATCTTTATTGATGGGCGCGGTCACCAGCACATCTACATCGCCATTTAAAAGGGCATTGGTAGCAGCCTCCAACGAGTCGATGGCCATTCGGGTAGATTCTTCCGTAGGTTTACCCAATTCAACAGTGGCATTCTCCTTTGTAAGGTTTACCATGTTTATTTTATCGGGTTGTGCCTGTGAAGCCTCATTGATGTAATTGAAAGTAAGCTGTAGCTTGAAAATATTCTTCTGATAGGTAAAAAGTTTCCCTGAACCAAAAATAACCGGTGTGAAAAAATCGGTCACCGACTTGTCTTTCAGCGCTTTCATAATAACCTCCGGCCCGATGCCGTTAAAATCTCCTATGGAAATGCCTACTCTCACTTTTTGGTGCTTGAAACTCATTTTTATAATTATCTTTGAGGTTTAATAGTATTTCACAAATTTATAAAATTAGTAACAACTATTATCAATTACTGTTCATTATTAAAAACCCGTGTTTTAAACCCAACATTATGTTCACCGGAATTATTGAAGCGACCGGCCTTGTAAAAAACATTACAGAGCAAGGCGAAAATATACATTTCACCCTCTCCTCTCCTTTTACTGAAGAACTAAAGATCGACCAAAGCGTGGCCCACAACGGCTGTTGCCTGACGGTGGTAGAGATTTCCGACAACACCTACCGGGTTACGGCCATCGCCGAAACCCTGGAAAAGACCAACCTCGGATACTGGAAAGAAGGTACGGAAGTTAATTTGGAACGCTGTTTGAAGTTTGACGGAAGGCTGGACGGGCATATCGTGCAGGGCCATGTCGATACTACAGGAACAGTAAGCGCTATTGAAGACCGGAACGGAAGTTTCTTTGTAACCATCACTTACAATGAAACCCAGGATTTTGCAACCGTCTCACAAGGATCCATCACAGTAAACGGAATCAGCCTTACAGTTGCAGAAAGCGGAAACGGTAGTTTTTCGGTAGCCATCATTCCTTATACGTGGGAATTTACCAATATGAAAAACATACAGACTGGCGATATTGTAAATCTGGAATTCGACATTATTGGGAAATATGTAACGAAACTTATGAAAAGAAATGCCATTCTCTAAATATAAAGGGTACAGTCTGCGGAACAAAGTCTTTTGGGGCTTTTTGCTGATTTGCCTGCTGAGCATCGCCAGTTCCTCTACTCTTTCTTATTTCATCCTGCGGAACAATGCGGTGGAACAGAGCCGCACGGACCTTCAGAAAAAATCCGAGTCGCTGATGTCGGCGTTGGATTATGCCGTGAGTCATGTACAGGTAGATTCTAAAGATTTACCTACCGTCCTGGCAAATGACATTTTTGAAATCGCTGATATCAATAACCAGGATATCATCATCTACGATTTGAAAGGCGAATATCTGATATCGAACAAAGATTTTAACTTAATCGCCCAGAAAAAACTGCCCATCGAAGTCCTGAACCGAGTCCTTACGAAAGAAGGCCGGGTAGACATCCAAACATACGACAAGAAAATTGGCGCCAACGTCACTTCATCCTATACTATTTTAAAAAACAACATGCTGCAGCCGGTGGCGGTGGTATATTTCCCGTTCTATCATAACGACAGTTCTTACTTCAGCGTTTTCAATAAATATGTAAACTACATCATCATTGTAAATCTGCTGATTATTGCGCTGGCAGTTTGGCTCAGTTGGATCATATCAAACAATCTCACCAAAGCAGTGACCAAATTTTCTGATATGATCAACCGCATCACGCTGTTTGAGAAAGATCCGGAGCCCATCCGCTACTATCAGAACGATGAATTAAACCAGTTGGTGAAAGCTTACAATAAAATGATTCTGCAGATAAAAGAGCAGAAAGAACGCCTGAGTTTCCAGGAAAAGGAACAGGCTTGGCGTGAAATGGCAAAACAGGTGGCCCATGAAGTAAAAAATCCGCTGACGCCAATGAAGCTCACGATTCAAAATTTTGAAAGAAAATTCGATCCCGAAGATCCTACGATTCGTGAAAAGGTAAAAACCATGAGCAAAACCATCGTCGATCAAATAGATCTGGTCGCGACGGTCGCCAGCGCGTTCTCGCAATTCGCACAGTTGCCGGAGAAAAACAATGAAATATTCGACCTGAATAAAGAGATTAAAAAAATCATCAATGTCTTCAGTGATGACAGCATCTATTTCCATTCGAACAAATCGTTCATCATGATGGAAATGGATAAAACATACTTGTCGCGTATCGTTACCAACCTGGTTGCCAATGCACGCCAAGCGGTAAGTGATGAGCGCGAGAGCATCATTAATGTCGATACAGAACAACACCAAAAACGTGTCATCATCACCGTAGAAGATAACGGCACCGGTATCCCCGAAGAACTCTACAACCGTATTTTCGAACCCAATTTCACCTCAAAAACCAGCGGTACCGGCCTGGGACTTAGCATGGTAAGAAAAATGGTAGAAGATTACAAAGGCGAAATCCATGTAGAATCGGAAGTTGGGAAAGGCACGAAATTCACCATCCATCTGCCGACAAATCTTTAGCAATGAAGCCATTTGTATTCCGGCAGTTTGTGCTGCAACAACATACAGCGGTATTTCGTGTGGGAACGGATGGTGTTTTGCTGGGTGCCCTTTGTGGAATTACCGAACAAGCCCAAAAAAACATCCTTGAAGTTGGCACAGGCACCGGTTTAATCTCTTTAATGATCGCACAACGGTGTTTGTCAGCAAATATTTTGGCTATAGACATCAATCCGGAAGCGGTGATACTTGCAACCGAAAATTTCGGCAACTCCTCATTCACTAACAGGCTTCAAGCGATGAATACTGATTTTAAGACATTTAAAACGGAGCAAAAATTCGACCTGATTATCTCCAACCCGCCTTATTTTGAAAGTAATCCCTCGGAAAAAGATGCTTTAGCGCGCCAGCAGCGTGAACTTACCTTTACCGACTTGATTGGCGGAGTGACTGAAAACTTGTCCACTCGTGGGCTGTTCTCCGTTATAATCCCGTATGCTTCGGTTACAGAATTCATTGATCATTGCCAAGCAAACCGCTTATTCCTTCAACGGAAAATCGTGATTTTCGGGCGTAAAGAATCGGAGGCAAAAAGAGCTGTGCTGGAATTTGGCTTTACCGCTACCGAACCTGTCACTGAACATTTCATCATAGAAGAGGCGCCACGGGTATATTCTGAACAATATTTAGCGACTACAAAGGATTTCCATGTATTCAAAACAGGTGCTACTTCGGACCGTTAAGTGTTACCACAATATCCTTATTGATATTTTTTGCTGAAGAGTACTTTGCATCACAAACTGAGGTGGTGAGGGTATAATTGCCTTTGTCCACCAAAATATAATTCTGGTTTTTAGCCGGCACATCGAGGTTATAGAATTTTTTACCGCTGATTTTTACGATCAGATTACATTTCGACTGGTTCACGATCTGCACATAGGCCTCCTTGTTTGACGGGTCGCTGTTGAACAGATGCGTAAGCAGTTCGGCGGTACGTTTGTTCTTATCATTCACGCCATCTTTAGCCACATCTTTTTTTACAGCGGTTTTTAATTTTTCGGTACTGATGGGTTTTACGGTCGGTTTTGCTGCCGAAGCTTTGGCAGCGGGGGCTTTATCGTTATTAATGACCGCTACCAGCTTCCTTTTGAATTCGGGTGTTTTGGGATGATAGGGATTGTTTTTAATGAAATTCGCGATCACCTGTGGGTTGGTGCTTTTTTCTACTTGCGCTGCGGTATATTTCGATTGGCCGAAGATTGGAAAAGACACAAAAAAAAGTAGAAAATAAAGATATTTTTTCATCAATGACATGATTTTTAAGACTTTAAATTTTACCTATAACGAAGAATTGTTCTTTTTAGTTTGTACGGAATTTATTATCTTTGCCACGCTTTAAAACTAAGCTAAAATAAGACAAATCTTAATAAAAAAACAAATTTATGTATACACCGGGTGCTGCAGACGTAGCTAAATTAAGAAACATTACAGGTGCAGGTATGATGGACTGCAAAAAAGCATTGGTAGAAGCCGAAGGAGATTTCGACAAAGCGATTGAAATCCTTAGAAAAAAAGGACAGAAAGTAGCTGCGAACAGAGCTGACAGAGAGTCTACCGAGGGTGCTGTAATCGCTAAAGTTAGCAGCGACGCTACCAAAGGCGCCATCATCGCGCTGAACTGTGAAACCGATTTCGTAGCGAAAAACGAAGATTTCGTGAAGTTAGCACACGAACTTGCAGAACTTGCGGTAGGTAAAACCAAAGAAGAATTTTTAGCTACAGATTTCAACGGAACTACCGTTGCAGACAAACTTATTGAGCAAACGGGTGTAATCGGTGAAAAAATTGAGATCGGAAGCTTCGAAACCATCGAAGGACCTTTCCTAGGTGCTTACATCCACGCTGGTAACAAAATCGCGGCTATCACCTCACTTTCTGCTGATGTAGATGGTGCTGCCGAAGCGGCAAAAGCAGTTTCTATGCAAGTGGCGGCAATGAACCCCATCGCGCTTGATGAAACCAAAGTATCTCAGGAAACCATCGACAGAGAGCTTGATATCGAGAGAGACATCCTTACAAAAGAAGGCAAGCCTGCAAACATCATCGATAACATCCTAAAAGGTAAGATGCAGAAGTTCTACAAAGACAACACCCTGGTACACCAGCAATTCATCAAGGACAGCGGACTTTCCGTAGCAGATTATGTGAAATCTGTAAGCGCCGACCTTAAAGTGGTAGGTTTCGTAAGAGTAAGCCTTACTTAATCAATTTCTATAAAAGATTTAGAAATCTCTCTCAAAATTTTTGAGGGAGATTTTTTTTGACATTAAAGGTGTAATTTTGCACTCCCATATTTCGGTTATGAATTTCATCAGAACATCATTCGTCTGTATTTTATTATCTCTTTTTTTCACTGCAAAGGCCCAGTATATTTCCGTAGACAGCAGTACGTATAATGCTGAGCAACTGGTGAAGCAAATCTTCTTCGGAAACCAGAGCACGAGTTGCATTGAAGTTGAAAATGTGTCGGCAAAGGGCTTCACCTTCGCGGATGGTGATAAAAGTTTTGGATATTACAACCGAAACGGCAGTGATTTTGAGATGGATGAAGGCATACTTCTCACCACCGGAAGCCTTACACAAGCCATCGGACCGAACAACAATATCATCTCTTCATCCGATCCCTCTTGGGCAGGTGATACCGATCTAGAAAACAGTCTGGATATTCAGAACACCTACAATGCGACCATCCTCGAATTCGATTTTACCGTAAACAATACCAACCGTGTAAGTTTTGATTATCTTTTTGCTTCCGAACAATATTTAGTTAATGGGTCACCATCACAATGTAAATATACCGACGGTTTTGCCTTTCTGATAAAAGAGGCAGGCACGGCAAATCCTTACCGAAACTTAGCTGTAATCCCCGGCACCGATACTCCCATCCGCTCAAACACCGTCAGAGGATCTGGCAGCAATATTTGTTCTGCCGTAAATGAAGCCTATTTCGGGCAGTATAATCAACCAGAAAGTCCAACAAACTTTAATGGGCAAACCAAGATCCTTACTGCTGCTACAGAGGTAATACCGGGGGTTAAGTATCATATAAAACTGGTTATTGCAGACCAAGGTAATGGCTTTTATGATTCCGCGGTATTTCTAAAAGCAGGAAGCTTCGTCGGTAAAAAAGATCTCGGCCCAGACCGGCTGATCGCCCAGAACAATGCTTTATGTGAAGACACGTCCCTAATGCTTAATGCAGAAATCCCAGGCGCCACTTACCAGTGGTTCCGGAACGGAACTGCGCTTACCGGTGAAAATGCCGCGACTTACAACGTGACTTCCGCAGGCGTATATGAAGTAGAAATCAATACCAACAGCTGCTTTCTAAGAGGCGCTGTACAGATTGACTATGCCGCTAAACCTGTGGCAGCCAGTAAATCTTACTGTAATTATAACAATGGCAAACCAATCCCAGTCAACCTGCAATCATATAACCGTGACCTTATAAGCAATTATCAATCTTACTTTAAAGTTACCTATGAGAATGCTTTTGGTGACATCTTACCCGATAATTTCACTTATACGAACGACCTTACCATTTATACTAAAGTCCAAAGTGGTAACTGCGAAACAGTAACCGTGCCTGTGGAACTTCGTACGCCTGTTGCCTCAACCATACTTCAGGACCAAACCATCTGTGCGGGATCTACTACACGGTTGCAAACCGAAAATACCTTCATCTACTACAAATGGATGCGCGAAAATGGTGAAATCATCAGCGAAGGTAACACCACATATTTTATTGATGATGTACCGGTAGGAAAATATACCGTAGAACTTACCTCCACAAACGGTTGCAAACTACAGCAAGATGTTATAGTAAGCACGATCGCATTACCGGTGATCACATATCGAAGTTAGTGGGAACACCGCTACAGTATTTGTTTCCGGCGGGCAGACACCGTATGAATATTCACTGGATGGAGTAAACTTTCAGTCATCCAACCTATTTGCAGGCCTCCAGCGCGGCATGCACACCGTGTACGTTCGGGACGCGCTGAAATGCAGCATTGTTTCAAAGGAATTTCTGATCATCAACCTCATCAATATTCTTACCCCAAATGCCGACGGTAAAAATGACCTATTGGATTATACTGACCTAAAGATCAAAGAAAATGTTTCCATTAAAATATTTGACCGTTCAGGCACCATCGTCTATACTTCAAAACCGACAGATTTTACTTGGGACGGTAAACTGAACGGGCGCCCACTTGCTACCGGAACCTACTGGTACGTACTTTCGTGGACTGAACCTTTCACCCAACTGCCCGTAAATTATAAGGGTTGGATCTTACTTAAAAACAGAAACTAATCCTTCAACGAAATATCTTCAAAACTACGGAAACCGTTGAGGAAATCTTTCACGTTCATGCGTTTTTTTCCTTCCAACTGTAGTTCTTCGGGGAAGTAAAAACCGTCTGCTGTAGAGATCTTTAATTCATTTTTATTGATGGACAGTGTGCCAGGTGTTTCGATTTCAGTAATTTCAAACCGTCCTTTATAGATCTTCAGGGATTTTTCTTCACCGTTGATCAGCAATGTGGTGAATGCACACGGATAAGGCGACATCCCACGGATGAAATCATGTATTTTCCTCCCTGTCAGGCTCCAGTTGATGCGGGTATCTTCTTTAAATATCTTAAAGGCATTCTTCGGTTCGGCAACTTCGGGTTGTGGTTTTTCTGTAATTGAATTTTCTGCCAGTCCGTCGAGGGTTTTTACGACAAGCCTTGCCCCCATTTCCATCAGGCGGTCGTGTAGCTGGCCGGCATTTTCATCAGGCAGAATATCAAGTTCTTCCTGTAGCAGAATGTGGCCTTCATCTATTTTTTCATTAATAAAAAACGTGGTAGCGCCAGTTTTGGTCTCACCATTGATGATAGCGTAGTTAATCGGCGCCGCACCGCGGTAATCGGGCAGTAATGAAGCATGAAGATTGAAGGTACCGAGCCGTGGCATCTGGAAGAGTATTTTGGGCATCATCCGGAAGGCGACAACTACGAAAACATCTGCATCAAGGGATTTGATTTCCTGTAAAAAATCGGTATTACGGAGTTTTTCGGGCTGAAAAACCTTCAGATGATTTTCCTCCGCATAGATTTTAACAGGCGATTGGGTGATTTTCTGTCCGCGCCCGCTGGCTTTATCCGCTACGGTAACTACGGCAGCAACTTTATGTGGGGATTGGTGGATCGCTTGCAAAGCGGTTTTTGCAAATTCGGGTGTACCGAAGAATATGACTTTCAATGGTTTCATTTCAATATTTTTAGGTGTTTCCGCTGTAACAGTAGGTACGGAAATTCAGCATTTTTACCTCACCCGAATCAAGCAGATGGATAAGATTTTCAAGAATAGTTTCTTTCTGGTGATAATTTAGCTGTATGGCAATCTCTTCTACAGTGGAGGGTCTTACTTTAAGCGTCTGTATGATTTCCTGACCGATGTCGCGGCCGAAAACACTTTCGCGCTGTCTTTCGCATACAGAGCAGGTACCGCAGTTACGCACATTTTTTTCACCGAAATAAGACAGGATCATTTTCATTTTGCAGTACTCCGTATGTTGTACAAAGAACTTCATCTCCTCCCATTTTTGCAGTTTGTTTTTCTGTATCTGTTCAAAAAGGCCCCAATATCTTCCGTTATTAGACCGCTCGTCACGCGGTCTCAGGAACTTCACGCTGGCTAAGGCGCCATCAATATATTCCACATAACCTTTTTGCTGGATATCTTTAATACGTTCTTTAATCAGATGTACATCTGTATCGGTTTTACGGCTTAGAGTAAGTTCGCTGAAGAGTATCTTGTGTGTGGCCAAACCAGGATAGTTACGCAACAGCAACTCAATGAAATACGCATCATTCTTAGCCAGAAGATCAAGCTCATTCGGCGAAATCTTAAGTTCCAGCGAAGACAAAGACCGGTGGGTATTGAGGAAGATAATTTCCTGTGTGTGCAGAAAATTAAGCACATTTTTAATCTTTGCCAACGAGGATTTTGTAAAATGCTGGATGCGGTGAAGGTGAAGCTGAAAAACCTGTTCAGGCAAGTCGTTTTCGGCGATTTGAAAACCAGAATACAGATAAGAAACAATAGCCGAAAACTCTTTTTTGGATGGGATTTGGTTTCTTAAAATCTTATCAAAGTTATCGAGCTCCTGCTCATTCCAGAGTAGAAAGGCAAAAGAATCGCTTCCGTCTCGGCCAGCGCGCCCGATTTCCTGATAGTAATTCTCCAGCGATTGCGGTGGCGAAAAATGCATCACAAACCGAACATTATCTTTATCGATGCCCATCCCAAATGCATTGGTAGAAATCAATACATGGCTGTTGCTGTTCAGCCATTGTCTTTGCCTGGCATTTTTTTCTTTTGCCGGAAGCCCCGCATGGTAAAAATCTACATTCTGTATCTGGTTTTTGCGCAGGAAGGCGACCAACTCTTCACTCTCTTTACGTGTTCTTACATAAATGATACCTGAAGCGACATTGTGCCGCATCAAATCGAGCAGCCGCTGATATTTATCTGCTATCTTATCGCTGATGATCCTTATATTGGTTCTTCTGAAACTTTTTTTGAAGAGTTGGGGATCCTTAAGATTGAGTTTTATCTGGATTTCCTGAAGCACTTTTGGGGTGGCGGTTGCGGTAAGTGCCAGACATGGTATATTGCCGAAATGACGCCGGAAATCTTTGATATTCTGATAGCTTGGCCGGAAGTCCTGTCCCCATTCTGAAATACAGTGGGCCTCATCTACGGCGAGAAAGGAAATCGCAATTTCCTCTAAATTCTGAATAAAGATCCTGTTTGTAAGTCGTTCAGGAGAAACATATAACAGCTTAGTAATTCCTTCTTTGCAAGAGTTGTAGATGATTTCTGCCTCAAAATCCTCAAGTTCTGAAGAAAGATATTCCGCTTCAATACCTCGGTTTTTGAGTTGGCTTACCTGATCTTTCATGAGTGCCAGCAGTGGTGAGATGACGATGCACGTACCCTCTGAAATAAGTGCCGGCAACTGATAACATAATGATTTGCCGCCGCCGGTAGGTAACAAAGCAAGCGTGTCTTTACGGGATATTACCGCGGTGATAATCTCTTCCTGCAAATCGCGGAAGTTACCATGCCCCCAGAAGTGCTGAAGGGTCTGACGGATCAACTGCCGATATTCTTGCGCTGGAAACATGGGAGTAAAATTAGGGAAAAGATAGTACATGAAACAAAAAAAGCCACGCGTTGCGTGACTTTTATTTGTAACTAAGTGTTTTGTTATTTAGCTTCGAAGTAAACTCTTCTGTTCGCTCTGTTCTTCCATTCCGGACATTTGGTTGCCGGGTTACATTCTGGGTATTTAAGGTCTTTTTCACCTCTACCTACAGCGTTTAGCTTATTGGCATCCACCCCGTTTTGGATCAGATAGTTCTTCACTGTGTTGGCTCTTCTTTCAGACAGTCTTTGGTTATAAGCATCAGACGCTCTGGTATCCGTACCGCCTACTACGTTATAATTACCGTTAGAAGAATTGATGTAGTTCACCGCATTGTTAAGGATCGGTGTATTTGAAGGCAGGATTCTGTCAGAATCAAGATCGAACTCGATACCTTCCAACACTCTGGTATTATCAGAAATGGTAGAGCCAGTAGGACAACCGTTATTTTCTACAGGTCCTGGTACGGTTACACACTTGTCATAAAGATCTATCACACCATCAAGGTCTGTATCTAAGGCTACCCCTGCGCCATCAACTCTGGCTCCTGCAGGCGTATCAAGTTGTCTGTCCCAATCATCGCAAACGCCATCGTTGTCTGCATCTCCTTTTTTACATACTTCGATATCCTGGTTTTTGTCTGCCAACACATCAAGTTTGTAATAGATTTCCTGTAATGGGTCGTGCCACATGAGGTGCGACTGGTGTTTTCCTAAATTAAAGCTTAGACCAAGGGTTGCGTTCAGGAAGTTGTCAGAAGTTTGTTCTTCTCTGTAATTATACTGTGTTCCGCCACCATCGAAGGTATCATCGGTAGTTACTACGTACATTAAACGACCTTCTAGATCTACGCGGTTGCTGATTTTGTACTTAAGACCAGCACCTGCCTGGCCAAACAGCGACCATGTTTTGGTAGATGGTTTTACTTCAGTTACCAGTCTTTGGCCCGCTGCGTCTTCTACATACGCCCTGTAACCTATTGAACCAATACCTGCGTAACCGTGAAGTGCCCATCTGTAAGGAGATTTGTTATCTACTCTTCTCAAAAGGTTCGAGAAGTTGATATCCCCAAGTAATGAAACAGCATCATATTGAGTTCTCGCACCCACATCCTGATAACCTGTCCCTGTAGCATCATCAGTTTTTGTGTTGAAAAATCCTTGTCTGGTTTCCCCTCTGTCGTATTGTAGTTTCAATCCGAAGGCGTGGGTAATCGCTTTATCAACACTTAAATACGCAGAATATCCGAAAAGGGTTTTCCCGTTTCCGTTATTGATTGATGTTAAATCGGATGAGATGAGGAACGGAACTCCTGCTCCGATGGAAACAGACCAATCATTAAACCTTTTGGAATCCTGTGTGAAAGGAGACACATTCGCAGAGCCGGAACTGTAGGTATTCGGGTACCCATCAGTCATCGCAACCGCGATGGAATCCTGTGCGAAAACAACGGCTGGCAGTGTAAGTGCCAATGCAAAGCTTGCTAAATTTAGTTTCATAATTTATTTTTAAAGTTAATTGTTTATTATTTTAAGGCGTTGCTACATCCGCAGGGCAACCTTCATTGGTAGAGAGGCCTGGGACTGTCACACAACGGTCATAAAGATCTATGACACCATCCATATCCATATCCAATGCAATACCCGCGCCATCTACCCTTGCACCGGCCGGTGTATTTAGCTCTCTGTCCCAGTCATCACACACACCATCATTATCGGAATCTCCTTTTACGCAGACTACCAACTCTTTAGATGCTTCATCTAAAACTAAAATCCTAGAGGTAATATTCTGCATTGGATCATGCCATGCAAGATGAGTATCATGTTTGCCCAGTTTGAAAGACAATCCAAGGTTGATGGTAACCATATCATCACTACGTGATTTATTGATAAGGTTATAATTAATACGTGGGACACCTATGTCATATGTCTCACCACCGCCATCAAATTCGTCATCACCGCTATGGATGTACATTCCCCGGAGTTCTACATCAATCAGTTTAGAGGCATTATATTTTATACCAGCGCCTCCCTGAAAGAACAATGATGAGATGCCAAATTTTTGGTCTACTGCAATTGGAAGCCGGTTTGGTGCAATCACAGAGAGATCATTATCAAGCAAGAGTGTTTCAAAACCTTGTACACCAAGTCCGGCATAGCCATGCAAAGCCCATCGGTAAGGTGAACGCGTGTCTGACCTTCTTAGAAGGTTAGAAAAATTAACATCTGCCAAAAGTGACAGTTGCTGGTATTTCGTATATGCTTCTGCTACGCCTGCAGCTGTTCCGTAAGGTTCAGGCAAACGGCCTTTCTGATTGGTTTCACCAGTCTGAAACTGAAGACTGAGGCCGAAGGTGTGCGAAATCTGTTTATCCAGACTTACATAGGCATTCCATCCCCAGTTAAATTTGTTCCCATAAAAGGAAGTAAGGTCTGATCTTAGCATGAAGGCACCACCACCACCTACGGAAATGGCCCAGTCATTATACTTTCTGGCAGCATTATCAAACGGGGCTACCTCTGCAGCACCACTTGAGAATGTATTGGGATAACCCCCTGGGTTTTGTGTAGTCGCTACATCCTGTGCATGAAATGCCATCGGAAGAAGTAAGCTGAGGAATAAACTTTTTTTCATAATCTATGTTATTAGTTATTAATTTCTGAGAGCAACTTGCGGGAGAAATCTCGTTCATAGATATGCTTATAATGAGGGATTTGCAGACGTGGACTTTCAAAACAAAGTCTGCCATACCTCACAATATCAATATCAATCACTCGATCCCTATATTCCCCTGTAATCGACGAATCCTCAACCCTTCCCATGCTTACTTCAATGGTTTTTATTGCATTCAGCAGCGAAATCGGGGATAATTCGGTCTGTAAACGTACTGCAATATTACAAAAAATAAGGTCACTGTCAAATTCTACCGCCTTCGTTCGCATCATATCACTACAGGCCAAAACTACCCCTAAGTCCTTCTCAAAGCGCGCTATAGCTTCATGAATATTCTCCTCGGGATTTCCCAGATTACTACCTAGTAACAAAACCACCATCTGCTGCGACATATCGTAAAATTATACTTTATAGATTATGAAAAGTTTCTTAAAAAATGTCTTGGCAAATATAGTTGCGATAATGTTGGTGGCAGGGCTTTTTTTCACGTTTTTAATTCTCATGCTTACCGTAAGTGCTTTCAGCGACAGCAATAAACCTGCCATTATTAAAAATTCTGTACTGACGCTCGATTTTAAGACAAATATTATTGACAGTCCCGCTGAAGATCAGGAAGATATGTTTGCCTTTGGCCAAACCCAAAAAAACATCTTGGTCTATGACATGGTAGAAGCCATTAAAAAGGCTAAAACTGATGATAAAATTAAAGGCATCAGTCTTGAAACTGATGGCATTATGGCTGGCATGACGCAATTGGACAATGTACGTACCGCCCTTGAAGACTTCAAGAAAAGTGGAAAATTCGTTTATGCTTACGGTAATAATGTCTCGCAGGGCGCCTATTATCTAGGTTCTGTAGCAGATCAATATTACCTGAACCCTTCCGGCGGCATCGAACTGAAAGGACTCTCCACTGAAGTAATGTACATGAAAAGTTTTACAGAAAAATTCGGAATCGGGCTGCAAGTCATCCGGCACGGGAAGTATAAATCTGCCGTAGAGCCTTTTCTACTCGATGAAATGTCACCCGAAAACCGCGAACAGCTTAGCGTTTTATTAAATGACCTCTGGAGTGCCAACGCCGGTAAAATGGCCCAATCCCGCAAAATAGACCCAATACAGTTCCGGACCATTGTAGACAGCCTGTATGGCGCCATTCCTGAACTCGGTGTACAACACAGACTCGCGGACAGGCTCCTTCAAAAATCAGAATATGACGATTTGCTGAAAGCTAAACTTAAACTCAGCGAAAAAGATAAGCTCAGCAAAATCAGTTTCAGCAAATACATCCGTTCTTACTCGGAGGATAATGTAGATAAAGATAATCAAGTAGCTGTTCTGTATGCCTCCGGTGCCATTTATAATGGTGAAGGCTATGATGAGATCTACGCCGAAAACTTTGTAAAAGAAATCAAGAAACTTACCAAGGAAGATAAAATAAAGGCCGTAGTACTACGCATTAACTCACCGGGCGGCAGCGCCAACGCTTCTGATGAGATCCTTTTCGAGCTGCAACAACTTAAGAAGAAAAAACCTTTGGTGGTATCTTTCGGCGACTATGCAGCTTCCGGGGGATATTACATCGCGATGGCCGCAGATCGAATCTATGCTGAACCCAATACCTTAACGGGCTCAATTGGTGTGTTCGGCTTGTTCCCTTACTTTAAAGAATTAGCCAACAAGAATGGCATCAGTTCGCATGCGGTAACCACCAATGCCAACTCAAATTTATATTCTTCCATCAATGGCATCACACCCGGTGGCGTTCAGATGATGACTAAGAGTGTAGAAGGCACTTATAAACGCTTTGTACATTTTGTAACCCAAAACAGAAAGAAAACCTTTGAACAAATTGATGCAGTAGGTGGCGGCAGAGTCTGGAGCGGCACACGGGCTAAACAGATCGGTTTAGTAGATGAACTCGGCAGTTTGAATAACGCCATCGGCTTCGCAGCTCAAAAAGCCAAAGTATCCCGCTATAATGTGGCGGCTTACCCGAAAAAAATATCACAGTTTGAGCAGATCTTTAAAAATATGGATAGTGAGCAGATTACCAATAAACTACTTAAAACTAAATTAGGCAACGACCAGTTTTTGCTTTTCCAGCAAATTACCGACCCGAAAATGAAAGCAGGTGTGATGATGGAAATGCCCCTGCAACTGAAATTTTAGCATAAAAAAATCCCGGTAAATACAATTACCGGGATTTGATTTTTATAAAGTGCTTATGCCCTTCTGGTAGCTAAACCGTAGATCCATAAGACAACCAACGCGCCTAAAACGGCAAGGAACATACTTTTGATATCGAACTCATCTACTGTTCCCCAGCCAAGCATGGTACCGATCCACCCACCTACAAAGGCACCTACGATACCCAGTATAATGGTTAAGATCCAACCCATTGCCTGATTTCCTGGCATAATGAATTTAGCGATTGCACCGGCGATAAGACCAAAAATGATCCAAGTTAAAATACCCATAGTTTTAAAATTTTAATGTTAATAATTTGTGATTTGGTTTTCTTATTTCAAAAGGAAAGCGATATATGCTATCTATTTGCGCTTTCTGAAAAACGAATCAACAAATTCTGTTCCATTAAATAATTGCAGGTCATTAATTTTTTCGCCAACCCCAATATATTTTACCGGGATTTGAAACTGATCTGAAATTCCGATCACCACACCTCCTTTAGCTGTACCATCTAATTTGGTGACTGCCAACGCATTTACCTCGGTGGCCGCTGTGAACTGTTTGGCCTGCTCGAAAGCGTTCTGCCCGGTAGAGCCATCAAGCACCAAAAGAATTTCGTGAGGCGCATCTGGAATAACTTTCTGCATCACTCTTTTGATCTTCGTAAGTTCGTTCATCAGATTTACCTTATTATGAAGACGGCCTGCCGTATCAATAATTACTACATCCGCATCATTTGCTACGGCACTCTGCACCGTATCAAAGGCTACAGAAGCCGGATCCGAGCCCATGCCCTGTTTTACGATGGGCACGCCGACACGCTCACTCCAGATAACCAGCTGGTCTACGGCGGCCGCGCGGAAGGTATCGGCTGCGCCTAACACCACTTTTTTTCCTTCGGATTTGAACTGATGTGCAAGTTTACCGATTGTGGTGGTTTTTCCCACACCGTTTACCCCGACTACCATGATGACGTATGGTTTCTTAGTTTCATCAATATTTCCGGTAGAGGCGTGTGGGTTTTCGAGCAGCAGGCCCGAGATTTCTTCGCGCAGGATCCTGTCGAGTTCTTCGGTACTTACAAATTTGTCGCGGGCCACGCGATCCTCGATCCTTTGTATGATCTTAATGGTGGTAGATGCACCTACATCAGAAGCGATGAGCACTTCTTCAAGATCATCCAACACTTCCTCGTCCACTTTGGATTTTCCGACTACGGCTTTGGATATTTTCTCGAAAAACCCCTGGCTGGATTTTTCCAGGCCTTTATCTAAAGTTTCTTTCTCTTCTTTTTTAAAAATCTTTTTAAACCAACTCATTTTCGTAATCGGGGGGATTTGTTTTAGTGTTACAGACGCAAATATAACGAAAAAACTACCTAAAATTAGGTAGTTTTTATATATCATCAACTGCTGGCAGCGCTTATTTTTTCAAATAAGCATCCACTTCGTCAGCGTTCATTACTTTCTCGTCGAAAATGTAAGCTCCAGATTTTGGGGACTTCACCATTTTCACGACTTTGGTCATTTTTTTAGACCCTGCACCACCCTGAAGCGTTGCTACTACTTTCTTTGCCATTTTTTATTTCTTTAAAAAATTACTTGATTTCTTTGTGTAGGGTGTACTTTTTAAGAACAGGATTAAATTTTTTAAGCTCTAATCTTTCTGTAGTGTTCTTTTTATTTTTAGTTGTAATGTATCTTGACATTCCTGCTACACCGGTTTCTTTGTGCTCTGTGCACTCCAGAATTACCTGTACTCTGTTACCTTTTTTAGCCATTACTTGTTGTTTTTAATATATCCGTTTCTTGCTGCTCTCTCTATCGCTTCTTCGATACCAATTTTATTGATAACTCTCAATCCGTGCGCAGAAACTTTTAAAGTTACAGATTTTTCCTGCTCTGGAAGGTAAAACTTCTTCTCCAATAAATTAATTTCAAAACGACGCTTCGTTTTGTTATTTGCGTGAGAAACGTTGTTTCCAACCATAGCACGCTTTCCTGTTATTTGGCAAATTCTTGGCATATCTCGATGTTCTTTTTTACTACTAAATATTTGAGAGTGCAAAATAACAAAGAAATTTTCAGATAGACAAATATTTATCTCTTAAATCTTTGCAATTTGTTACACTGCCCGCAAGAAATCCGCCTCTTTTGTTTACATGATGTTCACCTCTCGCTCCAGGGTAATACCAAAAGTCGCGTTTACAGATTCAATAATCTTTTCAGAAAAATCATACACTTCCTTTCCGGTGGCCTCACCCGTTGCATTGATGATGACCAACGCCTGCAGGGGGTGACTGGCTACATGACCGATTTGTTTTCCCTTCCAGCCACACTGTTCAATCAGCCAGCCAGCCGGCACTTTCACACCATCCTGGGCGGGATAACTGGGCATTGCAGGAAATTCTTTGGCCAAACTTTCATAATGTTTTGTAGAGATTACTGGGTTTTTAAAAAAACTGCCCGCATTTCCTGTGACTTGAGGATCGGGGAGTTTGCTTTGGCGAATGTTGATGACTGCCTTGGAAACCTGCTGAATGGTAGGCACTTCAACGCCTGCCGCTTCAAGCTCAGTTTTTATCGCGCCATAGGTTGTTTTGATGTGGTGGTTTTTTGTTGAGAGCCTGAAAGTGACTTCCAGAATTACATACTTGCCCTTTCCTTCTTTTTTGAAGAAAGACTCTCGGTACCCGAATGCACACCGTTCGGCCGTAAAAATTTCTGTCTCACGTGTTTCAAGGTTGAGGGCTTTACAACTGTAAAATGTATCTTTAATCTCCACGCCGTACGCTCCGATATTCTGCATAGGTGATGTGCCAACGTTGCCTGGAATCAAAGAAAGATTTTCGAGTCCGCCGTAATCTCTTTCTAAACAATAAGTAACGAACTGATGCCAGTTTTCGCCTGCTTTAGCCGTTATCAAAACTTCCTCTTCATTGATGATTTCTTCTGAAGCACCTTTTAAATCAAGTTTAATGACGATGCCGGAAAAATCTTGGGTGAAAAGAATATTACTCCCGCCACCCAGAAATAGTTTCGGCAGCATATTATCATCCGCAAACCGAAGCGCGCTGAGCAAGGCCGGCTCAGAATCCACTTCCACAAAATACCGTGAATACACATTGATGCCGAACGTATTGAACGATTTCAAAGAAACATTCTCCTGAATTGTTGCCCCTGCATTAGAATAATCTGCCATACATTAACAATCCTGTTTTTTAAATATTGAATTCGAGCTTATATTTCTGAAGGGCGTCATTCAGCAGTTCAGCACTGCGTTTTAGGTCTTCTTCTTTAAGCACATAGGCGATCCTCACCTGTTTCTTACCCAATTCCGGATTGCTGTAGAATCCTCCGGCAGGCGCTACCATAATGGTTTCATTGTTATGCGAATACACTTCGAGCAGCCATTGTGCAAATTTCTCGGAATCATCAACCGGCAATTCTGCCACACAGTAAAACGCGCCTTTAGGTTTTGGGCAAATTACGCCAGGGATCGCGTTCAGCAAATCTACCAACAGATTACGGCGTTTGGTATATTCTTCACGAACTTTTAAAATATAAGCAGTATCATTCTGGTGAGCCGCCGCTGCCGCGATTTGCCCTAACAGCACGGGACTGAGACGTGCTTGCGCAAAAAGCATGGCCGCATCATGGATTTTTTTAGAACGTGTAACCAGACAGCCAATTCTTACGCCACACATGGAGTAGCGCTTAGACTCGGAATCTATCACTATACAATGTTCTGTAAGTTCCGGGAAAGCCAGCATAGAGATTTGCTGCTGCCCATCGTAAACATATTCGCGGTACACCTCATCTGAAATGATGGTGATATCATGTTTAAGCGCAATTTCGGCCAGTTTCTTCAGTTCCTCGGCGGTGTAGAGATAACCGGTAGGATTCCCTGGATTACAGATAAGGATCGCGCGGGTTCTCGAAGTGATTTTCTTTTCAAACTCCTCTACCGCAGGCAGTGCAAAGCCAGTATCAATAGTAGAAGGCACGGCCACAACCTTCACGTTGAAGGTATTGGCAAAGCCGTTATAGTTCGCGTAGTATGGCTCTGGAATAATTACTTCATCACCATCATCACACAGGGTGGATATTGCGAAGTTCAGCGCTTCAGAACCGCCATTGGTTACAATAAAATTATTGGCCGACAAATCTGTAAAACCTAAGGAATGGTAATAGGTCTTCAACACTTCGCGATACTCGATATTACCTTCGGAAAGCGCATACTCCAGTACTTTTAAATCTATGTTTTTTATAGCATCCAGGGCAGTTTCGGGGGTTTCAATATCGGGCTGACCGATGTTCAGGTGATACACATGCACCCCTTTCTGTTTTGCCTGTATTGCGTAAGGCACCAACTTTCTGACTGGTGAGGCTGGCATTTCCTGCGCCCGCTTTGATATTTTTGGCATTTTATTGAATTTTTACAAAAATAAGCAAATTTTATCAGCCATAAATCAGTTCTTTACCTGAGCTATCGCACAAAAAAACCACAGGCAAAGCTGTGGTTTAACTATTTAGATAAAAGATGATTAATTACTTATAAAGCCTTTATTAATCAACAATGGCTTGATGTCGGGTGTTCTTCCTGTAAAATCTTTGTAAGCCTGATTCAGGTCCACAGAATTACCTACCGATAGAATATATTTCCTGAAACGGTCGCCATTCGCTCTCGTCATTCCCCCATTTTTACTGATCCAGTCCCACGCATCTGCGTTCAGCAGGTCGCTCCACATATAAGCGTAATATCCGGCTGAATAACCGCCACCCCAGATATGCGCGAAATAAGGCGAGTGATATCTTGGCGGAACTTGCTTAAGCGTAAAGCCATATTTGGTAAGCACATCTCTTTCAAAATCCAACGTTGGTTTGAACTGAGATGCATCTGTCACCGAATGCCAACTCATATCAATAATTGCAGCGGAAACCAGTTCTGTAGTGGAATATCCCTGATTGAAGGCTGCCGCGTTCTTTATCTTGTCAACCAGTGTCTGCGGCATTGGCTGCTTGGTTTGGTAATGGATCGCATAATTCTTTAGGATCTCTGGCTCCAAGGCAAAGAACTCATTGATCTGCGATGGAAACTCCACAAAATCCCGTGGGGTATTTGTGCCTGAGACTGAAGTATATTTTTGGTTAGCGAACAAACCGTGTAACGTATGCCCAAACTCATGAAACATGGTAGAAACATCGTCGTACGAAATAAGCGATGGCTTGCCCTCGGCAGGTTTTTGATAATTGAACACATTTACAATTACGGGTTTCTGACCTAGGATATGCGACTGCTCCACGAAATTGCTCATCCACGCACCACCGTTTTTATTGTTTCTGGTATAAAAATCAAGATAATAAAGCGCCATTGATTTTCCGTCATGATCGAAGACTTCATACACCACTACATCCGGATGGTACACCGGCAGATCCGTGCGTTTTTTGAAGGTGATACCGTAAAATTTTTCTGCCGCGTAAAAAACACCTTTCTCCAGCACAGCTGTTACTTCAAAATAGGGTTTTATGGCATTCTCATCCAAATCGTATTTGGCTTTTCTCACCTGCTCGGCATAGAAGTTCCAGTCCCAGGGTTCTACGGTAAATCCGCCTTTTTGTTTATTGATTAACGCCTGAATTTCATCACTTTCTCTTTTTGCTGTAGCGATGGCAGGTTTGGCCAATTGCGCTAGCAGGTTCATCGCATTTTCAGGTGTCTTGGCCATCTGGTCCTGGAGTTTCCATTCGGCGAAGGATTTTTTACCCAAAAGATGTGCTTTTTCCATGCGCAGTCTTGCCTGCTTTTCGAGGATATCGCGGGTGTCATCCGCATCCCCTTTTTCAGCACGGTACCAAGAAGCCTTAAATAACTTCTCTCTTGTGGCGCGGTTTTTCAGGTTTTGCAAAAGCGGCTGCTGCGTAGTATTAAGCAAGGAAAGCAGATATTTGCCTTCATGTCCGGCCTCTTTGGCGGCAGTAGCGGCGGCTGCCAGCTCATCGGCGGAAAGTCCGTCAAGCTCTTTAACATCTGAGATCAGCACCGCATTGTTTTTTCTGGCTTCTAACAAACGGTTTGAAAACTGGGTGGAAAGTGTCGCCATCTCCTGATTGATTTTCTTCAACTGCTCCTTTTTTTCAGCAGAAAGATTGGCCCCCGCAATCTCGAAGTTTTCGCGGTAAAGCGCTACGATTCTTTTCTCTTCAGCACCTAGGTTATTGGTATCAATCCCCTTTACCCTTTCATAAAGTTTTTCGTTAAGGTAAATTTTATCACTCAAGCCAGAGAATACCGGCGCGTATTCTTCTTCCAGCTTCTGCAAGGTCGGATTGGTGTTGGAACCTGTTAAATTATAGAAAACAATCTGGGCGCGCTTCAGCACTTCGCCACTGTTTTCCAGGGCGGCAATGGTATTCTCAAACGTTGGGCTGTCGGTATTATGGGCAATTTTATCAATCTCAGCCAATTGCACTTTCATTCCGTAATCAAATGCAGGTTTGAAGTGCTCGTCCTTTATTTTATCGAATTCGGGTGCCTGATATTGCAGCCCACTTTTTTTCATAAAAGGATTGGAGGACAAAGTGGCATCCGGAGCAGGGATTTCTTTAGTAGTAGCTTCTGTAGTTTTCATCGTAGTACATGCCGAATTAATTGCCAGCGAGTAAATTAATAATACGGAGGTAATATTTTTCATTTTTAAACTGTTAATTAGGGTAAAGATATTAATTTTAACCAAAACTAAACACCATGAAAACCAGTCTTTATTTATCCGCCTTTTGCGCAGCACTGCTGTCATGCAATATTAAATCTGAACACGTGCTGCCAGCCAGTTTCGCCCCGAAAGAAGGTAAAGAAACCATCACGAGTAAAGAATTTAATGTAAATTTTGATGAAATAAAAGTAGTACAGTCGATTTCCGCGGAAGTCATAAAAGCTGACACTGAAAAAGTTGTGATCTCTGCACCACAAGACATTCTGGAAGACATTTTAGTGGAAAATAACAACGGCAAGTTGGTGATACGCTTCAAGCCTGGACTTCAAATATCGGCACGGAACGTACGTGCTAAAATTTTCGCTAAAGATTTCCATACGATTGAGGCAGCTTCTTCTGCCCGTATTGATATCAAGGACCAGTTCACGCAAGACCAAACAGAAGTTGAGGTATCAAGTTCCGCGCAGATCAGCGGCCATCTTGAAGCCAATGAGCTCAGTATTGACGTCTCCAGTTCCGGCTTGTTCTCGGGGAAAGTCTGGGCGATAAATCTTGAGGCCGAAGCCGCTTCTTCCGGCAGCATACAACTGTCAGGAAAAACTAAAAACGCGGAACTTGACGCTTCTTCATCAGGAACTATAAACGCCATAAAACTAACAGCTGAAACCGCGGAAGCCAAAGCTACAAGCAGCGGAAGTGTAAGCATCAGCGCCATTAACCAACTAAGCGCCACCGCAAGTTCTTCGGGAAGTATCGAAGTTCTGAAAAAAGGGCCACTGAACATCATTACCCAAAATTCAGACAGTGGTGGTAGGATCGCCGTACGCTAACTTACAGACATTGATTTTGAAAAGCGAGCCTTGGGGAAGACTCGCTTTTTTTGATTTGTTGTGCATCCTAAGATTTACCAGCCGCCCGAGGCACCGCCACCACCAAAACTGCCGCCGCCACCAAAACCACCGAATCCGCCGCCTGATCCGCCACCAAAACCGCCGCCACCAAAACTACCGGGGAAAGGAAAGAAGCCACCGGGGTAAGTTCGCCGGCCACGTCTGGAGAGTATAACGTCATCGTCGTTGCCAAAGCGACCGCCACCGCCACCTTTATTGCCAAATAGCACACTCAGGATGATAATGACTACGAAAGCGATCAGAAGAATTTTAAAAACACCTCCACCTCCGGAAGTTTCTTTGGTAACCGGATGAAATTTGCCTTCTACCGCTTCCATCAGCGCGGTAGTGCCACGGTTGATCCCCTCGTAGTATTTCCCTTGACGGAAGTTTGGCGTAACAATATAATCCAGAATCTGGCCGGCAACCGAGGCCGTCAGGTATCTTTCGACCCCGCGGCCCTGCTGTATAGAGAATTTGCGGTCTTCTACCGCGATCAGAAAAACGATACCGTTATCCTGTTCTTTCTCCCCTATCCCCCATTCTTCACCGTACATCGTAGCGAGGAAATTAACATCCTCCCCTTTGGCATTCGGGATAATAATGACTGCGATCTCCGTAGAGGTGGAATCGGCAAAACTAATGAGTTTCCGGTTAAGCAGTTCCTCTTCCTGCGCTGTCAGCAGCTCTGCCTCATCATAAACCGGATACAGCACCGCAGGCTTTTTCGGCACAAGTTGGGCAAACGCCATCACCGCAATACCCAAAAGTAAGAAGGTGCATATTGTTCTAAGAGAAGGTAATCTCATTGGGAAGTTCGTTGCGATTTTCGCCCGAAAGCGGGAAATGTTTTTTTAACTCTTGGCCTGTTTCAAGAATTGCATTGCGGAGTCCTTCAAAATAATTACCGCGTGCAAATGAGGCTGTTATGCGGTCGTGCATCTGGTCCCAGAACTGCTGATGTACTTTCGCATGGATACCCTCGTCACCGATAATGGTAAGGTAATGCTCATCAAAATTAATATGGAACAGCACCGCATTTTTCTCTGCCGTTTGGTTCTGGCAAAGCGTTTTAAAGACATCAAAAGCTATCTCGGCATTGTTACCGCCAGAATAGGAGTCGATATGCACGCGGATTTCGCCAGTAGAGTACTTTTCCGCTGACTGAATAGCCTCTACAAGGGAAGCCATTTGCTGCTCTGTAAGAAAATTACTCATTAATTTGTAAAGACTTCAGGTGCTCTTTCTGCGCCCGCAGCCGCTTTAAAATAAGGTTTCTCTTTAAAATTGGTAAAATTGGCCAGAATATTATTCGGGAACGTTTTAATCGTAGTATTATAATCCTGCGCAGCCTCGTTGAAATACACCGTCTCACTACGGATACTGTTCTCAATGGCAGTATATTCGCGCTGGAAATTCAGGTACTGCTGGTCTGCTTTCAGGTTAGGGTAATTTTCTACCACGGCCATCAATCTGCTGAGTGCGCCACTAAGTTCGCCCTGCGCTGCCTGGAAACGTGCAAGATCAGCCTCGGTCATATTTGTAGGATCTACAGTGATTGAGGTGGCTTTCGAACGTGCCTCCACCACGTTGGTAAGGGTTTCTTTCTCGAACTGTGCGTAGCTTTTTACGGTTCTTTCCAGGTTGGGGATAAGGTTCGCGCGTTTTTGGTAAACCGTTTCTACGTTCGACCACTTGGTATTCACGTTCTGTTCTTTTGCGGTGAAGGTATTGTAACCGTTTTTCCCCCAGAAGAAAAGGATTACTACGATTACTACAAGAGCGATACCGATAGTCCCGGCGCTCATACATCCTCTGTTTTTCATAGTTTTTATTTTTATGTTTAAAGATTCGGTACCCAAATATACAATTTAAGTGCTAATTTTGCCAAAAACTAAAGAAAATGATAACGCTTGTGGTAGCTATGGGACTGAACGGTGAGATCGGAGCTGATAATCAGTTACTTTGGCACCTCCCGAAAGATTTAAAACATTTTAAGGAAATTACCAGCGGGCACCCGGTGATCATGGGCCGAAAAACGTATGAAAGCATCGGGAAGCCTTTACCGAACCGTACCAACATCGTGGTTTCGCGCAGAAATAACTGGTTTGAAGAAGGCGTACTGATTGTCGGCAGCCTGAAGGAAGCTTTAAAATTCGCTAAAAAAATTGATGAGTACATCTTTATCATCGGCGGTGGGGATATCTATAGACAAACCATTGAAGCCGCTGATAAATTAGAAGTGACCTTGGTGAATGCAACCATAAAGGCCGAAGTACACTTCCCGACAATTGATGAAAAACTCTGGACAAAAACAGCAGAAACCTGTTTTGAAAAAGATGAGAAGCACGCATATGAGTTCTGTTTCCAGACTTGGGAGCGGAAAAAATAATCCTTGAAAAATCGCCGGTCATGTGACTGGCGATTTAATTTTATAACCAGATATCTTTGGAGAAATAATTTACTTTGAATTCTGACTTGTGAAATCTATCTTTGCAACACTAAAATTATCGACATGAACAAATACATAAAATTTGTAATTGCCGCCCTGATGATTGCGGGCGGAATTTACCTGATGATGAACCGAAACATAGGCTGGGGCATCGTGATGGTGATTTTCTCTGCAATCCCCGTACTGCTTTTCTTCAAAAATGAATTCATACTGCTTGCCTTCTGGTTCTTACGAAAGCAAAATATGGAAAAAGCCTCAAAATGGCTTTCTAAAATCACCAATTTCAAGTCTCAACTCCACCGATCACAATTTGGGTATTTCCATTATCTGCAAGGCCTTACCCTCGCACAGGAACAACCCCAAAAGGTAGAGCCATACATGAAAAAAGCCCTGGAATACGGCCTTAACATGAAACATGACCGTGCTATGGCTACCCTGAACATCGCTGCTGGTGCCATGCAGAAAGGTCGCCGGCAAGAGGCCATCAAGCTGCTGGAAGAAGCCAAAAGACTTGACACAGCAGGTATGATGACCGAGCAAATAAAAATGATGAAGGACCAACTGAAAATGCCCTCTATGCAGAAGCACGTCCACAACCCGAATATGCGCCAACGAGGTCGCTTCTTCTAAAAACAAAACAAGATCCTGTCTGCTGAGACAGGATTTTTCATTATTATCCTTTGTGGCTTTACATTTCTGAATTTTGTTCAGCACCGTAAAACTTCGGCATTTGCCAATGATATTTCACAGCCAAGGTACGGATGGCTACAATGAGCAAAATAGTGAAAATCTGTATAAAAACATAGGAAAGCCTGCTGTAGTTTACCAGCAACAGAAAAGCGCTGCCACCCAAAATACAGGCGGTGGCATAAATTTCTTTCCGGAAAATGAGCGGAATACGGTTCAGCAAAATATCACGGATGATGCCGCCAAAACACCCGGTAATTGTACCAAGTGTAAGACAAATCACCGGATGCAGGTCGGCATTGAGCCCTTTTTGGATTCCCACAATGGTGAAAAGCCCAAGACCAAAACTGTCGAAAATAAAAAGAGTCACCTGAAACTTCTGCTCCAGCGACTTGAAAATCATGGAGACAATTGAAGTGACGAAGATCACCGTACACATCACCAAGTCGCGCATCCAGAAAACAGGCACGTCCAGCAGCAAGTCGCGCACGGTACCACCACCTACCGAAGTAATAAAGGCAATGATAAGCACCCCAAAGGGATCCAGCCGTTTCTGCATGGCCGCGAAACTGCCAGACATGGCAAAAGCCACAGTCCCCAAAAGTTCGATCAGGAGGTTTAGGTTTTCATGAACCATAGCGCTGAAAGTGGTTATGGATTATCTAAATAAGATTGATTTCTACGATCTGGTAAATTGAATATTAAACAGCATGCCAATAAAACTGCTGAATTTTTACACGCGTACAGTATCGGGCACCAACAATTCGTAATGGCCGCCGAAATTGATAATCTCTCGAACGATACTGCTGCTGATGAAAGATTTGCTGGCAGAGGTCAACAGAAAGATGGTTTCAATTTTATTATTCTTGGTAAGCTCTCGGTTGGTTTGCGCAATGGCTTTTTCAAACTCGAAATCTGCGGGATTCCGTAGGCCTCTCAAGATGAAGTTTACGCCCCGGCTTCGGCAGTAATCAATGGTAAGTCCTTCGAAATGATCTACCTCAATTTTCTCGTGTTTCGCAAAGGTATTTTTAATAAACTCCATTCGCTGCTCGAGGGAAAACATGTATTTTTTCTGTGAATTCTGCCCGATCGCGATGATGATCTTATCAAAAAGCGGAATGGCTCTTTCTACAATATCATAATGCCCCAGCGTAATAGGATCGAAGGATCCGGGAAAAACGGCAACTCTCATTAGTTTTATTTATTTAATGCTTTTTCTACCTCATTTCCACAAAGATCTTTAATCGAAATTCCGTAAATCTTTGCCTGTTGTGGCAGGATGGAGGCTGGTGAAAAGCCAGGATTTGTATTCATTTCCAGCATATATGGGATGCCGTTCATGATGATAAATTCGCTGCGAGAAAAACCGCTCATCCCGAGAGATTTGTAGGCTTTTTTAGCGATATCTTCAACTTGCAAACGGGTTTCTTCATCAATCCGGGCAGGCGTAATTTCCTCAGAGGCTCCTTCATACTTGGCTTCATAATCGAAAAACTCTTTATGAGGAACAATCTCAGTAATACCCAGCACGATAATTTGTCCCTGATAATCTACCACACCTACAGAAACCTCCATCCCATCAAGGGAACACTCTATCAACACCTCGTCATCTTCAGCAAAAGCCACCTCCAGCGCTTTCTGAAATTCCGCGGAAGTCTTTACTTTTGAAATCCCCAGCGAAGAACCTGACTGATTGGGCTTTACAAATAGAGGAAGGCCCAGTTCAGCGACCACAGTCTCTGCATTCACCTCATCTCCTTTACGGATATAGATGCTTTTGGCGGAAGGGATGCCATATTTTGAAAGTACCGCCAGGGTATCTTTCTTATTGAAAGTAAGGGCACTCTGGTAAAAGCCACAGCCGGTATATTTTTGCCCGATTGTATCCCAATATGCCTGCAATTCGCCGTTTTCGCCCGGACGACCGTGGATGATATTGAAGCATACATCAAATTTCACCTCAAACCCGCTGTCGAGACTTACCGAAAAATCTGCTTTGTTTACGGGGAGTTTCTGCCCACGGTCATCCAGGAAATACCACTCGTCCTTCAGGATGATGACCTTATAAACGTTGTACAAATCGCGGTCGAGCGAGTCATAAATAAGTTGGCCGCTTTTCAGCGAAACTTTATATTCATCGGAGTATCCGCCCATCACTACGGCGATATTTTTCTTTTTCATGGTAGATCTCTAAGTGAGCAAATTTAAAACAAAATGTTTGAAAAGCGCTGTACGCAGGCTACAATCTACATACTTTACTGCTGGCTGACTTTTCCACCGAAATTTAAATAACTAAAACAGCGTGCTACGTTTTTATTTTGGATACAGAAACCTTATTTTTGCACGGTATGAAAAGATGGTATCTCTACCCTTTTTCCATCGGTTATCATGTGGTTACGGCTGTACGTAACCGAATGTACGACTGGGGAATATTCAAATCAAAGAAGTTTAAAACTCCCATCATCAATGTGGGCAACCTCTCGGTAGGTGGCAGTGGCAAATCACCGATGGTGATGTACCTGGCTGATTTGCTGTCGCGGCATTACCGCACCGGTGTTCTTTCCCGTGGCTATGGGCGACTGACCAAAGGGTACGGAATCACCAATTACGATAGCAATTATAAAACGGTGGGTGATGAGGCGATGCAGCTGTTTGAAAGATACCGGAACCGCTTTGTCATCGGTGTGTCGGAAAAACGGGTGCCGGGCGCTAAAAAAATGATCGCAGATATGGATCTGGATGTGCTGGTACTGGACGATGCTTACCAACACCGCGCCATAAAACCGGGATTCAACATCCTGATGACCGATTATAACGACCCTTACTTCAAGGATTTTCTACTGCCTGCCGGTGATCTTCGCGAAAGCCGCAACGGGGCATCGAGAGCACAGATCATCATGGTATCTAAATGTCCGGAAGATATTACCGAAGAGAAGAAACAGTTTTATATTTCGCGCATCAGGCCGCAGCATAACCAGAAAGTCTTTTTTTCGAGTATTGGGTATGATGAGAACGTGTACAGTAAAGACAAATTTCTGCCCGACAACAATTTAGGCTATTACGATATTCTACTGGTAACCGGCATCGCGAACCCGAAACCTTTGCTGAAGCATCTTGCCAGATTCTCACAGCGTGTAAAGCACCTAAAGTTCAAAGACCATCACAATTTCACAGATCAGGACGTAAAAAACATCGTTAGCGAATACAAAAAACTCGGTGAGTATAAATTGATCCTGACTACAGAAAAAGATTACGTGCGCCTGAAAACCTTCGATTACCTCCGCGAATTGGTGTATTACTGGCCTATCAACGTCATTATTGACCGGAAGGAAGATTTTGACAACACTATTTTGCATTATTCAGACGCCAAACACTAAGTATCATCACCTTCAATTGAATTTAATAATTTTGCCGTATGACCCCGCAGCGCAAAATTATCCATGTTGATATGGATGCATTTTATGCATCTGTAGAGCAGCACGACAATCCCGAGCTTCGCGGCAAACCAATCGCTGTAGGTGGCGGGCAGTACGGTGTGGTGGCTGCCGCAAGTTATGAGGCCCGGAAATTCGGCGTACGCTCTGCCATGCCCGGGCGGCTGGCACAGCAAAAATGCCCACATCTAATTGTAGTGAAGCCACGTTTCCAGCGTTACAAAGAAATCTCGCTCCAAATCCGCAACATTTTCTATGAATATACAGACCTTGTAGAACCGCTTTCCCTTGATGAGGCTTATCTGGATGTTACTGAAAATAAAAAAGGGATGGAGTCTGCCAACAACATTGCCCGCGAAATCCGTACACGTATATTCGAAGAAACCGGCCTTACCGCATCCGCCGGAATTTCTGTAAATAAATTCCTGGCCAAAGTTGCCTCTGATTATAATAAACCGAACGGACAAAAAACCATCCACCCAAGTCAGGTCCTAAAGTTCATGGAAGAGCTACCGATTGAAAAATTCTATGGTATCGGGAAAGTTACAGCCAATAAAATGCATGAAATGCACATCTTCAAAGGTGCCGACCTGAAGAAAAAGACGCTGGAAGAACTTGTGCAACTTTTCGGTAAGTCTGGCAGTTACTATTATCAAGTCGTGCGCGGCGTACATAAAAGTGATGTAAAACCGCACCGGGTACAGAAAAGCGTAGGCGTTGAGGAGACTTTTTGGGAAAACCTGCTGGATGAAGAAGCTGTTTTTGAACAACTTAAAATCATCAGCGAAGACCTTGAAAGCAGGCTGCTGAAAAAGGAAATAAAAGGTAAATCTCTTACCCTGAAAATAAAATACAAAGATTTCACCCAATACACCCGCAGCACCACCCAAGATACATACTTCAGCGGTGCTACCGAATTTTTTGAAATGGCCAAAAAACTCTGGCAATTGCGCCCATTCGATAAGCCGGTGCGGTTGCTTGGCCTTTCACTTTCCAGCCTCAACACACAGGAAAAAAAACAGGTTTCCGTACAGTTGAAGATTCCTTTTGAAGAAGGTTATTTTTCGGACTAACCAACATCTAACAGAACTTTGGCTACTGTTCTTACCATAGGTCAATCTCAGACACAATAGTTCCGTGTAATTTTGCAGTTGAAAATAAACAATACAATTTATATCATGAAAAAACTATCAGTTCTGGCATTATCCGTATTTCTGTTTGCCGCATCTTGTAAAGAATCAAAGACCGATACCGCTACTGTAGCCACCGAACAGGCTGTTGCTGAAAACACTGGCGACACCTTCACCGTAAATACCGACAGCAGCACCGTTAACTGGAAGGCCTATCATAAAGGAGGTCTTAACCCAAGATTCGGGTTCACCAAGACCACCGGAACCCTGTCTGTAGAAAACGGAAACCTTACTTCCGGAAGCCTGGTATCAGACATCAATACGCTTACTACAAGTCCTGACGCGGTAGACCCGACTATGAACGATGGTAAAACATCTGCAGATCTTGACGGTCACCTAAAAAGTGCAGATTTCTTCGATGTAGCAAAATATCCTAATGTGAAATTCGATATTACCAAAGTGGAAGATCTTGCAGCCGGAACTGAAAGCAAAGTGGAAGGTGCCAACAAAACCATCAGTGGAAACTTGACCATTAAAGATAAAACAGTAAACGTTACTTTCCCGGCTAAAGTAGAAGTGACTGGAAATACGGTAAACCTGACTTCAAAATTCACCATCAACCGTCAGGATTGGGGACTGGCTTACGGAACCGAAGGCGATCCGAAAGACTGGATGATTTCTCAGGAAGTGGATCTTGAACTTAACATCGTAGCAGCTAAATAAACTGCCGGATATATCTTACAATAAAGGCTGCATCTTGGTGCAGCCTTTTTTATTGTCCATACTTTTAAAATCAGTTATAAAAACTTTCGATCATGTTTTTATCACCAAAATCTCCATTAACTGTTAAGCGTAATTTTATCCAGGATATGATGCGTAGGCGTTTGCCCGGAAATCGTGATGAGTTTCACATGTTCTGGCAATACATTTTCCTTTAAATTCTGAATAAAGAAACTTGATTTTTCACCAAACAGGCGTAAATCTACAATCACCGCTTCCAAGTTCGCCTGCGAGCAGAGGTTAAAGACGCTTTGGGTTTCGGTAGGTTTCAGCACCTCAAACTTTTTCTGCTTTAGAAAATTAGAGACTCTGGACAGCGGATATATTTTATTATCGAGGATAAGAACTTTACTTTTCATAATTCGTTTTCAGGTATTTATACAATTACAGTGCCTAATCGTGCCAAAGTATGTAAAAGATTCATTTTTAATAAGATATTTTCTTCATCTGATGATTTTAATAGGAGACCTAACCATGAAAATCAAACCACACAAACCCACCCTCCTCTGTTTGGGGATGGTTTTTGCTACCTACAGTGCATTAAACATTTTTATGCATGAACCCGACGATGATTCAGTATTTCCATTGGTATTCCGATGGGGATTCCACACTATATGATGAGGTAAAAGAAAACGCAGCGTATCTGAAACAACTTGGCATCTCCGCAGTATGGCTGCCACCGGCCTACAAAGCCTCTGGTGGTGGGTTTTCCGTAGGTTACGATCCTTATGACCTCTACGACTTGGGCGAATTTGACCAAAAAGGCACTATTGCCACCAAATATGGCTCCAAGGAACAGTATCTTTCTGCCTGTAAAACCCTTCAAAACCATCAAATCTCTGTCATCGCAGATATTGTACTGAATCATAAGGCAGGCGGCGATGAGAAAGAAGTCTTCCATGCTATCAAAGTCAATCCAGAGAACCGCCTCGAATACCTTTCAGAACCCTTTGAAATTGAAAGTTATACCAAATTCACCTTCCCTGGCAGAAATGGGCAGTATTCAGATTTTGAATGGAATTTCACCTGTTTTTCCGGGGTAGATTTTGCCGAAGGCGAAGAAGGCATCTTCCAGATCATACATGAACATGGGGAAGGCTGGGAGGACATGATTGATGATGAAAAAGGCAATTACGATTACCTGATGTATAATGACATCGAACACCGTAACCCATTTGTGCGGGAAGAGCTTAATACCTGGGCTCAGTGGTACCATGACCAGGTTTTCTTTGATGGTGTAAGACTGGATGCCGTGAAACACCAGTCGCCGGATTTCTATAAAGAATGGCTTTACACCCTGCGCACCAATACCGGCAAAAACATTTTTGCCGTTGGCGAATATTGGGCGCCAGGCGAACTCCACCTGCTCGAAAGATATATTGAAGCTACCGAGGGTTGCATGAGCCTGTTTGATTCCTCATTGCAAAATAATTTTCACCAAGCTTCTTTATCTGGTGGCGATTATGACCTACGAACGATATTTGATGAAACATTAACGCAAGCCAACCCTACCCTTTCAGTCACAGTAGTTGACAATCACGATACCCAACCGCTTCAGGCACTGCAAGCGCCAGTTGAAGAATGGTTCAAACCTTTGGCATATGCGCTCATCCTTTTGCGGCAAGATGGGTATCCCTGTGTATTTTATCCAGATCTGTTTGGGGCACATTATACCGATAAGGACCATGAGGGCAACGATCAGGAAATCTTCTTAAATAAAGTGGACGGTATCGAGGCATTACTGCAAGCCCGACAATTATTCGCCTATGGCACGCAACATGATTACTTCGATGAAGCCCATTGCCTGGGCTGGGTTCGTGAAGGTGATGCCGAACATCATGGCTGCGCGGTCGTACTAAGCAACAGGGAAGCCTCTTACCGTGCGATGGCGATCGGGGAGAGATATGCAGGGCAACAGTTTTACGACTATCTGGGCAGGTGCAGCGAGCAGGTGATTATTGATGAAAACGGTTGGGGGAATTTTCCGGTGCCGGCCGGGAATGTTAGCGTTTGGGTAACGACAGCACACCAAAATCCAACCCCGAATAATTAGTCTTAAAATATACTAATATGCAAGGTAAATAAATATTATTTTACTAATTTTGCTTTGTAAAGTTAACATAATAAAATGAATTTTGAGCGCATCCAGGAGAAATTAGAAATACTTGCAGACGCTGCCAAGTATGATGTATCTTGCTCTTCCAGTGGTGGTAACAGAAAAAACAAAGGCGGTTTAGGCAACAGCCACGCCTCTGGCATCTGCCACACCTATACCGAAGACGGGCGTTGTGTATCGCTGTTGAAAATACTGCTCACCAACCACTGCATTTACGATTGCGCCTATTGCGTATCGCGCAAAACCAATGATGTAAAACGTGCCGCTTTTACGGTAGAAGAAGTGGTAGAGCTTACCATTAATTTCTACCGCCGGAACTATATCGAGGGGCTTTTCCTGAGTTCAGGGATTTTCAAAGACTCCGATACTACCATGGAAAGACTCGTACGGGTGGCCAAAAAACTTCGGCTCGAGCATCATTTCAATGGTTACATTCACCTCAAATCCATTCCTGGTGCCAGTGATGAACTAATGAAAGAAGCCGGGCTGTACGCAGACCGACTTTCGATCAATATTGAGATTCCTACAGAAAAAGGCCTTAAACTTCTGGCGCCCGATAAGTCTCATTCAGAAATGATAAAACCCATGAGTTTGGTAAAAAACGAACTCATCCTGTATAAAGAAGAGAAAAAAATCTTCCGGAAAGTCCCGAAATTCGCCCCTGCCGGCCAGTCCACGCAGATGATTGTCGGCGCTACCAACGAAACCGACCTTAAAATCATTAAAGTTGCCGACCATTTTTATCAGAATTTCAATCTGAAGCGCGTGTACTATTCCGGGTATGTACCGGTTTTGGAAGACAGCCGCTTACCTTCCGTGCATTCGCAAGTCCCCGTACAGCGTGAAAACCGGTTGTACCAGGCCGATTGGCTGATGCGGTTTTATGGTTTTGAAGCCAACGAAATTCTGGACCCTGCAAACCCGTTTCTCGACCTTGAAATTGATCCTAAATTAGCCTGGGCACTTCGCAACCGTGAAAGATTTCCGGTGAACATCAACACAGCGCCTAAAGAAATGATTTTACGCGTGCCTGGAATCGGCACTAAATCAGTAGCAAAAATTTTAATGGCACGCCGGTTTCAGAAACTGACACTTGAGAATCTGAAAAAAATGGGCGTTGCCGTCAACCGTGCCAAATATTTCGTGGAGTTTGAAAGCACCAATGTTTTTAACCGCTTTATTGATGAGCAAAATTTTCGAAATATTATCCTAAATGGTATGAAATCAAAATTCCATAATCCTTTTTCACAACAACTTTCACTTTTCTAAATGACCACCCTGGTGTATGACGGAAGCTTCGGCGGACTGATGACCGCTGTTTTCGAGGTATTCGAATACCGTTTTGCGCCTGCCAAAATCATCAGTAAAAGTGATTATCACCAAGAAGATATTTTTGCCGAAACACGCCAAGTAATTACAGATGAAACAAAATCTGACCGGGTAATTGCCCGCCTTGAAAAAAGCCTGGGCAAAACCGGCATCAGGCAGTTACTAATGGTATATCTTTCTGAACGCAGCGATGCCGGAAACCTGATACTTTCTGCTGTGAGACAAGCGATAAACGCACCACAGGAAAACGTACTGCAGAATTTCGGCAATGATGACATCATGGAAATCGCGAAAATAAGCAAAAGTATGGCAAGGGAAATCCACCGCCTGCACGCTTTTGTACGTTTCGAAAAGTTGGAAGACGGCAGTTTCTTTGCCAAGACCGAGCCTGACTTCAATGTGTTGCCAGTGGCGTTTAAGTTCTTTAAAGACCGTTATGCGGATCAGAAATGGATGATTTTCGACCTCAAAAGGAACTTTGGCGTTTACTATGACCTTAAAAATACTGAATTTTTCTATCCGGAAACAGAGCAGTTGCTGCTGTTGAAAAATGCCCAAAACCTGCACCATACCGAAGAAAAGAAATACCAAAAACTGTGGCAGCGCTACTTTACAAAGACCAATATCACCGAGCGGAAAAACCTGAAACTGCACATTCAGCATGTCCCGAAGCGTTACTGGAAATACCTCACTGAAAAATTTTAAAACCCATCCATTAAAATTTAGGAAAATTTTAATAGTCGACTTCAGCACCTTTTGATACATTTGACACTTATTCCAGACACTTTAAAAATAATAAATTATGAATACAACACAGGTAAAAGCCTACGGAACGGAAGCAAAAGATAAAGACCTCGAACTGATGCAGATTGAGCGGCGCGCTGTACAGCCGCAGGATATTGAGATTGAGATCCTGTACTGCGGGGTGTGCCACAGCGATTTGCATACCGCCCGCAACGACTGGGGTGGCACAAAATACCCATCAGTCCCCGGCCACGAGATCATTGGCCGAATCACCAAAATAGGTGAAGAGGTAACTAAATTTAAAGTAGGCGATCTTGCCGGCGTAGGTTGTCTTGTAGATTCCTGCCGCGAATGTGAAAGCTGCAAGAAAGACCTGGAACAGTATTGCCTTAACGGCTCAGTAGGAACATATAATGGGCGCGACCAGTTTCTGGGCGGACACACGTTCGGCGGATATTCTGAGAAAGTAGTGGTAGACCAGGCTTTCGGGCTGAAAATCCCTGAGAACCTTGACCTTAAAGCGGTTGCTCCCTTGTTGTGCGCCGGCGTTACTACATGGTCGCCACTGAAACATTGGGATGTGAAAGAAGGCAGCAAGGTGGCAGTGATCGGGCTGGGCGGACTGGGCCACATGGCGATAAAACTTGCCAAAGGTTTAGGCGCTGAGGTAACCCTTTTCTCGCGCAGCCCCGATAAAATTCAGGATGCGCTGGATCTTGGTGCCAATGCCGTAGTCATCTCTACTTATGAAAATGAGATGAAAGCGGTGAAAGGAAAATTCGATTTAATTATTGATACTGTACCTTACGACCACGATATCAATCCGTACATCTCTACCCTTAACATCAGCGGGACACTTGTTTTGGTAGGATACATCGGCAAAATGGGCGACGCGCTGTTTACTCCACCAATGATTGGCGGACGAAGATCTGTGGCCGGCTCTGTAATTGGCGGCATTAAAGAAACACAGGAAATGCTTGATTTCTGCGGCAAACACAACATTTTGCCCGAGGTAGAGATGATTAAAATGCAGGACATCAATACCGCCTACGAAAGAATGCTGAAAAGCGATGTACGCTACCGCTTTGTCATCGACATGCAAAGCCTTAAATAATTTCATCATACGGCTAAACAAACATCCGGTCTTGTCTTCGGCAGGCCGGATGTTTTTATTTTATGTGAATTATCATATTCATAATAAATAAGGGTATAAAATACTACATTTGTGCAGATTATACCAATTGATGAAAAAACTTCTACCACTTTTATTTTTACTGTTTTCGTACACGCTCGATGCACAACTCGACCGCGAGCACTGGTTTCCGCCGATGTTCGATAGGACAAATATCCCAAGGAATACCTTCGAATCTATATATATTTCTACGAACGAAAGTACTCCGTTCCCAGTATCCATCTATCACCAAAACGCTGTTATTGCTACCGTGACGGTAAGTAAAGGAAATCCGGTAAGATACAAAATAGCTAACCGTAATCAAATCATTACCGAAAACGCCGCTAATCTCTTTACTCCTGTAAGCATGGGTTATTACCTTAAAGGTGAGAAAGCGTTCTACGCGACATTCAGATTTTCAACTTTTAATCATGGTGAGATTGTAACCAGCAAAGGGACTGCAGGTTTAGGTACAGAATTCAGGGTGGCAATGGCCCCAATCACGGCATTGAATCCGATACTGAACTTTATGACCGGTATTATGGCCACGGAAGACAACACCGAAATTACGATCACTGAATTTGATCCGGGAATTGTTTTTACAGATAACGTACCCAGAACCCGGTTTGATATAATTCTTCAGAAAGGCCAAAGCTACCTCATCGAAGGAGGCGGCGACATTTCAAACAATGCAAAAGGCTTCATTGGGGCAAAAATTTCGTCTAATAAGCCGGTGGTCGTCACAAACGGTAACTTCAATGGGCAATATGCCACCACTTCGACAAACAGTTCGGATATCCTCATGGATCAATCCGTCCCGATTGACAAACTTGGGCAAGAATTTGTACTGATGAAAGGCAATGGCGATTTGAGTTCGGGAATGGAGAAAGCCATTGTAGTCGCTACCGAAAACGGCACAAATATTTACGTTAACGGCAGCACCACCCCTGCTGCCACCTTAGACGCTGGCGAATTTTTCCTGACAGCTTCTGAAAATTATCAGCTTCAGAGAGACGATCATTATAACATGCACCTAAAATCAGATAAAAACGTGTATGTGTATCAGCTACTGGCCGGTGACGGTACTACATCAGAATTGGCGACGGGCGGTTTCAACTACATTCCACCGTTAAGTTGTTATCTGCCAAAACGTATTGACGAAATAGGACTGATAGATGAAAACGAATATGAATCAAACTATGCCGGGAGTACAAATGTACCGACAAAACTGAACATCATTACCGAACGTGGCGCGCATATAGAGGTATTCAGAAACGGGAGTCCTATTGCATTAACCTCACAGAATGGACCTTTCGATGTTACCGGAAACCCCAACTGGGTAACCTATTCTATAAAAAACATTACCGGAAACGTCAGCTTAATTTCTTCGCGGGCGGTAACTGCCGGTATTTCAGCGGGGAATGACGCTGTAGGCTATGGCGGATATTTCGCTGGTTTCTCTTATCTGCCAGTGATTGTGAAAAGTGCCGGTGAATGCTTACCGGACGTAGTTTTGGAAGTCACCGAAGGCTTCAGCAGTTATCAGTGGTTGCTTAAAACAGCCTCGGGATATGTAAATGCACCCGGCGAAAGCACAAAATATCAGTATCGGCCCACGCAAGCCGGCATCTACGCAGTAAAACTGAAAGAAGGTTCGTGCACAGAGATCCAGACCGCTGATTATAAATTCTTTAATTGTAATACCTATACCAATTACACCTTTGATACCTGTAGTGACGTAACGGTGACGCCAAGTTTCGTACTGAGTTCGCAGCTTTACAACATCAGTTCAGCGACAGTAGTTTCTCCGCCAGCAAAAGGTTCCGTAAACATTCAGCCAGATGGGAAAATTGTATATACCGCCTACCCTAACGCGACAGGAACCGACCGGTTTAAATTCTCTTTTTGCGGAACTGGCCTGATCCCCGATTGCGAAACGGTACAGATCACCGTCAACCTGAAGCAAGTGGTTGCCCAAGATGCTGTACTGACCGTATGCTCTGCCACCAATACCGGCATTTTCGACTTAACTGCCGCTGCCATCAATACTGATGCGGCTGTACTTAAAACCTATTATCAGGACGCTGCATATACACAGAAAATCCCGGAAAAGGAACTTGCCAGCTACGTTTCGGCGGCTGGGTTTGTCTATGTAAAATTAGAAAACAGTTTCCCCTGTACCAATACCGCAGTCATAGAACTCCGTATACAAAACCCACCCATTATTTTAGCTGATGCTTACACGTTTATCCATTGTGATGAAACGTTGGATGGAAGTGTGGACGGCTTTTACCATGCCGATCTAGATAGAATAACCCCCGCCGTGTTACCGGTAAACAATGGGTTTAACGTACGATATTACTCCACACCCGAAAGTGCGTCTGTCGGTGGTGCTGATAATGTTACCGGCACTTATCCCTTCAACCTTGCAAACCCTTCGGTCTGGATTCGGGTCGAGTCTTCTGTCTGTCCACCAAATATCACGGAAATCCGTTTAAAAACAGGCAATCCTTTCCCGATTATCAAAACAGTAAGCACTGAGGTATGCGACAACGACCTGAATCAGACAGAAACAGTTTCCATAGAGCAGTTCGGTTCGTTATTTTCTACGGAATCTTTCGACCGTATAGCGATATTCGATGACTTGACAAAAGCGCAACAAGGCAACAGCCTGTTTGAAATAAATACTTCCCAGACCATTACGAATCACAGGACCTTCTATTTCAGGTTCAGTAAAGCAGGTTGGTGCGATGTCATCGGCACTTTACATCTCCGCCTCAAACAACCGTTATTGTCTCCCCTACTTAAGGATCAACAGATTTGTGAAGAAGGCTCCACCATTCTTGATGCGGGACCTGGTTTCAGTGCCTATCAATGGAGTACAGGCGACACCAGCCAAACGATTTCCGGTGTGAAGGTGGGCGAATATTGGGTAGACCTCACTTCCAATGGCTGTACATACCGGCAGCATGTTAAAATCACCAAACTACCCGATTCTGAAATTACCAGAATAGAGATCCAAGGCAGCACCGTCACCATACATATAAGTGGCGGCAATGCCCCTTATTATTACTCGCTGGATGGTGGCACATATCAAACCTCTAACGTATTCACGCAAGTCTCGGCTGGTGAGCATACCGTGGCTGTGATGTCGGCGGACCGTTGCAGCCCAGTAAAAGCCACCTTCAATGTTATACAAATCTACAACGCTATTTCGCCCAATGGGGACGGCATTAATGATTACCTGAATTACAGTGGATTATTAGGTAAAGAAGAGCCAAGCCTGAAAATCTTTGACCGCCTCGGAAACTTGGTTTTCAGTGGTGATGCAAACAACCGCTTTTTATGGGACGGGACAGTCGCGGGAAAGAAAGTACCCACCGGAACTTTCTGGTTTGTAATCCGCTGGCGAGAGCCAAAAGCAGCTTTCTTCACCGAATTTGCCGGCTGGGTACTCGTGAAAAACAGAAACTAAAAGAAAAGCCTGAATCAACATTCAGGCTTTTTTGTTTCTAATCTGTGGTCATTAAACGTTCCACGGCTTTTTCGGTTTGTGTTTTAAGTTCCTGGAGGCTGCCATTGTTATGGATGACTTCATCGGCAAGTTTAACTTTATTTTTTTCGGGCATTTGTTTCGCGATGATGGTCTCTACTTCCCGATAGGTTTTCGCGTCGCGATCCATCACCCGCTTGATCCGGATATTGTCTTCGGCAGTTACCAATAACGACTTGAAGCATGCTTTATGCAAATCCAGTTCAAAAAGCAGTGCTGTTTCTTTAAAGATCAAAGACTTATTCTGTACCGCGGCCCAGTCTTCAAAGTCTTTTTTTACGGCTGGATGAACCAAAGCATTAAGTTGATGGCGTAGTTCATCAGTATCAAATACCTGTTTAGCTACATATTTGGTATTGTAGTGTCCGTTTTCGTCATAGGAATTTTCACCGAGAAGATTGATGATCTGCGCTTTCAGTATTGGGTCTTCATTAACGATTTCTTTAGCCCTGGTGTCTGAATAATATACCGGGAAACCCATCTCTTCTAGAAAATTTGCCACGGTGGATTTCCCAGAGCCGATGCCGCCAGTAAGCCCGATAATTTTACTTTCCGGTTTAGTTGTATGCTGATGTTCTGTCTCCATATTAATATCCGAACACTTCGTTCATGCTGAAGGTTTCATCCAAACGTACGCCTTTTTCGGTCATTTTCAGACTGGCAAGCTCATGGTGAGCGTCATGTTCAAAAAACAGCAGATATTCATTATCTATGCACTGTTTCAGGAACTTGCCTTTTTCTTCCATCGTAAGCAGTGGCCGTGTATCATAGCCCATCACATATACCTGAGGGATATGCCCGATGGTCGGGATAAGATCTGCCGCAAACACGATGGTTTTCTCCTGATACTGCAATACCGGCAGCATTTGTTTTTCTGTATGCCCGTCTACGAAAATCACATCCATCTTCAGATCTGGCGCGAAGCCGTAGTTACCGTTCTGTGGCGTTGGGAGAAAATTCAGTTGCCCGCTTTCCTGCATCGGGAGGATGTTTTCTTTCAGGAAACTTGCCTTTTCACGCGGGTTTGGTTCGGTAGCCCACTTCCAGTGTTCCTCGTTGGTCCAGAACTGCGCATTTTTAAAGGCTGGGCGATAGCCGCTCTTATCATCATTCCACTCGATGGCGCCGCCGCAATGGTCGAAATGCAGGTGGGTGAGAAATACATCGGTAATATCTTCGCGCACGAAACCGTATTTTTGCAGATTTTTATCCAGGGTATCATCACCAAAGAGGGAATAATGCCCGAAGAATTTTTCATCTTGCTTATTACCCAGGCCACAATCGATTAAAATTAACTTTTTACCGTCTTCAACCAGTAGTGAGCGCGTACTGAGCTCTATTAAGTTCCGCTCGTCGGCAGGGTTGGTTTTTTCCCAAAGGGTTTTGGGGACGACACCGAACATGGCGCCACCATCAAGTTTAAATTTTCCGCACTGTATAGGGTATAGTTTCATTTATATTATTTTATAATTTCTAAAGTACAAAATATTTTTTAACGTGATACGGTATCGGCAAACGTTAAGTTAAATTGCACGAATATGCATAAGGACGAAGTGTAAAATCGGTGAAATTTCGACCTGAAGTCGCGAACACTTGGCAAACTTTTCAAACACAAGTATAACTGTTGCCCTGCATTCTTCGTTCTTTTTATATGTTTCTCAACTTTCTCATCTTCTCTGCGATTCTCTTTTCATTTTGCTCCGGAGAAGCCTGCAATTCTTTAATAATATGCTGAAAATCCACCTCTTCTCTGTTCTGAGAAAGTTTCGAGGCTATGTGGATTTCTGTCGGAAAAATATTGATGCCAAAGGCGCCCTGCATCTCATGGCGGATTTCCTCTTCGCCAATATCTTCCGCAAACATTGGGCAACGCTGCTTTCTTTCGTATTTGAAAGTGAGTTTTTTCAGGTGCTGATAAAGCTCATCATCATTCATTTTTTTAATGGTACCACGAATCTGTACGGCCTCATAATTCCACGTAGATACATTTTTATGATTGTACCATGACGATGAGATATAGCTGTTTGCGCCCAAAAAATCACACAAGACCACATCACCATCCTGTAACACCTTGGCTTGTAAATTCCCTTTTGAAACATGTGTCTCAAGGTAAAAGCCATCACTGGTCTCCTTCAGCAAAAACATTGAATGGGTGGCGCAAAGCTTTTCCTGGTCGGAAATCAGCAGCGCAAAACCGTTTTCGCTGATGATTTCTTTCATCAGATCCTGGTCCTGGCTTCTATATATTTCGGGGATGTACATTTATAATTATTGATGGATATTAAAAAAGTGTATCCGGTCTTTTCGGACTATTGATGTTTAAATGTCTATAGGCTTTTTCGGTGACTTCACGGCCGCGCGGTGTCCGGATGATGAATCCTTCCTGAATTAAAAAAGGTTCATAAACTTCTTCTAAAGTTTCCGGGTTTTCACCAATGGATGTTGCCAAAGCTGAAATCCCGACAGGTTTCCCCTTGAAATTTTCAATCATCACCCGCATGATCCGGTTATCCATATCATCCAGCCCAAACTCATCCACGTTAAGAGAGTTCAGCGCGAATTTGGTGATACCTATTTCAATTTCGCCATTTCCTTTGATTTCCGCAAAATCCCGAACCCTTCTTAATAACGCGTTGGCAATCCGGGGGGTTCCGCGGCTTCTTCTGGCAATTTCCAGGGCGGCATCTTCGTAAATCTTCACTCCCAAAACCCTTGCGCTTCTTTCAATAATCATCCCAAGCAGTTCTACGGTATAATATTCTAATCTAGACTGTATCCCGAATCTGGCCAGCATCGGCTTCGTCAGCATCCCGGAACGTGTGGTCGCCCCAACCAACGTAAAGGGATTGAGACCGATTTGTACCGAACGTGCGTTTGGCCCGGTTTCCAGCATAATATCGATTTTATAATCTTCCATCGCCGAATATAGATATTCCTCTACAATGGGCGAAAGCCGGTGGATCTCATCAATAAACAGCACATCATTCTCCTCCAGATTGGTCAGTAAACCGGCGAGGCTGCCAGGCTTATCGAGCACTGGCCCCGAGGTAATTTTGCAGTTCACACCCAATTCATTAGCGATGATATGCGCCAAGGTGGTTTTACCAAGACCTGGCGGACCATGTAACAGCACATGATCTAACGCGCTGCCACGGTTTTTGGCGGCCGCTACGAAAACCTGCAGATTATCCAAAGTCTTACGTTGCCCGGCAAAATCCTGAAAACTTTGGGGCCGGATTTTCTCCTCGTGCAGCAGTTCATCATCAGAAAAGTTACCCTTATCCGGATGTAAAAAATCAGGCATGTTTTTATGAAGTTTGTATAATCTCAAAGGTAAAATTTTTTATTGATTTTCCCAGCAAATACATAGATAAGCAGTAAGCGAGGCCTGCGGCACAAAAAATATTGCCTGCTTTGGGTTTAAACATTACATTTACCTCTATGAAATTAACCGGACCTTTCAAACAAATTGTGACCCTCGCCAATCTGCCGTTAAGAGGCGCTATTTCTGATGAGCAACTGGAAGTAATAACGGATGGCGGAATCCTTACCGAAAACGGCGTGATTAAAAAAACAGGCATTTTCACGAATCTGAAAAACGAATTCCCCCAGGCTGGGATAAATTTAATTGAAGATGAACAGATTTGTCTGCCCGCCTTTGTTGATGCACATACGCACATCTGTTTCGGTGGTAGCCGAGCAAACGATTTTGCCATGCGTAACGCGGGTAAATCTTATCTGGAGATCGCTGAAAGCGGTGGCGGGATCTGGAGCTCCGTACAACATACACGTGCCGCCACTGAGCAGGAACTGATTGAGACTACTCTGGCGCGGGCCAATGCCCTGATAGCACTTGGGATCACCACCATCGAAATAAAATCGGGGTACGGTTTGGACCCTGAAAACGAACTGAAAATGCTTCGTGTCATTAAAAAGGTGCAGCAACTTACAAAAGCAACACTGATCCCTACCTGTCTTTCAGCCCACTTAAAACCGAAAGATTACAGCGGAAGCGCTGAGGAATATCTGGATCACATCGTTACAGACATACTCCCGAAAGTTAAAGCAGAACAACTCGCCCAACGTGTGGATATTTTTATCGAACAATCCGCGTTTCAGCCGGAAGAAAGTAAAAAATTCCTGTTGAAAGCCAAAGAATTAGGTTTTGAAATCACCGTACACGCTGATCAGTTCACCCCCGGAAGCTCCAGAATTGCGGTAGAGGTTGGCGCAAGGTCAGCCGATCATCTAGAAGCGACCATAGACGAGGATCTGGCTTATTTAGCACAATCTGAAACCGTTGCCATAGCCCTGCCCGGCGCAAGTTTAGGTCTGGGAGAGAAGTTTGCCCCAGCCCGCAAAATCTTAGACAAAGGTGGTATACTTGCGATTGCCAGCGACTGGAATCCCGGTTCGGCGCCCATGGGAAACCTCATCACACAGGCTTCGATACTCGCCACTTATCAGAAACTCTCCACCGCCGAAGTCCTGGCTGGCATGACCTTCAGAGCCGCGTTTGCCCTGAATTTAATGGATCGCGGCACACTCGAACACGGGAAAAAGGCAGATTTTGTTACTTTTAAAACGGATCATTTCCAGAACGTGCTTTATCATCAGGGAAGCCTCACGGCAAAACAAGTGTATATTAGCGGCGAAAGGATTCAGTAAAAATATTTATCTTAACACCATCAAATTTTATCTTCAATGAGTAATTTAGAAATGTGGGAAGTCTTCATCCAAACCAAACCCGGGCTTTCGCACAAGCACGCAGGCACCATACAGGCACCGACAGCCGAAATGGCCCTGCAAAACGCCCGTGATGTCTATACCAGAAGAATGGAAGGAACCTCGATCTGGGTGGTGCCAAGCAAATATATGGTAACATCTGAAGGGGTTGACAAGGAAGCGTTTTTTGACCCTGCGGATGATAAACTGTATCGCCACCCGACTTTTTATCAAATCCCGAACGATGTGAAAAACATGTAAATAACGCTCGGCTTTAGGTCTAGACTTGCTCCCCCGCTCATATAGGCCGCTGATGCCTATCTTCTAAAAAATATAGAATTTATATGATGAATTCACTTTATAACTATCTGCTGAAACTTGCCGATGACACCCTGATTTTCGGGCAGCGCCTCGGAGAAATCACCGGCCAGGGCCCATATCTGGAAGAAGACATTGCCCTAACCAATATCGCGCTCGATTATTTGGGGCAAAGCAGCAATTTCTTTAAATATGCCGCGCAGGTACAGAATATGGGTAAAACCGAAGACGACCTCGCTTTTCTTCGTCTTGAAAAAGAATATCTAAACTGCCAACTCTCCGAACTGCCCAACGGCGATTATGCAAACACCATTTTGAAGGTATATTTCTTTGCTGCCTATCAGGTAATTCTGTACACGGAACTGATGAAAAGTACCGATGAACAATTGGCGGCACTGGCCGAAAAATCCTTGAAAGAAGTGAAATATCATTATACACATGCTTCGTCGTGGGTAAAGATGTTTGCTGGCGGCACCCACGAAAGTCAGCAGCGGCTGCAAACCGCCATCGAAAACCTTTGGGAATACACAGCCGGGATTTTCGCTGCTACAGAGGGGGAAGACGATCTGGTACAACTACAGATGGTGCCCGCCGGAAAAGAAATCCATTCGCAATGGCTAAATAAAATACAAGCTGACTTTAGTGCGTTTGGTGTACAAATCCCCAGCAATGAATTTATGCAGAAAGGCAGCAGAACCGGCTACCACACCGAATATTTCGGCTATATTCTGTGCGAACTTCAGTACATGCAGCGCACGTACCCGAACTGCGTTTGGTAATATCATCGGGTAAATCGTTAATTTTTTTTAAATAACCTTAGCAAACTTCTTGTCTTAAATCACCCATCATTTTGAATCATCTGTTTGAAATTCTTTCTCAAATCCCGGATCCTGAAATCCCTGTGATCAATATTGTAGAGCTGGGCATTGTGCGCGAAGCAAAAATGATTTCAGAAGAAGACGCGGAAATCGTGATTACCCCGACCTATTCTGCCTGTCCCGCGATGTTTAATATTGAGGAAGATATCATTAAACTATTCAAGCAAAACGGAATTACCGCTAAAGTGATCACCAAAATCTCCCCGGTATGGACCACCGACTGGATCACCGATGAAGCACGCGAAAAACTTCGGGCTTATGGGATTACGCCGCCTGAAAAAGGTGCGCACGAAGACCACTTGAACGTCCCGAAAAAATGTCCCAGATGCGGATCTACTGACACTAAACAGATGTCAAGGTTCGGATCTACACTTTGTAAAGCCAGCTATCAGTGTAATGACTGTCTGGAACCGTTCGATTACTTTAAATGTCACTGATATTTTTGAAATCCGCCAACTTTAAGAAACCCTTAAGCCAAATTATCCCGAACTTTAAAAAGTGAATGAATTTATTGAAACATTCATTTCAAATCAGAAAACCAAATCTAGAAATATGTACACGCAACTTGAAATAGAAACCTTGCTTGAAGGTAAACTCCAGATCGCTTACCTCAACCAGCCGGAAACCTACAACAGCCTGAATAAAACATTGCTTAGGGAACTCCGGACTTTCATCCATGAAGGCTCTAAAAACCCTGAAACCCGATGTCTGGCTATTTCAGGCCGTGGGAAAGCGTTCTGTTCCGGGCAGAACCTCAAAGAAGCCCTGTCGCTGGGCGATGCTAAGGAAGAACGTATCATACAACGCATCGTGATTGATTATTACAACCCGCTGGTGAAGGAAATCGCGAACTGCAGAAAGCCCGTCGTATCACTGGTGAATGGTCCTGCAGTGGGCGCTGGCGCGATGCTCGCACTCATCTGTGATATCACTTTGGCGACCGAATCTTCTTATTTTTCACAGGCATTCGTAAATATAGGCTTGATTCCCGACACGGGCGGCACGTACTGGCTGCCTAAGATCATGTCGCGGCAACAGGCGAATTATCTTGCGTTTACAGGGAAAAAAATAACTGCTGCCGATGCCAAAAACATGGGTTTCATTGCTGATGTCTTTAGCGATGAAAACTTTACCGCTGAAACGACGGAGGTTCTCACAACATTATCGAACCTGCCTACAAAAGCCATTTCGCTGACTAAAAAAGCCTTTAACGAGTCTTATACCAACACGATGGAGCAGCAGCTTGATCTTGAGGGGATTTTGCAGCAGGAAGCCGCGGAAACCGCCGATTTCATGGAAGGAGTGACGGCTTTTTTAGGAAAGAGAAAACCGAATTATCAGGGGAAATAGACAAAAGATGCAAAAACCAAGAACCAAGAAGCGGCAGGAATAGCGAATTTTAAAATGTGTTAATTTGAAAATTTGAAAATGATGAGAAACGATAAAGAGAACGTAATTGTCAGCAAAACATTTGATTTCGCGCTTCAGATAATCGATTTCTCAGAATTACTTTTTGAACAGAAAAGATTTTCGTTAGCGAATCAAATCTTTAAGGCAGGAACATCAATCGGAGCTAACGTCCGTGAAGCCAGAACGCTGAAAGCAAAGCAGATTTTGTACACAAAATGAAGATAGCAGCTAAAGAATCGGAAGAAGTTGAATATTGGCTAATGCTCTGTAAACATTCCGACAGATTAATCTCGCCATCCGAAAATTTGTTCTCCGACCTTAAAAGCATACAACTGATCATCTCCAAAATTATCTCAACATCCAAATCTTCAAATTAGCACATCAACACATTCTCAAATTAGCACATCCACACATTCTCACATTAACACATTTTCAAATTTTCAAATTAACCAAATGACAGTAGGTATCATCGGCTCCGGAACCATGGGAATCGGCATTGCGCAGGTTGCCGCGACATCCGGCTGTGACGTATTTTTGTATGACGCGAACGCGCATCAAACCGAAAAATCACTATTAAATTTAAAAAACACACTGACAAAACTGGTAGAAAAGCAAAAGATTTCTCCCGAAAAAAGTCAGGATATTCTCTCGAAAATCAAAGTCTGCACAGAACTTTCAGCCTTTGAAGACTGCGATCTGGTGATCGAAGCCATCATCGAAAACAAAGAGATCAAAACAAAGGTTTTTAAGGATGTAGAAGAAATTGTGTCTGAAAACTGCGTAATTGCCAGCAACACATCTTCCATCTCTATCACCTCTCTTCAGGCCGAACTGAAAAATCCCGCGCGTTTCATCGGCATCCATTTCTTCAATCCGGCTCCGCTGATGCCTTTGGTGGAAGTGATTCCGGGACTTTTAACGGGTGATGGTCTAGCTACGGAAATGTATGCTTTAATGGAAAAATGGGGAAAAACGCCAGTTATCGCGAAAGACGTGCCCGGATTTATCGTAAACCGTATTGCCAGACCTTTCTACGGCGAAGCATTAAGAATTGTTGAAGAGCATATTGCCACACCGGCACAGGTGGATGATGCGATGCGCACTTTGGGAAATTTTCGGATGGGACCGTTCGAGCTGATGGATCTTATCGGGATTGACGTAAATTTCTCGGTCACCAAAACCGTGTATGCCGACTATTTTTATGATCTTAAATACCAGCCAAGCCTGCTGCAACAGCGGATGAGCGAAGCCAAACTGTTGGGCCGTAAGACCGGCAAAGGATTTTATGACTATACTCCCGGCGCCCCGCAGCCTGTTGCGGATAAGAATGAGGAGCTGTATCAACAGATTTTCATGAGAATCATCTCCATGCTCATCAATGAAGCGGTAGAAGCTAAAAGGCTTGGGATTGCGAATGATGAAGATCTTGAGCTTGCGATGCAGAAAGGCGTGAACTACCCGAAAGGTTTGCTGGCCTGGGGAAGAGAGATCGGCTACGGGAAAATTTCCGATACATTACAGGATCTTTACCGTTATTACCAGCAGGAAAGGTACAGGCAGAGCCCGCTGCTGACAGAAATGTAGTTGAAAAACATTATCTAGCATGAACCGAAGAAGGATAACCGGTGCGTTTGCAGCAAGCCTGGGATTTACATGTTTATCGTGTACTTAATTTCAATAAGTCTGGCAGGAAAGAATCTTTACTTAAACGTAAATAAAAACACATAAAAAGTTTATTTAAATTTAGGTCAGTCCATTATTATTTGATAGATTGGAATATAGCAAAACTTATCATCTATTCAATCCACCCTCTCGAAACCCTAATTAACTATGTCACCACACGAACTCGCAGAATACATGCTTCAACAAGACGAATTTTCAAAATGGATGGGGATCAGACTCATAGAAGTACGCGAAAGATACTGCCTGATCGAGATGCCCATAAAAGCAGAGATGATCAACGGCCTGAGAACCGTGCACGGCGGCGTTACCTTTGCGCTGGCCGATTCTGCCCTCGCTTTTTCAAGCAATAATACCGATGATGCTTCTGTAGCGCTGCACTGCGCGATGAATTTCACCAAAGCCGTTAAGCTTGGCGATACCCTAACAGCGGAAAGCATCCTGATTTCCGATACGCGAAAAACCGGCGTTTATGATATTTCCATTAAAAACCAACACGGCGATCTGGTGGGCAGCTTTCGCGGAACAGTGTATAAAATCGGTAAAAAAGTCACCAGCTTATAACGCATTCCACACCTTTAAATATGAACTTCAAAAAAATTGAAGTTTTTTTTATTCCAGATGTAACAAAATCCTAACTCCCGCTGTCTTACCTATAAACTAAACTATGACTCATGCAACTTTTAAGGATACGGTATTCTGTCTCAAAGATGAGATGTACCGTTTTGCCAAGAGATTTGTGATGAGCAGTGACGAAGCTGAAGACATCGTACAGGATTTAATGATGAAATTCTGGCAGAAAAAAGAAGAGCTGGCCACCTTCGGAAATCTGAAATCCTATGCCATGAAATCGGTAAAGAATGAGTGCCTTAACCGGCTCAAACACCATGACGTGAAGTTGGGCTTCGCGGATTTTCAACTTCACCGCAGCGAGCTTTACCAGATGGAAACCAATAATCTGAAAGACCAGATCCTGTGTTACATCAGGCAATTGCCCGAAAAACAGAAAGCCGTGATTCACCTGAAAGATGTAGAGGAATATCAGATTTCAGAAATCGCGGAAATGCTGGAAATGGAAGAAACTGCGGTACGGGTGAACCTCATGCGTGCCCGGCAGAAAATTAAAGAACAAATCACCCAATTGATGAATTATGAGAACCGACAGATCTCAGGATAAATACGACGAAATCTTCCAGGAGCTTCGGGAAGAGAAAATGAAGTGGGATTTCGATGATTTCCTGGCTGAAGCTGAAAAAAAAGAGGCCCAATCCATTAGAATTCCCAAAAAGAAAAGCGCGTCTCCGCGGAAATTTTATTGGCTCGCCGCAAGTCTTGTACTGCTTGTATCACTGGGCGCCTACGTCAGGTTTTCAAATTACGGCAGCGTCAATGAGCAGGACTTGCTGGTTCAGGACCAAATCCTGAAACAAAAAGACGCCTTTAATGCCGAGAATGGCTTTGCCATGCAAAAAACCGACTCTATAAAGACAACCGACAGCGCCCACATCCCGTCGGTATTGAATGACGAAGCCGTGATGGATAAGATTCTGCCAAAAAGAGGAGGGCTGAAAAAACAAATCCGACCACAGTTCGCCAAAAATGCCACTGATGAAATATCTGCCGCGACAAAATCTGCAATGCTCCCGGATTATGAGTCTAACTATGTTATCATCAACGGACAACGCATCGAGAATGAGCAGGAAGCCATTGATGTAGCCAAATATTCGTTGCAAATGCTGTCCGAAAACGTATCTAAGACAGTCGCACATACCGATGTGCTGCCTACTTTCACCGATTAATCAACCATTGATGGATAAAACCTTTGCCATTCATCATACAAAAATTTAAAAATCATGAAAAAAACCATCTTAATATTCGCTTTTCTATTCGCTTTTCTGAACGTAAATGCACAGAAAGAGAAACTCGACCAACTTTTTGAAAAATATCAGGAAACAGAAGGTGTTACCTCCATCAAAATTGCCAAACCGATGTTTAATATGCTGAATAAACTCAACATCAACGACTCGGAACTTGACCAGATCAAACCTCTCTTAAGTAAAATCAACGCACTTAAAATTCTGGTGGTAGAAAAACCCGATACGCAAAAGACGGACGACAACAAACAGACAGGCACCTTTCAGAAACTTCAGGCAGACATCTCCAACTCCCTCAAAAATCTGAAATATGAGGAACTGATGACGGTCAACAGCAAGGACAATAAAATTAAATTTCTGTCTTCTGATGCAACCAATGGCATCTTGGATAATCTTCTGCTAAGCATTAATTCCGAAGACAACACGGTGCTGATGATGCTCGACGGAAAAATCTCTATGGATGATGTAAACAATCTTGTGAATGAAGTGCAAACAACCGCATCTACATCTGGGGTAACAACAAAAAGCGTGGCTACGCAGGAGAGAAACGTAGGTAAGTTCAGCGGCATACAGGTATCATCGGGGATTAATGTGTCTTTCACGCAGGATCCAAGACAAAAAGTAACCGTAGATTCGGACAGACCAGAACTTATAAAAACCGAAGTAGTGGGCGGTATACTGAAAATTTATGTAGAGAACAACCATAATGCGAAATTTAAAAAACTGAATGTCACCGTTTTCGCACCAAAACTTAATAAGATTGCGGTAAATTCAGGTGCGAGTTTCAATTCATTAAATACCATACAAAGCGATTATTTCCAGGTGGCAGTCACTTCAGGAGCAAACCTGAAAGCCGACCTGGAGACGAAAGGAAAAATAGAACTGTCCACCACATCTGGCTCCAGCGCAAGACTGAATATGCACGCAGACGAACTGGACATGAATGCGACAAGCGGCGCTTCAGCAACATTGTACGGAAAGTCAAACGTAGCAACATTCGATGCCACCAGCGCAGCGATGATAAATGCACAGGATCTGGTCAGCCAAAGGTCAAAAATCAACGCCTCGTCCGGTGCAAGCGTAAAAGTGAACGCCACCGAAAGCATTAATGTCACCGGAACTTCAGGCGCCAGCGTAAGATACCGGGCCAACGCCAGCGTTCAGCGCAATGCCTCACTCACCGGTGGCGCGTCCCTGAAACCATTATAGAAAAACTTTAACCATGAAAAACTCATCAATTATTTTTACCGCGATCTGCCTGCTCTGCCTGCAATCCTGTATCGTCTCGAATACCCCGAAAATGGGTTTCTTCGATAATCCTTATTACGATTATAAAGACGCAAAATTCAAAAGCATCAACGTACCGATGTTTATTGCAAAACCGATGATGAAAAAAGCCCTGCGGGAAGAAGGTGGTAATGAAGAACTCATTAGCTTGATTAAAAAGATTTCCGATATCAAAGTATTGACGGTTGAAAACGGTAACCAAACTATGCTCGCAGATTATACAAATTATCTTACCCACAATAATTTCTCGGAATGGATGACGATTAAAAAAGAAAATCAACTCGTGAAGTTTCAGGCAAAACAAAAGGGCGAGACCATCAAAAAACTGCTGATCACGGTAAATTCGGGCAATGAATTGGTTTTCGTGGATGTCTCCGGTAAATTTACAGCCGATGATATTTCGAGAATCATCAATTATTCTGAAGATAAAGACGTAAAAAAAATTGTCTCAAAATAACATCACCCCAGGATTCTCTGGGGATTTTCGTCTAATCCAGGAACTAAAGAAACTAATTTCCTACCCCAGCTTTCATCGTAATTAAAAAAACACTAATTTTGCACAGAAAGTAAAGATGTCTATCCACAACAAAATCGTAGAAACGGCCATCACTTTCGATGACGTACTTCTAATTCCGTCTTATTCCGAAGTTCTGCCGAACCAGGTTTCCCTAAAATCAAGACTTTCCGATAAAATCACGCTTAACGCACCCATCGTCTCTGCAGCGATGGATACCGTGACCGAAGCTGAAATGGCGATTGCCATGGCCCGCGTTGGCGGCATCGGTTTCATCCACAAAAATATGCCGGTCGATGAGCAGGCCGCGCAGGTGTACCGCGTGAAACGTTCTGAAAACGGCATGATCAGCGATCCGGTGACCTTGTCTAAAGATCATACTTTAGCCGAAGCAAAGGAAATGATGGCCCATTTTAAAATTTCAGGTTTACCGGTGGTAGATGCTGATAATAAACTGATCGGCATCATCACCAACCGCGATGTGAAATATCAGGAAAACCTCAACGCGAAAGTAGAGGAACTGATGACCAAAGACAAACTGATCACTTCCGATAAAGAAACCAACCTGGAGCAGGCCAAAGAAATTCTGCTCAAAAACCGCGTCGAGAAACTTCCAATCGTGGACAAGGAGTTCAAATTGGTCGGCCTGATTACCATTAAAGACATCGACAATCAACTTGAATATCCAAACGCCAACAAAGACCAGAACGGCCGACTGATCGTAGGTGCCGGCGTGGGCGTAGGTGAAGACACGATGGACCGCGTTGCCGCTTTGGTGGAAGCCGGCGTAGATATCATCGCTGTAGATTCTGCGCACGGCCATTCACGTGGTGTTTTAGATAAAATTAAAGAAATCCGCAGCGCTTTCCCTGAACTTGATATCGTAGGCGGAAACATCGTAACAGCCGAAGGCGCAAGAGACCTCATCGATGCGGGCGCTAATATTCTGAAAGTGGGCGTTGGGCCCGGCTCGATCTGTACGACAAGAGTGGTTGCAGGTGTTGGCGTACCGCAACTTTCCGCGATTTATAATGTTTTTGAATACGCTAAAACCAAAAATGTAGCGGTAATCGCGGATGGCGGAATCAAACTTTCGGGCGACATCGTGAAAGCATTGGCATCGGGCGCCAGTGCGGTGATGCTCGGATCTTTACTTGCCGGAACAGATGAAGCGCCCGGTGAGGAAATCATTTTCCAGGGACGTAAATTCAAAGCGTATCAGGGCATGGGTTCGCTTTCGGCGATGCGTCGTGGCGGCAAGGAAAGATACTTCCAGAGCGAGGCGAAAAAATTTGTACCGGAAGGCATCGAAGGCCGCGTTCCGCACAAAGGTAAACTTGAAGAAGTCGTTTTTCAACTTACAGGCGGAATCCGCGCCGGTATGGGCTATTGCGGCACCAAAGACATCGACACGCTACAGCGCGAAGGCAAAATGGTTAAGATTACGGGCAGCGGTCTGAAGGAATCTCACCCGCACGATGTCATCATCACGCAAGAAGCGCCAAACTACTCGCTTTAGAATCAATAAATAAAATAACGGCTGCAGAATTGAGTTTTGCAGCCGTTTTCTTTAAATTTAAAATTACTTTTTAATGAATTTCAGTTCGCTTAACTTAGCTTGATTTGAAATAATTCTAAGTACATAAACGCCCGGTTTCAGGTCCTTACGTTAATCTTTTGACTAAATTTTTCATTCCGAACCAACTGACCGGACACATTAAAAATCTGTAAAGTTTGCGCAGATTCCACACCCGAAACCGTGATAAAATCTGTCACAGGATTTGGGAACAGCTGCACTTTTACTTTTGTAGCATCACTGGTCGCCAAATTTGAACTGTGGACGTCACCGGTCATTACAGAATTTGTTGCGGTAAGGTTTCCACCACATTCGCCGTTGGTCAACGCTACATTTTCAACCCACGTTCCGTAGGTGTTATTCGGCGGGTTTGTGGCTGCGCTGTTTCCGGTAGCGTTGTAATAAATCAGATAAGGATTTTCAAAATCGCCGTTGCCACTGTCTGCTAAAAACTCCCATCGGCTGAGCGCATTATTCCACTGGATTTTAAATTCACACGTACCGAGTCCGCCGCATTCCTGATCGCCTGTGACCGGAGTGGTAATATAGATTTTCTTGTTGTAGCTGTCAATCCCTGTATTGCTGAACAAAAAATTTTGATTTTCAAACAGGTTGTGGCAACCATTGAAGGTGATGGTATTCTGTGCGAATACAAAACTACCCATCGCGACCGCTACAGTAAAGTATAGTTTTTTCATCGTTATGGTCTTTGTGGGTAAACACCCTGCAACGCAATAATACATTTCATTGCAAGATAAGGCTGCATATTGTTGTGGGGCTGGTTGCCGCCGCTTATACCAACTGCCTGCGCATTCATACTTACGTTGGGAGTTGTAGTTGTATATTCTTTATCAAGTGCTTTCGTATTTGCAGATACAGCGTTAGTAGGCAGATTTGTGTCACCGTCAGCAGTGCTGCCGCGCAATTGGTGTGTGTGCATCGGCATTTCAGTGGTACTCAGCGTATGTGTTTCAGTACCCGCCATCTCTCCCTGTTGCCTTGGCGAGAGACCGCGCCTTGACCAGCGTGAACCAGTGCCCGTCCGCGCATGTCAGGCAAAGCAAATGTTGTTACACCATTTCCGCCATACGTAGTTCCCAAAAGCGAGAAAAGTGCGGTATTCTGTGCAATAGGTAGCAATTGGCCGTTGCATTCCGCCCAACCAACGGGAGCAAAATTAAAAGCAACGAAAGCAATTTGTCCTAAAAACGGTTCGCTTGCTTGTGCTTTTAGCGGCGTAAGGGATGATGCTACCAACAGGGATAGAATTATTTTTTTCATAAAATCAGTTTTAATGTTATGCGAATATACTAGTATTAAGTAATAAATTCGCAGGTGGTTTAACCTTTTATTCTGAAAACTGCAATTGCGTTTCTATATTAATGATTTCACACTGGCATCGCGTTTGCCGCACTTATAATCCATTTTATGTAGGAAATGTGTCGTGATATATTTCATGCGGCAATTCTTCTATACTTCATTTAAATAGGATACCTTTGTCCCATTAAACTTTTAAAGCTAAATATTAGAGATGAATAAATTAATCACAACATTTGCAATAGCCTTCTTAATGCTGCAGGCCTGCAAACAAAACCCTGAAAACACTTCTACAAAAACTGAAAATGCCATTGAAATAAAAGTAAGTGGCGAAACTGAAACCCAAAAAGCACTCGCACCTCCTTTTGTTCCGGCTCAAATAGGTGACCGTGCAGCCAAAAAAGTCATCGTTCACCTTGAATCTACTGAAGAGGAAGGTGTATTGGCAGACGGCGTAACCTACAAATTCTGGACTTTCAACCGTACAGTTCCGGGATCTTTCATCAGAATCCGTGTGGGTGACGAGGTAGAACTTCACCTCAAAAATGCCAGCAACAGCGTAATGCCGCACAACATTGACCTTCACGCGGTGAACGGGCCGGGCGGTGGCGCTGAAGCAACCAATGTAGCGCCGGGGAAAACCGCTATCTTTAATTTTAAAGCACTGAATCCAGGACTTTACGTGTATCACTGTGCTGCGGCACCCGTTCCATTGCACATCGCAAACGGAATGTACGGTCTGATCTTGGTGGAACCTGCGGGCGGACTTCCGAAAGTTGACAGAGAATATTACATCATGCAGTCTGAATTCTATACAAAAGGTAAAACCGACGAGAAAGGTCTGCAGGAGTTCGACCAGGACAAAGGTGTTGACGAAAAACCAACCTACGTAGTTTTTAACGGAAAGAAAAACGCGTTGATGGGCGAAAACAAACTTGAAGCTAAAGTTGGCGAAACTGTAAGACTTTTCGTTGGTAACGGTGGTCCTAACCTGGTTTCATCATTCCACGTAATCGGTGAAATTTTCGACAGAGTGTATATGGAAGGCGGAACCAAAATCAACGAAAATGTGCAGACAACGCTTATTCCGGCGGGTGGCGCGGCGATCGTAGAGTTTAAAGTAGAGGAACCTGGCGAATATGTTTTGGTTGACCATTCCATCTTCCGGGCGTTCAATAAAGGTGCAATTGGAATCTTAAAAGTAACCGGTGAAAAAAATCCAAAAGTTTATCATAAAGTTCAATAGTCATTCTATAAAAGAAACTGCTGTGCGCAAATATTTAAAATTAATTATCTGCTTTGGCAGTTTCTTTTTTCTATATCAGAGCTGTGACAAAGCCGCCACCACAGACACTTCAGATAAAATTTCAGCTTCAGCCAAAGAAGTTTCGATAAATCCTGAAGTAAAAATGGTGACCATAAAAGGCGGCGAATACCAGCCTTTTTACGGTGAAGACAGTTCTTTGGTTGAGGTAAAAGATTTTCTGCTGGATGAACGGCCCGTAACGAACCGTGAGTTTCTGGATTTCGTTAAAAAAAATCCGCAATGGAAACGCAGTAACGTCAAAGCCATTTTCGCGGACGAAACCTATCTAAAGGATTGGCAGGATGATGAAACCCTTCCGAAAAACGCGGATCCGAATGCCGCTGTCACTTTCGTGTCGTGGTTTGCAGCGAAAGCTTACGCAAAAGCTGCCGGAAAACGTCTTCCGACGCTTGATGAATGGGAATATGTGGCGATGGCCGACGAGGAAACTGCAAATGCGAGAAACAAGCCCAGCTATTCGGCACATCTGATCAATCTTTACAACGAAAAAGACCGTCAAACGCATAAAGTAAAACTTTCAAAACCCAATTATTGGGGCGTTTACAATATGTTTGATATCATTTGGGAATGGACGGATGATTTCAATTCGATCATGACGACCAGTGACACACGCAGCGGAACATTCGATGACAAGGGACTTTTCTGTGCGGCGGCGGCCACTACAGCCACGGATGCGCTGAATTACGCATCGTATATGCGGTATGCATTCCGGGCGAGTTTAAAAGCGAATTACACGGTATCCAATCTAGGATTTCGGTGTGCAAAAGATCTCTAAATATGAAAAGTATAATTTTTTACCTCTTCTCAATTTTAGCTTTAACGGCGTGCAGCCAAAAAAATGAGGAAGTTTCTACCAGCAAAGACACCAGGGGAAATTCCATTTTCGTACTCGATTCGAAATGGCAAAACCAGGACGGCAAAGAACTTTATTTAAAAGATTTGAAAGGTAAAAACCTCGTAATGGTCATGATTTTTACGAGTTGCCAGACGGCCTGTCCACTCCTGGTGGCTGATATGAAAAGCATCGAAGCCAAAATCGATAAAAAAGTTTTAAAGGAAACCAACTTCGTCCTCATCTCGATTGATCCTGAAAACGACACGCCGGAAGTTCTGAAAAAATACGCCCGAAAGGAAAATCTGGACCGCGCACCGTACACACTTCTACGTGGCGATCTGGAATCTACGCGTGAACTTGCCAATGTGCTGGCCATAAAGTACAAACAAATTACGCCGATCGTTTTCTCGCACTCGAATATTATTACGGTATTTGACAAGAACGGTGAAATGGCCGGACAGGAAGAAGGTACCGTGAAATCTGCTGCCATTGCGGAGATGGTGAATGCATTGAAATAAAAACGTTTTCTTTATACTGTAACGCAAAAAAATTACGTGCTTTCAGGTTCCTGAAAATCATCCTGACCTAATTTCTTGCTGAAATCATCAATCCGCCAATCCGTCGCGGCATTACCTTTTGCGATTTTTTCTTTTGCATAAAGACGGAAATCGTTTTCGGTTTTTTCTAAAAGATAATCATAAGGCCCCACTGCCGAAATAAGTTTCACCAAAACCGGCGCAATCTCCAGCGTGATGAAAAGTCCCATGATGAACGCGGCAGCAACAGCGATGATTTCCGAATTTTTTCCGAGCTCGTCGAGCGCCTGAAGTCTTGCCGCAAAACCATTGAATTTGTCTTCAAAGGTTTCGGTTTTCTTTCGCTCGGTTTCAATGTTCGTGTAAACTTTCGAAATTTCTTTGTCTAAATATTCCAAACGCGGTGCGATGGATTTCTGATAATTTTCCAGATCCTGCCGGCGCTGTTCTTTGAGTTCAGCTTTCCGTTTTGCGTTTGTACCGTAACCAACTTTTCCGGAAGTCAGACCGCTTTGCTTTCCTAAAATTTCCTTTTCAAGCTCTACCGAAGCGGAATCATAAGCTCTTTGATACTCTGCCGCGCGCGCCGTGATCTGTTTTTTCTCGGTTTCAAACGGACCGGATTGCTGCAGAATCCGACCGTTCATCTCGGCCTGAAGTTGCGTTTTGTTCCTTTGGATGATGGTGTTGAGCTGCTTGTTGACTTCTTTTTCGAAGATTTTGAGTTCGAGTGGTTTTGAAATAATGATTCCAAGAAACGCTGCCAGAATCAGTCGCGGTAATGACATTAAGAGCTGATTCCACCAGGTTCCGGTCTTTTTAATCGATGAAACAATGTATCTGTCGAGGTTGAAGATCATCAGACCCCAAAGTAGGGCGAACGCCACGGAAATCCAGATATTATCAAAAACGGTAAACATCGCGTAACCGGCTGAAAGTGTCGCGAATACAGACGTGAAGAGCACGATGCCGCCGATGCCTGCAAACTTGTTCCATTCGGAGGGCGTTTTTCGTAAAATATGGATATTGCCGCCAGAACAAATCAGTAAAAACTTCTGAAACCAATTCATCCGGTGGGTTTTTATAGGCTGAGGTTGTGGAATTTTCATAATCTATTTGTAGTTAAGAACGTATCAATGTTACAAATAGTATTAGGTTTAACCAAGTAAAATCTTTGTATAACTTTTGTAGAGGATTTTACAAAATAAATTATTGATAACGAAACACTTACCTATCAAAAGGGAAACAACCTGAACTTATAGCCCGGATTGAAACGGCATCCTTTTTCGGTGGTGGAGCGCCAGCGGAAGCACCGAAAAAGATAAAGTGGAAAGCCGGTCGGGTCTTCGGAAATGCATCTACCTTTGATGCTCCTTAAAAATCTACTTCAGACGGTCAGGATTCTGTTTCAGAAAACTCTCCCAACCTGTATAAGATTTCTCGGCGACGGCGTTCCCGGAATTGAAATGATGGCAAACCGCCACCGCCAACCCATCGGAAGCATCGAGATACTTGGTCGGGAATTCCTTTAGGTTGAGCAGGCTTTGCAACATGCCGGCGACCTGTTCCTTGCTGGCGTTCCCGTTGCCGGTGATGGCCATTTTTATCTTTTTCGGCGAATATTCGGTGATCGGGATATCACGATGCAGCGCTGCGGCCATCGCCACACCCTGTGCGCGGCCGAGTTTGAGCATACTCTGCACATTTTTTCCGAAAAACGGAGCTTCGAGCGCGACTTCATCGGGGTGAAATTCGTCGATGAGTGCTAAAGTTCTGTCGAAAATGACTTTGAGCTTGGTTTCGTGATTGTCGTATTTCTTAAGGATCAGTTCGTGGATGGAGATCATTTCCATCTTCCCTTTGAGGACGGAAATAAGGCCGAAACCCATGATGGTGGTTCCGGGATCGATGCCAAGGATGATTTTTTCGGTTTGCACAGTGCAAATTTAAAGTTTTAAATGATGTGCATCAGGCAGATTTGGGAAGAATTCGGTTTGTGAGAAATTTTATAACTTTTCTTCATCAATTTTAAAAACATCCACATGACACGCCAGGAATTTCTCTCTACAACATTTGCCGCAGGATTAGGACTCGCGGTAGTACCCGGAATTTTAAGCTGTGCCACGCCGCGTAACACCTTCACACCGATGGTTCCGAGCGCTGGTGACCTTAAAACCGTACGCGGAAACGTTTCACGCTATACGAATAAGGGCGGAACGGTAGGAATTTTTGAGACAAAAGATGGTTTCGTGGTGGTAGATTCGCAGTTTCCGGATTCGATTCAGCCGGTTTTAGATGGGATTTCGGCTAAAGGAAAACCGGTGCTTTATCTGCTGAACACTCATCATCACGGCGATCACACCGCCGGGAATTTTGCCTTTAAAGATCAGAAAACTAAAATTGTCGCGCACAGTCGAGTACCGGAATTTCAGCGGCTGGCAGCCGAAAAAAGTAATAAGCTGAGCGAACAGCGTTACGCAACCGAGCTTTTTGATAAGGAATTTGCCATCGAGCTGGGTCGTGAGAAGATTCGCGCCTACCACTTCGGCAACGGCCATACGTTTGGTGATGCGATGTATCATTTCGAAAACGATAACGTAGTGCACATGGGTGATCTGATGTTTATCAATATGATCCCGGTTTACCGGACTGCCGATGGTTCGGACTCGCGAAACTGGATTTCGGTTCTGGAAAAAGCGCTTTCAACCTTCGGTGATGACACGCGGTTTATTTTCGGGCATGCTGATGTTCCCGAGCGCTCGGTGGGCAGCAAAGAGAACATCCGTGAAATGATTAGTTTTCTCACGGCTTCCAATGAATTTATGCTGAAAGCCATCAAAGACGGCAAGAGCAATGACGATTTACTTAAGGAGCACACTTTTATTCCCGGTTTTGAAAACCGAACAACGCCACAGCGTTTCAAAGGCTTCCTTGACGAATTAAGAATTACACTTAGCTAATTGCCAAGTATTTAGAAAAATAAAGTCGCCGCTGATTTATTATGTTAACCTTTGTGGTATCATAGTTGTATCTATTCTGATGCACATTCGAAATTCTTTTGAATACGCGCACAACAAAGATAAACTATGATGGACACAAATACTCAAACTGCGGATTTCGCAGTGATCAACCGCGACTTTAAATCATTTATTCTTGAAACCCAACATCCGTGTGTGATGGCCAAATCGGTTTTCAAGATGAATAATTATGACCTTCATGTTTATGATGATATGCATGGGCAAGCTGACATTTCCCAACTGCTCGCCGATCTTGGGACCTATCTTGAAGGTGCTTCAAAAATTGATTCGATGGACTTCCGTTCATTTGTGGCGGTTTTCCCAAATAATAAATTTGAGGATGAACTTTCTTTTGAAAATGCCCTTTGGGAAACGCTTCAGAAACTTCATAACGCTGATGATGCGCCGTGGGACGAGAACGTAAGCAAAGATCCAAATGATGCGGAATTCAGTTTTAGCCTGATGGGCAAAGCTTTTTATGTCATCGGAATGCACCCGAAAAGTTCACGGATGGCCCGACAGGCGCCTTATACCGCTTTAGTTTTCAATCTGCATTTTCAGTTCGAGAAACTGCGCGAGATGGGAACCTACCAAAACGTCCGCGATATGATTCGCAAAAACGATGAAAAGCTACAAGGCAGCATCAATCCCGTGCTTAAAGATTTCGGTGATGATTCTGAGAGCAAGCAGTACAGCGGCCGAAATGTTGAAAGTTCCTGGAAATGTCCGTTCCATCATAAACACAGCTAATGCAAGACGTAACACATACCATCCCACCACAAACGGGTAAAGCATTTTTACTGAACAAAGGCCAGATCTTAACCGTGATCGATCCCCAAGGCTGCCAGGTCAGTGACATGGTGATGCTCAAACGGAACGATCATGGCGAGAAGATTTCATCCGGAAAGACGCTGGACTTCGAAGAATCAATCCTGTTAACAGCTGGAAATTATCTTTGGAGCAACCGTTCTCAAAAAATGGCCAAAATCATCGCCGACACCAATGGCCGCAATGATTTCCTTTTGGCGCCCTGCAGTAAGGAAACTTTTGAAATCATGTACGATTACAAGGGTTATCACCCAAGTTGCCTGGAAAATCTTACGAAGAATTTGGAGCCATTCGGCGTTACGCAGGACGAAATTCCGACTGCTTTCAATATCTTCATGAATGTACAGTTCGATGCAAAGGGAAAAATTTCCGTTTTGCCGCCCACTTCAAAAGCTGGAGATTACGTACAGTTCGAAGCCATGATGGATTTGCTGGTCTGCCTCACGGCGTGCTCTGCGGAGGACAGCAATGGTGGAAGTTTCAAGCCGATACAATACAGAATAGAGAATAATCCGAAATAAAAAGATTACACTTTAAAACAAAAAACCGTGTCGCTAAAAAAGTGACACGGTTTTTTTGAGTTTGTTAAATTAAGTAATCGTACCAAATATCTTACATATTCCTCCTGTACTTCCCGCCTACTTCGAACAGCGCGTTAGTGATCTGGCCTAATGAACAGTATTTCACCGCTTCCATCATGATCGCGAAGAGATTCTGCTGGTTGATCGCGGCACTTTGCAGGTCCTTCAGTGCCTGTTCAGTTTTCGCGGCGTTAGCCTGCTGATAATTCTCGAGATTTCGGATTTGCTGTTGCTTTTCCTCTTCCGTAGAACGGATCACTTCGCCGGGCAATACTGTGGGCGAACCATCTTTGCCAAGGAAAGTGTTGACACCGATGATCGGATATTCGCCAGTGTGTTTCAGCCATTCATAATGCATCGATTCCTCCTGGATCTTCGAGCGTTGATACATGGTTTCCATTGCGCCTAAAACACCTCCACGCTCTGTGATACGGTCAAATTCTGCATAAACAGCTTCCTCCACAAGGTCTGTAAGTTCTTCGATGATGAATGATCCCTGCAAAGGATTCTCGTTTTTGGCCAGACCAAGTTCTTTATTAATAATCAATTGGATTGCCATTGCTCGACGAACCGAATCTTCCGTAGGTGTGGTGATCGCTTCATCGTATGCATTGGTATGCAGTGAGTTACAGTTATCATAGATCGCGTAAAGCGCCTGCAAAGTCGTTCGGATATCATTAAAATCGATTTCCTGCGCGTGCAGCGAACGTCCGGAAGTCTGGATGTGGTACTTCAGCATCTGGCTACGTTCGTTGGCGTTGTATTTTTCGCGCATCGCTTTAGCCCAGATTCTGCGTGCCACACGACCGATCACCGCATATTCCGGGTCGATACCGTTCGAGAAGAAAAAGGAAAGGTTTGGCGCAAAATCATTGATGTCCATACCGCGGCTCAGATAATATTCCACATAGGTGAAACCGTTAGCAAGCGTGAATGCGAGCTGCGAAATCGGGTTCGCGCCGGCTTCGGCAATGTGGTAACCCGAAATAGATACGGAGTAGAAATTCCTTACTTTTTCTTCAATGAAATACTGCTGCACATCGCCCATCAGTCTTAAGGCAAATTCGGTGGAGAAAATGCAGGTGTTCTGTGCCTGGTCTTCTTTCAAAATATCCGCCTGAACGGTTCCACGCACGGTGGCGATGGTTTCGCCTTTAATTTTTGAATAAACATCAGCATTTAAGACTTCGTCCCCCGTCAAACCGAGCAGTTTAAGTCCCAAACCGTTGTTTGAAGGCGGCAATTCACCATGATAAACCGGTCTCTTCAACCCTTTATCATCGAATTTGGCTTTTAATTTATCTTCTACAACATGCCAAAGATTGTTTTCCTCGATATATTTTTCGCAGTTCTGATCGATGGCCGCGTTCATGAAAAACGCGAGCAACATAGGCGCCGGCCCGTTGATCGTCATCGAAACGGAAGTCATCGCATTTACCAAATCAAAACCTGAATAAAGCTTTTTGGCATCATCCAAAGTGGCGATCGACACGCCCGCATTACCGATTTTCCCGAAAATATCGGGTGGAAGCGCCGGATCCTGACCGTAAAGCGTCACAGAATCGAAAGCTGTGGAAAGCCTTTTGGCATCCATATCCGCCGAAACGTAATGAAAACGTCGGTTGGTTCTTTCAGGCCCGCCTTCGCCGGCAAACATTCTTGTCGGGTCCTCGCCTGTTCTTTTAAAAGGATAAATACCGGCCGTGAACGGGAAAGCTCCCGGTACGTTTTCCTGACCTTTCCAGCGGATGAGATCACCCCAATCCTGGAATTTCGGCAACGCGATTTTCGGAATTTTAAGATGTGAAAGCGTTTCAGACTTTGTTTGAACCTTGATTTCCTTGCCACGCACAAAATACGAATAAGAGTCAGCGTTGAGTTCTTCCTTAAACTGGTGCCAGCCGTGCAGGAAGTAGGCGTTCTCTTCAGAAAGCTGCTTTTTGGTTTTCTGGAAGACTTTCTCGATCTTTTCCTGGCAATGCTCGTCGCCTTCCAGCGCGTGTTTGGCACCTTCCAACTGATAAAGTTTTTGTGCAATCAAAGCCTGTTCAACAACATTTTTATCGTAAGCACGGTTGATATCGACGATTTCGGACAGGTAACGCACCCGTTTTGGCGGTATGATCGTGGTTTCCTCCGACACGTTTTGTTCTTCGTATTCACTTAAGTTTAAAGCTGTAAACTTTGAATTTAATTTTTGGATGAGCGAATTGTAAAGCTCTGTGGTTCCCCAATCGTTGAACTGGCTGGCTTTGGTAGAGAATACCGGCATTTCATCCAAAGGCTGATCGAACAGCACGTGGTTTCGCTGGAACTGCTTTTTCACGGCCTGAAGCGCATCGAGGGCGCCACGTTTATCGGATTTATTCAAAGCGATCAGGTCTGCATAATCGAGCATGTCGATCTTTTCGAGTTGGGTGGAAGCACCATATTCAGGCGTCATCACGTACATCGAAACATCGGCAATGTCGGCGATTTCGGAACCCGACTGGCCGATTCCGGAGGTTTCAAGGATGATGACATCCGGCCCAGCAATCTTTAAAATATTCAAAGCTGAATGAATGTGCGGCGACACCGAAACATTGTTCTCGCGCGTAGCCATCGAACGCATATACACGCGCGAATCGTTAATGGAATTCATCCGGATACGGTCGCCGAGCAGCGCGCCGCCGGTTTTTTTCTTTGATGGATCGATCGAAATGATCGCAATTTTCTTTTCAGGATTCGAACGGATGAACCTTCGCACCAATTCGTCGGTTAAAGAAGATTTTCCTGCGCCGCCCGTTCCGGTGATGCCGATGATCGGGATGATGGAATCCTTGGCTCTACGGTCGATTTCATTAACCAGATCAGTCTTAGTTTCCGAGAAGTTTTCAACCGCGGAAATCACTTCAGCAATGGACTTTGAATCTTCAAAACGAATCTGGTCCAGCTTTTCGACACCGACATTTTCACCGGTCGCGTAATCGGATTTCTGTACCAAATCATCGATCATTCCCTGAAGACCGAGCTCGCGGCCATCATCAGGTGAATAGATTCGGGTGATGCCGTAATCCATCAAATCTTTAATTTCTTCAGGCAAAATAACACCGCCACCGCCACCAAAAATACGGATGTGCGAAGCGTTCCTTTGCCTCAGCAGGTCGTAGATGTATTTAAAATATTCATTATGACCGCCCTGATAGGATGTGATGGCGATCGCATTGGCATCTTCCTGAATCGCGGTGTTCACCACTTCTTCAGCGGACTTGTCGTGCCCGAGGTGAATCACCTCCACGCCGGTGGCCTGAATGACGCGGCGCATGATATTGATAGCGGCATCGTGCCCATCGAACAGGGCTGCGGCGGTGACAATTCTGATTTTGTTTTTGGGAGTATATTTTTGGCTTTCCATTATTTAATTTTGGGTGAAGCCAAAGATAAGGATTTTTGGAAATTATGAAAATGGGGAGCAAAGAATACCCATAATACAGCGGGGATGACGGAAAAAGGCATAAAAAAAGCTTCCGAAATAATTCGGAAGCTTCGTAGCCCGTAGGGGAATCGAACCCCTCTTACCAGAATGAAAATCTGAGGTCCTAACCGATAGACGAACGGGCCGTTTATCTTAACTTACGCAAGTTTGTTAACGTGCTTTGTAAGTTTGCTTTTCAGGTTAGCTGCTTTGTTTTTGTGGATGATGTTTTTCTTCACCAATTTATCCAACAAAGAGATTACTTTTGGCAATTGTTCAGCCGCAACAGTTTTATCTTCTTCATTACGCAGTACTTTCAAAGCTGTTCTAGCAGTCTTATGATAGTATCTGTTTCTTAATCTTTTCTTTTCGTTCTGTCTGATTCTTTTCAGCGCTGATTTATGATTTGCCATATCTCTTATAACTTGGGTGCAAAGATATAAAATCTTTTTTAATTACAAAATGTTTTTTTTATTTTTTTTCAATCATCATTCTTTGTAGCCTATAGGGGAATCGAACCCCTGTTGCAAGAATGAAAATCTTGAGTCCTTACCACTAGACGAATAGGCCTTTGTTTTAGGGACTGCAAAAATAGAACTAAAGTTTTAAACTTGCAACACCTTTTTGAAATTATTTTAAAACTTTTTCAATCACCGAATTTTTAATGCCTTTTTCTTCGATGGTTTTTTGGGCTTGCACCGCTTCTTCCAAAGTAGCGAATTTGCCATAGGTATAGTAGAATTTTCCGTCTTGTTTTACCCTGTTTACATCTTTCAGCGCATTAAGCATTGGTGAGTTGCTGCTTAGGCGCTGTTGTGTAACAGCAAGTTCGAGCGTGTAATAACCGATCCCTAACTTCTGGTTAGGCACAAATGAAACCGGCGCGGCATTTTTGAAACCGGCGTCTTTGGCTGTTTTTAGGTTGTTATCCCTTACCGAAGCCAAATTAGTAGTACTGTAATAATACTTATACAGCCTGTTTTCTTTAATCGTTAATATGTAATTAAGGCCTTTCAGTGCCGGGTCGCCACTGTTGTATTTCACTGGGGCAGACATCAGCAGGATTCTGAAATCATTTTTAAGCGGTTTCTCCTCTGGTTTTTCCGGTTCGCGTGCGGCGGATACAGATGCATTGCGGTCAAACGCTTTCTTATAACTGAGGACTGCTTCATAAATACTTCCGGCGATCTCATCCTGTCCTTTATCTGATGCCAGATACACTGCCTCATCATAATTACTGATGAAACCTGTTTCTATAAGTACAGAAGGCATGGCATTAAGACGAAGTACGTGGAGGTTCTGCTGTTTTACGCCCCGGGAAAGACGTTTGTCTTTTTTCACAAAATTTTCCTCTACGAAACTGCCAAAAAGCAAACTGCTTTCAAGATACTTGCTTTGCTGGATCTTAAGCGCGATGAGTGATTCGGGAGATTTCGGGTCGTATGAGGCAAACATCTGGCGGTCTTTTTCATCAAGAAAAATCACATCATTCTCCGCTTTGGCGACTTCAAGATTGGTTTTGTTCTGATCGGGGCCCTGTACGAATGTTTCCGTTCCGTAAGGGGAAGTTTTCGTACTTGCGTTACAGTGCACGGAGATAAATAAATCTGCCTTACTGCGGTTCGCCAGTGTCGTACGGTCTATCAGGGAAGGAAATTCATCTACCTTGCGTGTATAAATGATTTTGTAATCTTTATTCTTCTCCAGCATACGCCCAATTTTCAATACGATTGAAAGGGCAATATCCTTTTCGCGAACCGTACCCAAATCGCTGTAATACCGGTTAGCACCATGATCCGAACCGCCATGTCCGGCATCGAGAACGATGGTAAATTTTTTCTGCGCTGGGCTGAGACTGAAGATTACGATAAAAAGAAAGAGAAAATATTTTTTGAGAGAAAAACTAAACCTAATCATCTGCTGATTTTAAAATTTATGCTAATTTTGACCCCAAATTACAGAAAACCCCGCTTTGGTCAAAAACGGCTTCAAAAATAGATTACTAATCTTAATTATCCTAATTTTTAACAATTTTTTAGCGTTTACCTACGCTCAAAATTTGCCTGAAAATAAGGGAGTTAACGATACGATTACGCGTACGGACACGCTGCGAACCATCCCCGAACGCCTTGAGGATGTGGTAGAAAGTAAGGCTGAAAACATTCGCAATGATATCCCGAAAAAGATGACTTACCTGAACCGAAAAGCACAGGTGAAATATCAAGATATGCAGATTGACGCGGATTATATTTCGATTGATTGGGACCGATCAATGATTTTCGCACGCGGTGAACTGGATTCGCTGGGGCGCATCCGTACCCCTGCCATCGCCACACAAGGCGGCAAGAGCTATGAGTATGACGAGTTTACCTACAACATCAAAACCCGCCAAGCCATCGCCTTCAATGCAAGGACTGAAGAAAGCGAAGGTGTTATTATAGCCGAAAGAACCAAAAAATATAACGACTCGGTTTTCTTCATGCGGCGGGGGAAATATACCACGGATGAATATTTCATTAAAAAGAAAGACACCATCGCGGATTATTACCTTTTGGCGCCCAACATCAAACTGATCAAAGGCAAAGAAAAATCACAGGTCATCACCGGGCCTATACAAATGTACATTGAACAGGTGCCTACCCCACTTGTGCTGCCGTTTGCCATTCTGCCGTTTTCCGATAAGCGGAGCGCCGGCATCCTGATCCCGAGTTTCGGGGAACGTGAAGATGTAGGCTTCTTCCTGAATTCCCTTGGTTATTACCAGCCTATCGGCGACCATTTCGACTTGAAAATCCTGGCAGACCTATACACAAAAGGTAGCTGGAACCTGCGGCCAGAGATGAACTACAAGAAAAATTACCGTTATACCGGTAACTTTTCAGCGGATATAGGCACCACAGTACGCGGCATCCGCGGTTTGCCCGATTACTCTAAAACCGGAACCTACAGAATCGCCTGGCGGCATCAGCAAGACCAAAAAGCCAATCCGTTCCTTACCTTTTCTGCCTCGGTTGATGTGGTGAGCAACAGATTTTATAACAATACGGTCAATAACAATTACGCTTTTAACCAAAATAACCTGAACGCACAGCAGAACTCAAGCATCAGTGTCGTAAAAAGGTTTTTAACACTTCCTGTAACCATCACGGGGACGGCCTCTTACTCACAGAATTTTTCTACGGGCTTTGCGGACCTTAAATTGCCTGTGCTGAATGTGGCTATTAATCAGTTCTATCTATTTAAACCCAAATCTGGCATCAGAGAAGGGCTTTTAGAAAATATCACGGTCAATACCGGCCTAAATTTCAATAATTTCGTGCAGACTACTGAAGATGAACTCTTCACCCCGGCGATGTGGGACAAGATGCAAACCGGCCTGAAAAACAACATCACCCTCGGTACGAATACGACCATTGCTAAATATTTCACTTTCTCGCTGAACGCCAATATCGACAATGCCTTAACTACCAAGACTTTAACCCGAAATTACAATCCGGTAACCAATAAAGTTGAAGACATCCTACAGAAGAAAATCGCGGGCTATTCCTCTTTTTCTACCGGCGCGAGTTTGCAAACAGTACTTTATGGTATGTTGAATTTCAAGCGTACTTCGGCGGTACAAGCCATCCGACACATGGTGACTCCGCAGATCGGCTTCACCTATTCACCAGATTTTTCGACGCCCGGTTTCGGATACTACAGAAATTATTATAACGACCGCGGCGAGATGACACCATACTCAATCTTTGACCGTGGGATCGTAGGTTCGCCCAATTCAGGTCTTGTACAGGCGCTGAGTATTTCGGTAAATAACAATCTTGAAATGAAGGTGCGGTCCAAGACAGACTCTACCGGTGTAAAGAAGATCAAAATATTCGAAAGTTTAAACTTCAACACAAATTATAATTTTGCGGCACCTGAGCACAAATGGTCTATCTTCTCTTTCAGTGGGCAAACCACGCTGTTCGATAAACTGAACATCAATACCGCACTGAATCTGGAGCCTTACCAAATCCTTTTTGCGCCCGGCGAAAATACCGGTGTACGCACGCAGAACTTTGGTTATTTCAGTCTTCAGGGTTTTAACGCGCAGTTATCTTACCCGCTCAGCAGCGAAATCTTCAAGAAGAAAGACAGCGAAGACCTCTCTAAGAAATATCCTAAAAAAGGGGAAATACGTAATGAGAATTATTACTTCGATGAAGACAATTATTCGCGTTTTGAACAGCCGTGGTCACTGAACATCAACGCACAGTACAGCTACACACGAAGTCTCAGCCGCTTCGGCAGTAAAATGGCTTCCATAGGTTTGGATGGCAGCATCAAACTCAGCCCGTACTGGAATATTACCGGTAATCTTTATTATGATGTGATTTCAAAGGAAATTGCCAACACCCAACTCGGCTTTTCGCGTGACCAGCGCAGTTTCACCATTAACTTTAACTGGATCCCCTACGGGCAATATAAAGTGTATGACTTCTTTATCGGTATAAAGGCCAATATCTTAAGAGACGCGCTGAAGTACAGGGACCGCAGTTTCACGCAGCCTAACGCGCCTTTCTAATTAATTTTTGAAAGAATTAAACATTAGTTTATATTTGCGACTACAATATTGTGTTATGAAAACAATAATATCTACTACCAACGCACCGGCGGCCATCGGCCCATATTCTCAGGCAAATCTCATTAACGGGGTTCTGTACATATCAGGCCAGATTCCTTTAAACCCTGAAACCGGTAAACTGGTGGAAGGCATCGAGAAAGAAACGCACCAGGTGATGAAAAATCTGGAAGCTATCTTAACAGAAGCCGGAATGACGTTCAAAAACGTGGTAAAAGCCTCTATCTTTCTTAAAAACATGGATGATTTCGCGGTAATGAATGATATTTACGCGTCTTACCTAGATCCGCAGTACTTCCCGGCGCGTGAGACGGTACAGGTATCTTGCCTGCCCAAAAATGTGGATATCGAAATTTCAATGATCGCACATCAGTTCTAATGAATTTTCTTCGAAATACCATTGCAGTATTTGTAGGCCTTGGTGTAGCTGCGCTGATTATTTCGCTCGGTGTACGGCTGAACGCCGCGTGGATCACCTATGACGAATATGCGCCGTTTGGCCACTGGGAGCAGCTTCTGCAAGCCATGCAGTATAAGCCTTACTTCTTTGTGGCGCTGCTTGTTTCCTCAGGCATCGCTGCAACTGTAGGTGGTGTAGTAACTGCCATCATCGTAAAATATGCCAAAGTAGCTTATGCGATCCTCATTGGGTTTATACTGTTGTTTATGGCGATGCTCGATATTATTATTTTCCCATATCATCCTACTTTTTACAAGATCTGTATTTTCCTTACCTTTTTTCCGTTTTCATGGATTGGCGGAAAGATTACGGAAGTTATTTATGAACGTAAAAAGAAACGCTTACGCAGATCACAAAACAAAAAAAACGCAGCTCTATAAAAGCTGCGTTTTAAATTTATACTAAGTATTCCTAAGGCATTTTGAATCCGCGGGTAGTAATTCTGCCAATTTCATCTACATATCTTACCTGTACATTTCCTTTATAAGATTGTAAGATACGCTCTACATCTTTTTGGCTGTTTACAGGTTTACCATTCACTTCAATCACGATATAGTTATCTACGATACCGATTTTGGCCATTTCGCTTCCGGCCACTACATTTTTAGCGATTACGCCACTGTTAAGACCATAATTTACTTTTAAACGTTCACTCAATGGTTCGAAATCAGCGCCTATTTTTTCACTTACCGTCAAATCAGCCTTACTTCTGAATGTTGTGCCGCCTTTTTCATCACGTAGTGTTACGTTTACTGTATTTGCTTTACCGTTTCTAAGATAAGTCACCAGCACTTTATCCCCAGGTCTCTTGCTTCCTACCGCGAATGAAAGGTCGTAATAGTTAGAAATTGTGGTATTATCCACTTTTGTGATGATGTCGCCTGTACGTAAACCTGCCGCTTCCGCACCACCATTAGCCACTACTTCTGTTAAATATACACCGTCACCGGATTTCAGGTTGGTTCTGTTTTGCTGATTGTAGGCTGTCACCTGTCTGGTATCAGATAAATCAAGTGATTTTACACCTAGGAAACCACGCTGCACAAGCCCAAACTGCTTAATATCTTCCACTACTTTTCTGGCAAGATTCGCAGGAACGGCAAAGCCATACCCCTCATAATATCCTGTTTTTGAAGAAATTGCAGAATTAATACCGATGAGTTCTCCATTTGTGTTAACCAGCGCACCACCCGAATTTCCTGGGTTAATGGCCGCATCGGTTTGGATGAAACTTTCAATCGGGGTTCTCGATTGCTGGCTTAACAAATCAATGCTTCTGCCTTTTGCGGAAACAATCCCCGCTGTTACTGTAGAGTTTAGCCCCATTGGATTTCCTACAGCGAGTACCCACTGCCCCACTTCCACATTATCGGAGTTGGCAAAATTCAGATATGGGAGCCCTTTATCTTCAATTTTGAGCAGTGCGATATCTGTTGTGGGGTCCGTTCCTACTAGATTGGCAACGTAAGATTTCTTATTTGAAAGTACCACTTCTAGTTTGCTTGCCCCAGCGATCACGTGATTATTGGAAATGATATAGCCATCGGGCGAGATAATTACCCCAGACCCCATGCCTGAAGGCATATTCTGCGGAGGTTGCTGTTGTCTTGGTATGCCGAAAAACATATCGAACATATCCTGTTCGCTTCTTCGGTTGGACCTGTCTGCGTAATTTTTAATACTAACTACAGCGGGGACCGTCATTTTGGAGGCTTGCACAAAATCATCACCAACAGCGGAGGCATTGATAGAGACAAAGCGAGACTCGGTATTTTTAGGAGCGAAATAAGAGAAATCGCCATTTTGCTGCTGATCGAAATAACTGATCGCACCAAAGGTTGTGGCCCCGGAGATAATCCCTACAAAAGCGTAGGGGAGCATTTTTTTCAAGATATTGTTCATCTTCATATATATTATAAAATTTATTTATGGCTTACTGTTGTCAAATTTAATGCTAAATAAGTATTGATCTCATTAAGGCCGTTTCAGATTTAACTAAATATTAACAATAATTACCAGTTTTTAATTGTATTTAAATATTTGATTAAAATTTAGTATAAATGTTAAGACCATGACCTGTCATAATCCCTGCCCTTTTGTCAGTTTAATACCAAAAATTGTTCATAATAAAAATTTTTTCACTTCAGCAGGTTTCGTTATTTTTGAGTCATTGCAAAAAAATTTATGAAACTGAATATTACCAACGAAACGGACACTTTAAAATCTGTAGTATTAGGCCTTCCGCACTCCATCGGTGAAGTACACTCACTAGAAGACAGCTATGACGCTAAATCCTACCACTCTATCTATAACAATATTTACCCGGAAGAATCCTCCATCATCGCAGAAATGGCGGCTTTTGAGGATGTACTGAAAAAGTATAATGTAGAGATCCACCGGCCCCATCTTATCGAGAATTACAACCAAGTATTTTCCCGCGATGTCGCCTTTGTGATTGATGATAAGATGATCATTTCAAACATCATACAAGACCGTTACAATGAGCAGGATGCCTACCGTGAAATTTTCGCGCACGTTGGATGGAAGAAAATTGTAAATCTGCCAGATTCCGCACATATTGAAGGCGGCGACGTGATACTATGGGATGACTTCCTGTTCATAGGAACTTGTTTTTCAGAGGATTACCGCAATTTCAAAACAGCCCGCACCAATGAATATGCCATCGAAATCTTGAAGGAATACTTCCCGAAAAAGCGCATCATCGACCTGGAGCTAAGAAAGAATGACACCGACCCTTTTACCGGCATCCTTCATCTGGACTGTACCTTCAACCCTGTTGGTAAAGATAAATGCATCATCTACAAGGATGGTTTTGTGGATGACAGCGACTATCGCCTGCTGCTGGATATTTTCGGTGAAGAAAACTGCTTCCATGTAACTACGGAGGAAATGTTCCAAATGAATCCTAATATCTTCTCGATTTCACCGCAGGTGGTGGTTTCCGATAAGTCTTTTACCCGCATGAACAATCACCTTCGTAATGAATGGGGAATGACGGTGGAAGAAATCCCTTACCGCGAAATTTCTAAAATGGGCGGTTTACTGAGATGTTCCACCCTTCCTTTGGTTCGCGGATAATTATTTTAAATTTTAAAAAAAGATATGCAGACAACAGATACTGTACTGATGATAGAACCTGTGGCTTTCGGCTATAATGCACAGACGGCAGCCAACAACTACTTCCAGATAGAACAGCGGGGCCGGGACATTCAGGAGAAAGCTTTGCAGGAATTCCAGGGCTTTGTCACAAAACTTCAGCAAAAAGGCATACAGGTGATCACCGTTAAAGATACCTTGCACCCACATACGCCCGACTCTATTTTCCCTAATAACTGGGTGAGTTTTCACCGTGATGGTAACGTAGTACTTTACCCGATGTTCGCGCCAAACCGCCGGGTAGAAAGACGTTCGGACATCCTTGATACATTACAGTCCCACGGATTCCGCATCAATAAAGTTGATGACTGGTCCTCGCATGAGAAAAACGAGAAGTTCCTGGAAGGTACCGGAAGCATGATTTTCGACCATGACCATAAAATTGCCTACGGCTCGGTTTCCCTACGCTTGGATGAGCATCTTTTCAAAAAATTTTGCGAGGCCTATCATTTCCGGCCAGTCATTTTTCATTCATTCCAAAATGCTAACGGCGAGCGGCTACCGATCTATCACACCAATGTGATGATGTGCGTCGCAGACCGCTTTGTAGTGATTTGCCTAGATTGTATTGATAATGAACTTGAGCGTGAAAAAGTACAGGAAACCATCAAATCTACCGGAAAAGAAATCATTGAAATCTCCGAAGACCAATTACAGCAGTTTGCGGGTAACATGCTTCAGGTAAAGAATACCACTGGAGAAAAATTCCTGATAATGAGCCAAACCGCGTATCAGTCGCTAAAACCAACGCAGGTACAAGCCATTGAAAAACACTGCGAAATCATCTCTGCAGACCTTCATACGATCGAAACAAACGGCGGCGGCAGCGCCAGATGTATGCTTGCAGAAGTTTTTTTGCCGAAAAATTAAATCCTTATCCCTATCGAACTTAAAAATCCACCGCTTCTGGCAGTGGATTTTTTTATGGATTGTAAATGAAGCGAGACACTATCTGGTCCGTGATTTTACATCGCTGCTGGCATCATTGATATCCCGAACTTTTTTCACTTTCTTGTTACCGAAATTGTACACGATGCTGGCACCTACACTCTGCCGGTACATATCATTCCTGATAGCGTTGTAATTACCATTATCCTGAACATCGGTTATTTCAATTATGTTGGTACGCAACACATCATTTACACTTAGGGTGAAAGTCCAGTCATTCCATATTTTTTTAATGTTGAAGTCAAGGCTCATCAAATCCTTTAACAGTCCGAGTTCGATCTGCTGTTGATCCACATAAAAATAGCTTACCCCCAGAAACCAAGTCTTCTTACTGTCAAGCCGAACCGAATTATTGGTTTGGATAAACAGGCTGGTGGATTTTGTATCATTTACATACGCTACGAACTGTCCGTCAGCACTCAGAAAGCGGTCGCCAGTCGTTGGGTCCACCGCCAGACTTCCTTTATTGATATTATGCTGCACACCGATATTGAAATTAAGCGATAGCGCCTGCTTGAAGAAGGCTTTATTGATTCCCAAAGCCGCCGACATCTCTTGTTTTGTGCCGAAATTGGTACGGATATACCTCAACTGATTCACGGTACCGACAGTTCCATCGGGACTGACAGGGAAACCCTGCAATGGCACCTGGGTAAGAACATCCTTGAACAAAGAGTGATTGAGTATCACGAAATAAGAGTTCTTGTACATATACGTCAGCTCCTGGTTATAGGTCTCCGAAGCTTTTACAAAAGGGTTGTTCTGCGTATAATTATATTCCGTAAGCAAATTCTTAACGGGATTCAGTTCCCAGAAACTCGGTCTGCGCATTCTGCTCGAAAATGAGTATGAAAGGTTGTGATGATCGTTCAACGCATAATTCAGACTGATGTAAGGCAAAATATTATTGTAATTTCGCTCGATCCTCCTCAGGCTGGGGTCTTGCTGGTTATCAGAAGTCCCTGTGCTGCTGGTAATTTCGTAACGGGCCCCCACTTTTCCTGAAAACTTATCCGAGAGTTTCTTTTCTAAAGTAAGATAAAAGCCATAAATGTTTTCATTATACACAAAATGGTTGGGTGTAGCGGTAACTTCAGTCCCGGTCAACTGCCCTGAATTGTCGTAAAGATAATCGTAAGTGGTGTTTTGGGTATCATTATCAGTTTCCGTGCTGTTGAAATTGGCGCCCACCGACACGGTGAAATCTTCTTTAAACTTCTGCGTATAATCTGCCGTACCGGAAAAATTATTGATGATTTGCGGCAAATCCTGATATACATAACGAGTCAGCAACCCGTCGGTACCATCCGCAAAAGCAGCGATGGTGTTGTTATCCGTCATCTGGAAGCGTTTATAATTCAGGTACGCGGCGTTTAGGTTCAGTTTACTGCCCAACGAATCGGTTTTCAGTTCATAGTTAAGGTTGAAGTTGTTGTTATATGACCTGGCATTTTCTTGATTGCGTGAATTACTGAAATTCGTATCAAGCAAATTCCCCTGCTGATCGTAAGTTCTTAGCGTATTGAAAAAATTAATATTTGCGTGGTAACTTTTGTTCGCCCAGCTGTTCCATGAAAGGGCAATGTTGCTGTTATCGTTCAGTTGGTAATCAATATTCATATAACCCCCGAGGTTTTGGTTGGGATCATCAATATAGCCCGTAGATTCGTTAGTTACCAGACGGTTACCGTTGCGCATTTCATAATATTGCGCCTGTATATTCGCGCCGCCACTTAGATTGGCACTGATGCCGAGTTTGTCTTTTCGGTAATTCCCGGTAAAACTTGCGGAATTATTGCTGTACTTATTCACGCTGCTCGACAGCCGCATATTACCATTAAGGCCATCAGTAGATTTTTTCTTTAGTATGATATTGATGATGCCGTCTGAAGCTTCCACCTGAAACTCGCTGCCTGGCATCGTAATCACTTCAATTTTCTGGATGTTTTCGGCCGGTGTATTCTTCAGGAATTGTACAAGCGAAGCCGCGTCCATATTGGATTTGCGTCCGTTGATGTAAATGATCGCGTTGTTTTTTCCGGCAATTTTAAGGTTGGTATCATCCGTAGAGGAAATCAGCGGCGTTTGTTTCAGGATATCAAAGGTTGTATTTCCTTTAGCGACTGGCGCGTTGGCCACCTCGTACACAAAACGGTCACTTTCTTTTTTGAAAACTTTTTTCGTCATCAAAACTTCCTGGATGTTTTGCACCTTTAGACTGTCTTTATTTTCTTGTTGTCCGAAGGCCAGGATTGCAGAGCAGACGGCGAGGGAAATGGTGAGCTTCTTCATGATTAGTTTTTTAGAAAAGAACAGGGAGGCGGTTGGGTTATGAAAAATGATTTGATATGGTGCTCCCTGCTCTTGTAGGTTATGTTTTAATGGTTATCAGTTTGTATTGCAAAGATATATTATATTTTTAGTATTATGCAATACAAAGTAGTAAAATAATTTTGTTTAAATATTTAACATATTGATTTACTGATGATTAATTTTTAATTATTTATACTTCTTGATAATTAAGACAATCTACTTTATAGCTACGTTACATACAGGCATAAAAAAAGTGGACTTCTCATCCACTCATAAAATTTATTCCTGTAATCATTGCCTATCGAACCGCGCAAGCTTTTTATCGATCCAAATTGTAGCAAAAGGGAAAAAAGCCGCAATAAGCGCGAATACGAAATCCTCGTCATCCCACTTAAAGATCTTTCTTGCGGGTAGCACCATCAGCAGGTAAAGCGTGAAGAACAATCCATGGATATTCCCCATGATGATGATATAAATGGTGGGCAACAGCCCTTCGCGGTCATAGCGAATCCAGATCATCGCCGTAAAAAGGAAAAACCAAGAGATGGCTTCGGCCTTACAGACTTGCCGGAACCAACGGATGATTTTCTCTTCAGGATATTTTGCAAAAAAATTATCAATTACATTCATAACGTTCGTTTATTTGTAAAAGGCACTGCCATCTAGATATTCAAATACTTCCGGTGGCAGCATGGGTCGCACGTTTTTGCCGGCTTTTATCATCGCGCGGATTTCAGTGGCTGAAATTTCAATAACCGGGGCTTTTACCAATGAAATGTTTTTGTGCCGCTGAAACTCATCTGGGGATTCTGACCTGGTGAAAACCCTAGGATATACGATGATGTGGTGATTTTTCACTAAGGTTTCGGCATTTTTCCACTTCCCGAGATTTTCAAGATTGTCTTCTCCCATTATCAGGGCAAATGAATAATCCGGATATCTTTCTCTAAGGTAAGTAAGCGTATCTATCGTATAGCTGGGTTTCGGCAACGCAAATTCCACATTGGAGGCACGCATTTTTGGATAATTTTTAAGTGCCAGCTGCACCATGTCGAGCCTGTTATGATCGCTGAGTAAGGATTTTTTTTCCTTAAAGGGGTTATGCGGGCTCACCACGAACCACAACTCTTCCATATCAGAATTTTCGAGAATGTAATTCGCCAAAATAAGATGACCAATATGAATTGGATTAAAACTCCCGAAAAACAATCCCACTTCCTTCATAAGTACCGGAAAACCGCAATATTTATATAAATTTATGCGCCCGTAAAGATAAAGAATTTAATTGTCTTACGCTGGCAGCCACTTTATGGTCGCTGTAACGACTTTGCTTAAAATAAACTCCTGTAATTTCAGTTAATACAACTATTGAGATATATATTCTGCATAATGCTCCTCCTAAGCTGTCTTTACAAGGCACAGCAGCGCGAATATTGGCTCAAGGATCTGCAAACCGGCAACCAAACGAAAGTAAGCGACTCTGTGGCGGCCACCAAATTTCTGGATTCTCTGGCACAGAACAGTTATTACTTTACACAAGTAAAAGAGGTAAGACAAAGTGGGCAACGCATCGAAATAATTTTCGATAAAGGCCGTAATTACAATGAAGCGTATGTAATGCCGGATGAGACGCTGCGCCGAGATTTTCAGTTACTGCCTGAATTTTTCACCAAGAACATCGACTCACTGAAAAATACCTTCCACACCAAATATCGTGAGCGTGGCTTTGCCTTTAACAGGATCAGGTCGAAATATATTGGCCATCAAAACGGAATCCCAAAAGTAGAAATCACCGCTGTGACGGGTGAGCAGCGCAAAATCACCGGTTTTGAAATCCGAGGCTACGAGAAAGTGCCGCGGCGTTTTATCAGAAACCTCGAAAAAGAATTTACAGGAAGAATGTATCAGGAGCAAAATCTGCTGCAGATTCAGCAATTTTTGCAGAATCACCCTTTTATTTCGCTCGAAAAGCCGCCACACACGCTGTTCACCAAAGATTCTACACAGATTTTCTTGTTTCTGCAGAAGCGAAAATCCAATTCTTTTGACGGAATCATTGGTTTCGGTAATGATAAAGACAAAAAGTTTTCGTTCAACGGCAGCCTAAATGTAAACTTCAGGAATATGTTTAATGGCTTCGAAACCATCCATGTTTTTTGGCAAAGAAATCCTAATAAAGGCCAGACTTTTGACCTCAGCACAGATGTTCCTTACCTGTTTAAATCGAATATCGGCCTCAATGTAAACGTAAATATTTACAGGCAAGACTCCACATTTGCGAACGTAAAGTTTCTGCCGGGCGTGTATCTACATGTAGGCAACCGCCAGAAACTGGGACTGCGTGCCACTTTAGAAACATCCGCTGTTCTCGACAGCCTCTACACACAGGGCCGCGATTATAATAAGAAGGGCATTGGCATGTGGTACAGTTATACAGAACCCACTGAGGTGGAGCTGTTTCTGCACAAAACAAAAATACATGCTGAAGTTGATTTTATCACCACAAAATACGCAGACACAGCGCACAACACTACGCAACGACGCCTCTTTTTTTCTGGTGAAAGGAACTTTCATGTCTCTGGGAACCATTATCTTAATCTAAGAGGCGAAACAGCGCTGATGGATACGAAGGGAACCTTGGCTAACAATGAATTACTGCGTTTCGGTGGCTGGGATTCGTTTCGTGGGTTTAATGAAGACGCTTTGCTGTCCGATTTCTATTACTTTGGCACCGCCGAATACCGCTACTTGGTGGGCGAACAGGCCTTCTTCGATGTTTTCGGGCAGTACGGACAACTCAATAATAAAAGTCTGTCTTTAAAACCAAGATTATACAGTATCGGGCTCGGGTTCAACTTCTATCTGCCGATTGGTTTGATGAGTTTTCAAATCTCTAATGGTAACGAATTCGGCAACCCAATAAAATTTAGCGACACCAAAATCCATTGGGGTATCTTGAGCAGATTTTAGGGAATTACCTATCATTAATTAAAAGCCGCGGTCGTATTCTTTAATTGGTACGTTTACTGCTAACCACTGGGAACATTCATCATTAATTTAGCTATGGGTATTCTTGTGTTATTAAATTCTTACTGGCAGGAAATATTATGGGGTGCCGAGGAAACTGATTTTCTTTCGCAGGTAGCGGTACGCACGGTACTGATGTTCCTGATCATCGTCATTGCCCTCAGATTGTTGGGCAAGCGGGGCGTAAAGCAACTTTCGGTCTTCGAGCTTGTGGTGATCATTGGATTGGGCTCTGCCGCGGGCGACCCGATGTTTTACAAAGAAGTAGGAATCGTGTTTTCGCTTCTGGTATTTGTAATCATCATAGGTTTTTATGCCCTTATTACTTTTTGGGTGGCAAAATCTAAAAAATTTGAGGATTTGGTGGAGGGTAAATCGATCTGCCTGATTGAAAAAGGTGTTTTTACGATTGATAATTTTAAGAAAGAAAATCTGGGCAGCGAAGAATTTTTCTCCGAACTTAGGCTTAAAGGAATCTCACAGTTGGGACAGATAGAAACCGCCATCGAAGAAACATCGGGCGAAGTAAGTGTTTTCTATTATCCGCCTGAGGAAACCCGATATGGCTTACCCATCATGCTGAACTCTCTTGATAATCCGCTCACCTATATTGACAAAGCTGCACATTACTCCTGCACCTTCTGTGGTTATACAGAAGAAAAAACATCAGGACCCGCAAGCCCGTGTCCATCTTGCCAAAAAAAACAGTGGGTAAAATCTAGTAATAAAATAAGGATTACCTGAGTAATTTTCTATTAAAATCCCCTGCCACAGGTATTGTAGCAGGGGATTATTTTATTGATCTCTATAAATTTAGTATTGAAAAAGTGGTCTTCTATCCATCAGTTCATTCACTTTTTTCCGCACATCGGCGAGCACATCCTCATTTTTAAGGTTCATTACAACATCGTTTATCAGACCGGCAATGGTTTCCATATCGCTCTCTACAAGGCCGCGGGTAGTAATTGCGGCAGTACCTAAACGAATACCGGAAGTGGTGAATGCCGACTTATCATCAAAAGGCACCATGTTTTTGTTACACGTAATATCCGCTTTTACAAGGGCTTTTTCGGTTTCTTTTCCGTTTACGTTTTTATTGCGCAGGTCAACAAGCATCAGGTGATTATCCGTACCACCGCTTACAATGTCGAATCCGTTGGTGATCATTGCTTTAGCCAGCGCCTTGGCATTGGCCACCACCTGTTTTGCATACGTAGTGAAGCGATCATCAAGTGCTTCGCCGAAGGCCACAGCCTTTGCGGCGATTACATGCTCCAGCGGGCCGCCCTGTATTCCGGGGAACACTGCGCTGTCGAGTACCGCACTCATCATTTTGATGTCGCCTTTCGGGGTTTTGTGCCCGTAAGTATTTTCAAAATCCTGCCCCATCATAATAAGTCCGCCACGCGGTCCGCGCAGGGTTTTATGGGTGGTGGTGGTCACTATATGGCAATGTTCAAACGGTGAACTAAGTAAGCCTTTGGCAATAAGCCCTGCGGGATGAGCGATGTCTGCCCATAAAGTTGCACCAATTTCATCAGCGACTTCACGGAATTTCTTAAAATCGAGATCGCGGGAATAAGCGGAATAACCGGCAATCAGCATCTTAGGTTTCACTTCCAGCGCTTTTTGGCGCATGGCTTCATAATCGATAAGTCCACTTTCGCGGTCTACGCCATAGAAATGCGCTTCGTATTGAATCCCTGAGAAATTAACCGCGGAACCGTGCGTTAGATGCCCGCCCATCGAAAGATCAAGTCCCAGGATTTTGTCGCCCGGTTTCAGCACCGAAAGATACACCGCTGCGTTGGCCTGCGAGCCGGAATGTGGCTGAACATTGGCATAAGCCGCCCCGAAAAGTTGCTTAGCTCTTTCAATTGCCAGCGTTTCTACCTCATCCACTACTTCGCACCCTCCGTAATATCTTCTGCCGGGGTATCCTTCCGCATATTTGTTGGTAAGGACACTTCCCATGGATTTCATTACGCTATCAGAAACAAAATTTTCTGACGCTATTAGTTCTATGCCGTGTGTCTGGCGGAGTCTTTCCTGCTCAATCAGGTCAAATATTGGGTCCATATAAATACGATTTAAAGGGTAATTTAATGTAAATTCTCTCCGAAAAACATCAGGAAATGATTAAAATCTTTTGGGTTTCAGTTTATTCAATGATGATCTTCTGTCTTTCAAACATACGGAATTTTTCACGAAGAAAAAACTGCCCGAAAGCGATCCTCCCTTTCTGGAATATGTGCGTGTGTAATATAATTTTAAGTAATTTCGCCGCAGAAGTTTACACAGATGAAAATTGGCGACACAGTATCGGTAATCGACGACAACCTGAAAGGGATTGTAACTTCCGTACATGATGATGACGCAATCTTTCGGGACGCTTATGGTTTCACCCACCGTTTTCCAAAAGATAAACTGGTGGTCTATAATGCTTCGATTTACGAAAACATCCATACTGTAAGAAAAACCGAACCTGCAAAACCCGCTTCAAAAAAACATCAGCGTAAACATCTGGTGTTGGATCTTCATTTTGAGAACATGGTCACGGATCCCTCGGCATACAATCCCATGGAACGGTTATTTATGCAGAAAGAAAAGCTGGTGGAAACGCTGGAGTTTTGCAGGAAAAACAACCTGAAAAAGCTCGAGATCATACATGGCATCGGCGACGGCGTGCTGCAACGGATGGTACACGACTATCTGGCAAGCCAAGTCGGGCTTGATTTCGATGACCACGATTTCTTCTTCCATCAAAAAGGGAGCGTTTTGGTCTCTTTTAAATAATTTTTATTAAGGTTTCTTTGTATCAAGTGGCAGCAGCCGGAAATAGGTCGCGACAAATACGCCGTTTTGTACAGTGCCGCTAACTTCTGCCTGCCGAACGGTATTACAAAAACCGTGGGTGGCATGCGCATCCCCATGATCGTCGATTTTCGTCCCGTCAACAAAGTAGCTTTTTCCGCCGGTACGTATTGCCAGGTCGCAGCCTTTCTTATCCTTCATCTTGAACTGGCATTGCCCGCAGGAAGCTTCCACAACTTTTTTAACGAACGTTACCTGCTGTGCAGAGAGCGTGATGATACCGAAAAGGAAAAATAATGACAGGAGTTTTCGCATCTTGTTTATTTTAAGTAAAGTTAAACATTTACACAAATCGTCACACAACACACGGCCTGAAAAGGCTGACATTTTTTTAGTAAATTTGCCCACACGTTATCATTATGCAAAAACTTTCGCTGCTTTTTACCAAAGACGGTTTACAGTATCAACTCCTGAAAAACAAAACAGTTACGGAAGAACAGGCAAATTTTGCCGATGAACATTCGCCTGCTGATTTTATTGAAGAAAAACTTCTTAGGGTCTTAAAAAGTGGAAATGCGGGTCACATCTCCGTCATTTCGGCACTGAACCACTTTACGCTGATGCCCATGGGTTTTGCAGAGCATGAACTGGGGTATGACCTTATTGCCCTCAACGCGCCTGTCGTAAAAGAAGAAGAGGAACTGATGCTTTCGGTGAACAAAAAATATGGCGTACAGTTTTATTACACCTTCCCGAAAACGCTTTACCGAACAATAAAGGAACTGAAGATCCCGGCGAATTTCAATTTTTCAGGCGAGAAATTCCTTAACAGCATTACAGCGAAGAACCAAAAGGAAATCCACATCAACCTGTATCATCACCAATGTGAGTTTATTGCGCTCGACCGTAAGAAGCTGGTGCTTTATAATAATCTCGATGTAAATTCAGAGGTTGACTTTTTGTATTTCATCATGTTCACTTTAAGTAAGATTGGTTTTGGCACGCATGAAACGCAGTTTTTAGTCTATGGCGAAACTACCGAGAACGAAACCTTTATTTCAGAACTCCGCAAATTCGTGAAACATCTGAAAATTGTATATGATAACATCCCGAAGCGAAACTTCATGATGGAACAGAAATAACCTTAAAGAACCCGCACCACTATATGTACCGAATTATCTCCGGAAGATGGAAATCCAAACGAATTGCCGCCCCCAAAAACTTTGAGGTCAGGCCTACGACTGATTTTGCGAAAGAAGCACTTTTCAGCATTATCGAAAACCGTTTTAATATCGACATCAGTTCCGGCTCCGTGCTCGACTTATTCGCGGGCATCGGCTCCCTGTCGCTGGAGTTTGCTTCGCGCGGCTGCGAAGACATTACTGCTGTGGAGATGAATCCGCGGCACGCTGCCTTTATCGGCAGTACAGCAGCCATGCTGGATATGGCGCTTCAGGTAAATGTACAGCGCGGTGATGTGTATGATTATCTGAAGAAAAACCGAAACCGGAAAATGTACGATCTGGTGATTGCCGACCCGCCATTTTCTACCGAAGAAAAAAAGTATCAGGAACTTATTTCAATGGTTCTTAATAACCCTTATTTAAAACCACACGGCATCTTTATCCTAGAGCATCAAAGCCGCGTAAAATTTGAACATCCTAACCTGCTGGACACCCGAAAATACGGCAACGTAAGCTTCTCATTCTTTAGAGCCAATGAAGAACAGACTGCTGAAATTACCGAGGAAAATTAAGCACAAAAGCCTTTCACATTATGTGGAAGGCTTTTTTTATCTACAACACCTCTAATTTCAGATCGATGCTGTTTCCGAAGAATTTCTTTGAGATTTTTTCGAAGTTTTTGGTAAGATCCGAAAGGTAAAACTGATAACTGGGCTGCGGGTTTTTACCGTTAAGCAACTGGTTACGGTCTAAGATCATCCTAAGCTGGTTAGCCACAATCCCCGGCGAATCAATCACCCGTACGCGGTTGCCATAATACTGGCGGATTTCATTTATTAGTAACGGATAATGTGTACACCCCAAAATTAACGTCTCTATATTCTTTAATTTATTATTACTCAGGTAATTATAAATGATAGAATGTGTGATTGGATGGTTTTTAAAACCTTCTTCAATGGCCGGCACCAGCAGCGGAGTTGCCAACTCATCTACTTTGATAAATTTATTGTGCTTGCGGATGGTTTTTCGGTAAAGCCCTGAGTTTACCGTGGCTTTTGTAGCGATTACGCCAACATTGTTATGTATTTCATACGCTACTTTCTCCGCGACGGGATTTATGACATCAATGACAGGGACTTTACCTGCCGTTTCTTCCATTACTTCTTTTAAAGCATTTGCCGTGGCCGAGTTACAGGCTATGACGATGGCTTTGCAGTTCTTCTCGAGCAGGAAACGCGTAATTTTGGTGCAGTATCCTATAATGGCTTCGCGGGATTTATCACCATACGGCAGGTGTTTGGTATCGCCGAAATAAATCAGGTTTTCGTTAGGGAGCAGGCGTTTAATTTCCTTCGCCACAGTAAGTCCGCCCACACCGGAATCGAAGATACCTATAGGCTGATCGGGTTTTAAGTGGCTAAAATCCTGCAATGTTTTTTTCAAAGGGCAAAAAATTTAATGCAAAAATAAGCATTATGAAGCGGCAAAAGGCCTAAAAACAATCGGAATTTCGCTACCATACGGTTGCTAATCTACAATAAACAGGTCTGAGGCAATACCATCAGCCAGAAACCAATGTTCGGCAGGGATTTTCAGAAAGCCATTTTCTTCTGTAAGTGTACCTTCCTGTAATTTCTTGTTTATTTCGGGCTGTAACTGCTGTAGGATATGGGTACTGAATTGGTTTTGCAACACAGAAAGCTCTATTCCACGGGTGGTGCGCAGGCCAATCATTAGCAATTCATTTAACCGGTCCTTCTCTGTGAGGATTTCGGTTTCAGAAAGCAATTGGTTATTGCCCAAAGCGTCTATATAACGCCGGTTGTTGGCGATGTTCCAGCTTCTTTGGCGTTCACCGTTGTAGGAATGTGCGGACGGGCCGATTCCCAAATATTCCTTACCCTGCCAGTATGCTGAATTATGGCGTGAATGAAAGCCGGGCTTCCCAAAATTTGAAATCTCATAATGGTCGAAACCCTGGTCTTTCAGGAAAGCCGAAAGATAGTAGAACTCTTCAGTCTGCTCTGTCTCTTTGGGTGGTTTTATTTTTTTCTGGTCAATCCAACTGCTTAATGCTGTCTTGGGCTCTACGGTAAGCGCATACGCTGAAACATGCGGAACCTGCAATGCCACAGTCTTCCGCAGATTTTCTTTCCAAAGCAGCATATCGGAAGTGGGTGATCCGTAAATAAGGTCGATGCTGATGTTCTCAAACCCAAAATCCTGCGCACGTTTGATGGAGCTTTCTGCCTCTGAGGCGTTGTGCGCGCGATTCATTAACTTTAAATCATCATCGAAAAAACTTTGCGTACCAATAGAAAGCCTATTAAATACACTGCCGGAAAGTCCCTTCAGAAAATGGGCGTCGAGATCGTCGGGGTTGGCTTCCAAGGTAACTTCAATATCGGATGAAAATGTAAAGTGTCTTAAGACCTCATCGGTTAAGGATTTCAGCTCATCTGCATTCAACAGAGAGGGAGTCCCACCACCGAAATACAGGGATTTTAAGTTCTTGTCCTTCAGCTCATCTTTGCGTAGTTGTAATTCTTTTTTCAGTGCAGCCAGCATGTCTTCTTTAGCACTTAAAGAAGTAGAGAAGTGGAAGTTACAGTAACTGCATTTCTGTCTGCAGAACGGGATGTGGAGGTAAATCATCAATAGAAACCGTCGCCGATGCCTTGTAATCGCTGAATATTAATATCGGAAGCCCCGCGTATTGATGAAATTCTCTAAATTATAACCAACGCTGAGCATAAAACTGTTGCCGGCAAATTGTTGGATATCCGAAAGGCCGAAATTATAGGTAGCCCCAAAGAAAAAATCATTCACTTTTGCGGTAATGACCGGTGAGATGCCGAGGTTTTGGTTGCCATATTTGTTGTTACCCGTACGGAAACTTGCACCCGCAGAGAAGGAAGCGTCTTCATCTCCGGCGGTAGCCATCAGGTTGAAATCATAAATCTTTGCCGAATTTGTATTTAGGTTCATCATCACCGAAGGGCTTATATAGAATTGCTCACTTAGGTAAAAATTATAGCCTGCGTTAAAGATATACTTGGTAGGTTCAGGCTCGATGCCGTTTACGATCGGGATATCGTTGGTAATGGCAATGTCATTCACCGAAATGCTGCCGAAAAGCCCACGGTAAGTTACGGCCAGCCCTAAATTGGCGTATGCCAAGAAAATACTGTTATTGCCTTCTGCAAGTGTGGGATCACCGGGATCTTGTGGATTTAGTTTAGCCAGATTAATATTCATGTTATAGAGACTAACGGATGTCCCGAAAGAAAACTGGCTGCTGCGCTCACCATCATCATCAATCGGAATAAAATAAGACGCGCCGCCTGTAATCCCATTAGATGACACCGGCCCATTCTGGTCCCTGAAAAAGCTGAGTCCCGCACCTACCCTGTCGAACACATTGGCATGAATACCAATAGACTGCACGTTGGGGGACTGATCGAACTGTGAGAACTGTTTCTGATAGTTAAGATTCAGCACAACATCATCCGTCTTACCATATTGCGCAGGATTGAAGAGGAAATCCCCCTCCATCAAATACTGCTGATAAAAGGGCAGTGTCTCCTGACTTTTATAAAAACCCAGGAAGAGAAATATGAATAATAAGGCGGCTAATTTCCTCATAATGTGATTGAAAAAAGATAAAATATTCTGCAAATATAGCAAACTTTTCACTGTGATTGTGGCGCAAGATAGCTCCGCCATTTTTGCACTGCAGCTTCCATATCCCGCGGCATCGGGCTTTCAAAATACATTTCCTTCTTAGTGGTTGGATGAATAAAACCTAGGGTATGTGCATGCAGGGCCTGTCGGGGCAACACCTCGAATACATTTTTAATGAACTGCCGGTATTTGGGTAAATTCACCCCTTTCAGGATTTGGTCACCCTCATATCTTGAATCATTAAAGAGCGTGTGCCCAATGTGTCGGAAGTGCGCACGGATTTGGTGTGTACGCCCAGTCTCGAGTTTACATTCTACCCAAGTCATATATTTAAATCTTTCAATGACCTTATAATGCGTGACTGCATGTTTGCCTAGGCTGCCGTCTTCAAAGACCGCCATTTGCATCCGGTTTTTCAAGTCGCGACCGATGTTTCCGGTAATCGTGCCGTGGTCATCTGCCATATTCCCCCATACAAATGCCCAATATAATCGTTTGGTCTTTCGGTCGAAGAATTGTTTTGCAAGATAGCTTAGCGCATATTCGGTTTTGGCAATCACCAATAGCCCTGAAGTATCCTTATCAATACGGTGCACAAGGCCTACACGGTCAAGGTCAGATTTTTGTCCGTTTTTTTCGAAATGAAAAGCCAGCGCGTTCACCAATGTACCGTCCCAATTGCCATGGCCGGGATGTACAACCATGCCTGGTGCCTTATCGACCACGATGAGGTCTTCATCTTCATACACAATATCAATCGGGATATCCTGCGGAATAATCACGTTCTCGCGTGGTGGCCTTGCCAGCAATACAGAGATTTGGTCGCCTGGCTTTACGCGATAATTTTGTTTTACCGGTTTGCCATTTACTACTACGTTACCTGCGCGGCAAGCCTGGGAGATTTTGTTGCGTGTGGAGTTCTGGCGGAAGATGTGCAGGAATTTATCAATCCGCAAAAGCTGCTGCTTCGGGTCTACTTTAATGCTGAGATGTTCAAAAAGCTCGGCGGCTTCACTTTCATTTACCTCCTGCCCCAGCAATTCTTCATCTAAAAAATCTTCCTGATCCTCGCTCATGCGTTAAAAAAAAGCTTCAACTTTCTGCTGAAGCTCGGGTATTTAATTGTTTTGTTATTCTACCACTACTTTTTTGGCTTTTGGCTTTTCAGCTGGGGCTGTGGCCGGCGTAGTGGCTTTTGCCGGCGGAGTACCGGTAGTGATTTTGGGCCTATTGTCGGTCGTAGGTTTTGCTTCGGATCTGGCAGGCTCCGGTTTGGGAGTTTCGGCTTTTGGCTGTTCCTGTGGTAATGTTCTCGGCGCAGGTTCAGTGTAAAAAGGCTCTTCGAGACTCGGATCCACTTCTTCGAGTTTTATACGGTATATGGAGTTCAACTGTTTAATCTTCGTTCCCATTTCCGCGGGTGTTTTCTTACTCGACCAAATATCTATCTGCATCCCCTGATCCCGTACATCGTAAGGTGCCGGATCTTGGTAGTACACGATATCAGACTCGTCCTGCTTACCATCTTCGCTTTCTACAAGGCCCACTTCAAAGAGATTCTGCGCGATGATGGCTTTTGCCTGCTGAACGGTAAGCCCTACTAAATTGGGTACATTGATGTTTCTTTTCGGCCCTGCGCCAATCACCAGACCGATGCTAGCAAACCTTGGGAGCAGCGTACCAGGTTTCAGTACAGTACCGTTATAGGTCATGCGCAGCACGGCATCTCTTTGTATGCTTGGTTCATAGATGGTGTCACCAACCTTCAGTCCAACCTGCTCTAATTGCCTGAACGCCAAACCTTTATACCTGTCTAAAACATCAGGGACCGAAACTTTAGCATAAGTCCTGGGATTTACCCTTAGCATAATCGTACGGCCGTCTTTTACGCGGGAACCTGGCGAAGGATATATCTGCAACACCTGAAACGGGCGGTATTTAGGATCGAATTTAAAACTGTCTACTTCATAATCCAGACCAGAATCATCCAGGACTTTAATAGCGTCATGCACCGATTTATTAATGACATTAGGTACTGGGATTTCTTTGCCATGGTTGGTATGAAGCTCTAACCAACGGAAAGTAAGCCAAACAAGTCCTGTAAAAACTGCGGCTGCCAAAAGGATATTTAACAGAACTTTCCAGTGGAAAAGCGATTTAAGCATATTTATTCATCTTTAATAATAGCTTTGCAAATATATAAAATAATCTTTTCGGGCGTTTCGTAAACTTCATCTTTCAGTATTCTGAACATCAGCTCCCTTCAGAGGAATATCTACATACATATATCGCCAGCAGACTTTGAACACAATATCCGAAAACAGTATCTTTGCAGCCTAATATACACTCATGATTTTATCCATGACTGGCTTCGGCAGAAGCGAAGGCGTTTTCGAAGGCAAAAAGATCACCCTCGACCTGAAGTCTCTTAACAGTAAATCCTTCGATCTCAATATCAAAATGCCCGTTCGGTACAAAGAGAAGGAATTTGAAATCCGCAAAATATTGAATGAACGCATTTTGCGTGGTAAAGTAGATTGCTACATCAACCTCGAGACACTGAACGATACCGCTGAAGCCCACATCAACCACGAACTGGTGCGCACCTACATGAACGAACTTAAGAACCTTGCCGCCGACGGCCCCGATTTCGAGTATCTGAAAATGGCGGTCCGTATGCCCGACGTCATTTCTACCAAACAGGAAGAACTGGGTGAAGAAGAATGGCTGTTCCTGCAAAAACTGGTGGACGAGGCGCTTGGTAAATTTGAGGACTTCCGACAGACCGAAGGCCAAATCCTGCACGAGGAACTGAAACGCAACATCCACAACATCGAAACGTATCTTACCATGGTGCAGCCCTACGAAGGTGTGCGGCTGGAGGCGGTGAAAGAGCGCTACCTAAGCACATTAAAGGAGTTTAAGCAGATTGATGAAACAAGATTCTATCAGGAAATGGCTTACTACACCGAAAAACTGGATATTTCTGAAGAAAAAGTACGCCTTACCCAACACCTGAAATACTATACCGAAGTCATGAAAAATGAAAACAACAACGGTAAAAAGCTGGGCTTCATTTCGCAGGAAATCGGGCGCGAAATCAACACCCTGGGCTCCAAAGCTAACCATGCCGAAATACAGAAACTGGTAGTGATGATGAAGGATGACCTCGAAAAAATCAAAGAACAAACCCTAAACGTACTGTAACCCAACAAAAAACTTCAGGAATACCGCGAATCATGAATAAAGTCCTCATCTTCTCAGCACCTTCGGGCAGCGGAAAAACCACTTTGGTAAAATACTGTCTTGAAACCTTTCCGCAACTGCAGTTTTCAGTTTCGTGCACCACAAGGCACCCACGCGGCACCGAACAGGATGGTATCGACTATCATTTTATCAGCCCAGAAGAATTCCGGCAGAAAATCACTGAAAGCGCTTTTGTTGAATATGAAGAGGTGTACACCGATAAATATTACGGCACGCTGAAGTCTGAGGTGGAAAAAATCTGGCAAAGTGGCAAGACCGTCATCTTCGATGTGGATGTAAAGGGTGGCATTTCACTCAAAGAATATTTCGGCACACAGGCGCTTTCTGTCTTCATCATGCCGCCATCTGTAGCAGAGCTCGAGCGCCGACTAATTTCCCGCGCTACCGATGACACCGAAACCATCCGAACCCGTGTTGAAAAAGCCGCCGAAGAAATGGCTTTTTCGCCATCGTTTGATAAAACCATCGTCAACAACGATCTTGATGAAGCTAAAAACGCCATCAAAGCGCTTGTCGAAGGCTTCTTAAATTCATGAAAGTAGCGATTATCGGTTGTGGCTGGCTTGGGGAGCGTCTGGCAAAATATCTGTCGGCGCAAGGTTTTTATACCATCACCACAACGACTTTAGCCGAAAAACTGCCAAGATTGCAGAAAATCTCCTCTGAAGCTCATTTGTTAAGATTTGGGCTTACGGCGGATCTTTCATTTCTTGATGCTATGGATGCTGTTATCTTCAGTATGCCGGCCGCGCGCAACGATTGGCACCACGGCTTTCAGCAACTGAATACAGATTTCCCTAAAAGTATCTTTTTCAGTTCTACAGGCATCTATCCGCAGCAAAGCGGCATATATACAGAAGAATATAAAGACAACCTGCGAAATGATCTGGTACTTTCTGAACAAACCGTGCTCCAGAAATACCCAAAAACCAACATCCTTCGACTCGGCGGCCTGATGGGTGATGGGCGCAATCTGGGTAATTTTTTCAGGAATAGCACTCCGCAGGATCCCGGGAAAGCCGCCAATCACATCCATTATGAAGACATCATACAGGCAGTAGTAAAAATATTGTACGCAGAGGTGCATGCTGAAATCTTCAACCTCGTAGCGCCCGTACATCCTACCCTGGCCGAGATTTTGTCTTTAGACCAGGGCAGCGCAAAGGAACCCCCACGTATTGTCTCGGGCGAAAAGTTTATTCAGAATTTTAATTATACATTTATACATTCAAATCCACAATATTTTAGTAAATGAGTACAGAAACATTAGATAAAGCCAAAGCCAATCTTCCGGTACGCGGATTTCTGAAAATTGATGACCTTGTGATCCCACAAGGCGAAGCGCTGGTACAGGCCATTCTTGATTTAAAGAAAGAAAAAAATGCGGTCATTCTCGCTCATTATTATCAGCTGCCAGCGATACAGGACATTGCTGACTTCCTGGGCGACTCGCTGCAATTGGCAAGGCAGGCAAAGGATACCGATGCCGATATGATTGCGTTCTGTGGTGTACATTTCATGGCTGAAGCGGCTAAGATCCTGAATCCCACTAAAAAAGTTGTATTACCAGATACCCAAGCCGGCTGTTCACTGGCCGATGGTTGCAGTGGCGAAGGCCTGCGTGCCATGCGCGCGCAGCACCCAAATGCACTGGTAGCTACCTATATCAACTGTAATGCCGAGACTAAAGCCGAGAGCGATATCATTGTCACCAGCTCAAACGCTGAAACCATCATAAAAGCGTTGCCGGAAGACCGCCCGATCATCTTCGCGCCAGACAAAAACCTTGGCCGCTACTTATCCAAAACCACTGGCCGCGACATGATCCTATGGGACGGAAGCTGTATCGTACATGAAGCTTTTTCGATGGAGCGCATTGCACGCCAGCTTGCCGAAAACCCCGATGCCAAACTAATCGCGCACCCAGAAAGCGAAGCTGCGGTACTCGACTTGGCACATTTTATAGGCTCTACCTCAGCGCTGCTGAATTATGTAGAAAAAGATGATACACAGAAATTTATTGTAGCCACAGAGGAAGGTATTCTGCACGAAATGAAAAAGCGCGCGCCGCATAAAGAACTGATTCCGGCGCTGGTTTTTGATGAAAGTTGTAACTGCTCGGAGTGTTTTTACATGAAGAGAAACACGCTGGAAAAACTTTACCTGTGTATGAAGTATGAACTCCCGGAAATCATCATAGAAGAAGAATTGCGCCTGAAAGCCCTGAAACCCATCGAAGCGATGCTGGAACTCAGTAAAACCATCAAATAAACCGCTGAAACTTTTTAACCTTAAATACAGCCCATGACTTCCAGGATTATCTTTGAAGATCTAAAAATATACGCATACCACGGGGTTCTGCCAGAAGAAACCATCATCGGGACTTATTATCTCGTCAACCTTGAAATTCATGCAGATTTGTGGAAAGCTACACAAACCGATGATTTGCAGGACACGGTAAACTATGCTGAAATCAACAGCATCATTCATAACGAAATGAAAATCCCGTCGAAACTGATAGAGCATGTTGCCGGCCGAATCATCAAGACTGTTAAAGAAAAGTTCGCCCAAATCAGCTATATTTACGTAAAGATCACCAAAACAAATCCACCGATGGAAGGTGAGATGAAAGGCGTGAGCGCCGTTTTCGAACAGCATTTTAATTAAGATTAAGCGCGTAACATTTAAAAGACCATCATGAGATACCTGATACTTTCCTTACTCTCCGCAGTACTACTCAGCATATCGTGGCCCACCTACGGCATCCCGTTTTTCATATTCTTTGCCCTGGTGCCGCTGCTGATGGCAGAGCATGATATCACAAGATTTTCTGCGATAAAACACAAAGGCTGGGCAGTTTTTGGGCTATCATACCTCACCTTCATGGTGTGGAATATCGTGACTACTGGCTGGCTTTACGGCTCCAAAAACCCCGATGGCAGCCATTCTCTGGCGGCTGTGGTATTGCCTGTGGTGTTCAATTCGCTTTTTTATGCATTGGTATTTCAGTTATATCACTGGTATAAAAAAGCGCAGGGGACGTATTTCGGACTGGTATTTTTTGTCGCTGTGTGGATGTGTTGGGAAAAATTTCATCTCAGTTGGGAACTTACGTGGCCGTGGCTGAATTTAGGAAACGTTTTTGCGGATTATCCGAAACTGATACAGTGGTACGATACCTTAGGCGCTACCGGTGGTTCCTTCTGGATCTTGCTGGTGAATGTCTATATATTTTACACACTGAGGATCTGGCAGGCCGCACGCAAAAGAAAAGCCTTGGTCATCAATGTAAGCATCATTGTCGTGGCAGTGGCGCTTCCGATGCTGATTTCTTTAATGAAATATGAAAACTTTAAACTTCAACCTTCAGGCAGTGTAAACGTACTGATGCTACAGCCTGAACTTGACCCTTATACCGAAAAATACTCGAAAGACAGCCTTACCATCTTAAATGAACTGCTGACTTTAGCAGAACAGCATTCCACCGGGAAAATTGATTATTATCTTGGGCCGGAAACTTCCCTGCCTGGTTATGGCTCCATCTCCGAAGCAGGTTTTGAACAGAGTGTACTGCTGAATTCCGTAAAGAGCTTCCTTACCCGACACCCAGGCGCTGTTTTTGCCACAGGTATTTCCTCGCATCGTTATTATCGGGAAGATGACATAAAACCCGACGCTGCCTATCAACTCTCCGACGGTAGTTTTGTAGAAAGTTACAACGCTGCCGTACAGTTAATCCCGGGACAGAAAACCGAAGTTTATCACAAAGGGAAACTCGTTCCTGGCGTAGAGATCTTCCCATACATTAGCGTCCTTAAACCTGTTTTAGGCAATGCGATGATCGATCTGGGCGGGACAGTAGCTTCATTGGGGATGGATACGGAGCGTAAAACATTCGATAATCCTTATAATAAAGGAAAACTGGCACCTGTGATCTGCTATGAAAGCATCTATGGTGAATTCGTGACCGAATATGTGCAAAAAGGCGCTAATTTCCTTGCCATTATGACCAACGATTCTTGGTGGGGGGTTACACAGGGGCATAAACAACTGATGGCTTACGCCAAACTGCGGGCTATAGAAAACCGCCGCGAAATTGCAAGATCCGCAAACAGCGGGATTTCCGCACATATTGACGCACGTGGTGAAGTGCAGGCCGATACTTTCTATGGTGATAAAACCGCACTGTTCGCAAAGGTCAACCTGTACGAGCACACTACTTTTTACACCCGAAGCGGTGACCTGCTTTCACGCCTGATGGTATTCGTTTTGGGATTCCTTGTTTTTTATACATTGATAAAGAAATTCCAGAACCGGAAGAGAGACGCCTGATGGCATCTAAGACGCTGCGTCGTTTTTATTCTTTTTATATGTAAAATGATTCAGTAAAATCCTGATGTCATAATATTCAAAGGTGGGGGGAAGCGCCTGTTTCCAGTCCGTTAATGTTTCGTGACCGTCGTTTTTCCTGAATTCCTTTTCAAAGGTTCTAATCTTTTCTTTATCAAAGATCCGTGACAAATCCAGCAAACCTTGCTCGGCAAATTTAGCCAGATGACCGAAAATAGTTTCGGGTACCAAACCACGTTCGCGCGCAATTTCAGGGATTGTCTTTCCTTCTTCAAATAACTGAAAAGTGAGGATATGCGAGGGGACTTTGGCTATTTTAGCGCTTACCTGCACATCATTCTCCTTATCGAATAGGGGCGTTTCCAGCAAGCGTATCGTTTTAAGGTCATTCAGATAATCCTGAAGGTCACCTAAAAATACCCGATAATCTTCATTGTACTGTTTAAGCCCTTTCACACCTTTTGTTTCGGCGTAAAAATCCTTCAGCGGCTGGAAAACTTTGGTATTTATTTCAGAAAAGAAAAAATTAACGGCGCCTTTGGCTTTCTGTTCAATCTCTTCCCAAGTATCTGTCCCTTGGATGAATTTCTGTGTTTTCTGGCGGATGATCTTCCCGAACTTATCATATACTTTGGCATAGCTGCTTGCCTGTACTTTTACTGCCTGATACAGGAAATCGGCCTTGTCCTTATCAACCAGTTTCGCGTTTTTGGCGGTGCGGTACCATGTTTCGACCGCATGTTCTATCCAAAGACAATTCAGTCGGCTAATGATTTTATGAATGGAATAATCGTATTTTTCGGCATTCAAAATATCCTCAATACGCTCATTAGCATGGGTTTCTTCTTGAAATTTTGAGACGCGGTGGTCGGCATAGATGACTTCAGGTGTGATCTTGGATTTCAGCACGATTCCCTCTAAAGTCCGGCAGCGCGAAAGTGCCACATATACCTGCCCGGACGCGAATGATTTCCCGGCGTCGATGATGAGCCTGTCAAAGGTAAGTCCCTGCGATTTATGGATGGTGACAGCCCATGCGAGCCTGACCGGATATTGGTTAAAGCTGCCCAATACCTCTTCCTGTATGCTTTTATCTTCATCCAGTGAGTAGCGTTTCTGCTCCCAGGTTTCCTTTTTTAGTTTATAAACCTCATCATCACCGTCAATAAGCACATTGATCTCATTTTCGGCTAACGAAACCACTTCTGCCAGCTTACCATTAAAGTATTTTTTGTCTCCGCTCGCATCATTCCGTATGAACATGATCTGCGCGCCTACTTTCAGTTCGAGGACCTCCTCATTAGGAAACTGGTTTTCATTAAAGCTGCCGATGATGTCTGCCTGATAGAAATGTGATTTACCGGGCAGATCTTTCAGTTTTTTCTGATTGATTTCATCCGCCATGCGGTTATGTGACGTCAGGTAAACATAGGCTTCGTCTTTCGGTTCGAAATCTGGCAGGTATCTTTCGTTCAGCGCATCGAAATCAATATCGTTTATTTCACCGTCCCGGATGTCATTGAGTATTTCAAGGAATTTCTCATCTTTTTGGCGATAAACGGTCGTAAGTTCGAGGGTAATCAGCGGGATTTCCTTCAACGCGTGACTGTCGAAGAAGAATGGTGACGCGTAATACTGTTTCAGTACATGTTCGTCACGCACTACCGGTGGTAACTGATAAAGATCGCCAATCAAAAGAAGTTGCACCCCACCGAACCGCTGCTGGTTCCGGCGTACATGCCGCAATGAAAAATCCATCATATCCAGCACATCGGCACGCAGCATCGATACTTCATCAATAATAATGATTTCTATTTCGCGCAGGAGTTTTAATTTGTCTTTCCGGTATTTGAAATGCGGCATCAAATCCGCAATATTATTGGCAATATTGCTGTCGATACGGTCGGTAGTGGGTAAAAAAGTACGCAATGGCAACCCGAACATGGAGTGTATGGTGACGCCACCAGCATTGATGGCCGCGATCCCGGTTGGTGCGACTACGATGTGTTTTTTCTGTGTGCGCCGTACAAATTCATTCAGGAAGGTGGTTTTACCCGTACCTGCTTTCCCGGTAAGAAATATGCTGCGGCTGGTATGTTCGGCTAAATGGAAAAGCGATTCATTCATCGCCTCAAATTTAAAGAAAATAGACTGCAAAAAAGAAAGTTTGAGCCTCGCCCGGAAATTTATAATGATACATCCCGCACAACGTCACAATAAAACAGCGGTTAATTTGTGATTATAGGTTGAAAGGCAATATTTTTGCATCATCTGAAAAAAACCTCATGAAATACTACCTCATCCTTGCCGCCACAATTCTCACCCTGGCTGCCTGTGCAACAAAACAGGCATCAGAAACTGAAAATCTACCGGAAGATATTTCGCTGAAACCTGAAAACAATCTCGCTCAACAGCAAGACCGCGAAATGCTGTCTGCGATGATGAAGGATATCGAAGCCCAGATTGCCCGTGTTACCTGTACCGACGCATCGAAGTGGAAGTTTGCCCCCATCGGTGCAAAAGCTTGTGGTGGACCGAGTGCTTATATCGCCTATCCCACTGAACTTGAAGATGAGCTGCTGCCCAGGATTGAAACTTATACCCAAATGCAGCGTGCGTTTAATATGAAATACCAGTTAATGTCTGACTGTAGAATGGTGCTGCCACCTTCGGGCATTACATGCGAAAATGGCAAAGCTGTGCTGGCAGAAGGGCTTTCTGCAGATGTACAGCGGATAGATGCATTGTAACTAGTCTTTATACCAAGCAGCGTACTTCACGTAATTGTTGGCGATGCGTTCTACTTCGCCTTCCAGCAGTTCAGAGGAGATGTCTTTGATTTTTCGGGCAGGGATCCCTCCCCACACTTCGCCAGACTTAATGTGCGTGCCCTGCGTTACTACCGAACCTGCGCCTATAATGGAATTGCTTTCTATGGTGCAATCGTCCATCACAATCGCGCCCATACCGATTAGTACATTATCTTTGATGGTGCAGCCATGCACAATGGCATTATGCCCAATTGATACATTATTGCCAATCTGAAGCGGAAACTTCTCGTATGTGCAATGCAGCATCGCGTTATCCTGTACATTTACTTTGTTGCCCATCTTTATAAAATGCACATCACCCCGAATGACCGCGTTGTACCAAACACTGCAATCGTTGCCCATGGTTACATCGCCAATAACTGTCGCTGTCTCTGCAAGAAAAGTATTGCTGCCAAAAGCAGGTTGTTTACCTAAAAGTTCTTTGATTAAAGCCATAATGCTGTAATTTTAAATTTTTAATATCGCCGGATTATTGAAAATGACAATAACAGAAATATAATTTTGTGGTCCTGAAAGCCGGTTTATAATGCGTATTTTTGCAGTTCAAATTTAATCAAATAAAATGAGACAAATCCTTATAGAACCTACTGAAAACCCGAAAGTACTAAAGTTCGTGGCAGATTATACGCTCATCCCCGGATCCCTTGAACTAGACCGTACTTCTGATATTACTGAAATACCGCTGGCACAGGAGCTTTTCAACTATCCCTTCGTGGAGCGTATTTTCATCACGGCAAATTTCATTGCCGTAGCCAAGCAAGACACCGTAGAATGGGAACATGTGACAGAAAGCCTGAAAAATGTGATTGAAGACGAGTTACTCGCCAATCCGCGCATTTATCGTCAGAAAAGAAAGGAAATGTACCAGATTTACTCGGAAATGACACCGAACCCAATGGTGATGAAGTTCGTATCAAGCCGTTTACTGATGGATGGTTTTGTAGAGGTGAAATCGCGTGAAAATGCTACGCAAGTACCGCTTGCCGCTGCCATTTTTAAAGAATTCAGTTTTGCCAAAGAAGTATTTATCTCAGATAATTTTGTGGCTGTTACCAAAGATGTTTCCGTTGAATGGCATGAAGTGATGGTGGCTGTAAGGGCGTTTATCGCGGATTATTTACAGAACAGCGGAGTAATTTCAAACCTTGAACCTCAGAAACACGAAAGTCCGGTTGAGAACATCATCAACCGTGATTATACGGAAACCGAACAGAAAATCTCTGACATCCTGAATGAGTATGTAGCACCAGCCGTAGAAGGTGATGGCGGTAAAATTTCGTTGATTGAGTATGATGAAACCACCAAAACAGCCAAAATGTTGCTTCAGGGCGCGTGTTCTGGTTGCCCTAGTTCCACCGCCACACTGAAAGGTGGCATAGAAAACATCCTGAAACAGTTTGTACCGGAACTGGTAGAAAAAGTAGAAGCAGTTAACGGATAAAACAGAATTACGCACAGCAACAGCGACACCTTACTGATCTTATTATGGGTAAAAAAGGAATATTATTGGTAAATCTCGGCTCCCCGCGGTCTACCAGCGTGGAAGACGTTAAAGAATATCTGGATGAATTTTTAATGGACGAAAAAGTGATCGACTACCGTTGGTTTTTCCGTTCATTATTGGTAAGAGGCATCATCCTGCGGACACGCCCGCCAAAATCTGCAGCGGCCTACAAAACAGTCTGGACGAATGAGGGTTCGCCGCTGATCGTTATTACCAAAAAAATACAGCAGAAGCTACAGAAACTGGTAGAAGTCCCTATAGAAATCGGGATGCGCTATGCCGAACCCAGTATTGAAACCGGTATCCGGAAACTTACCGACCAGGGAGTCACCGAAATTGTACTGTTCCCTCTTTACCCGCAATATGCGATGAGTACGACGGAAACCGTAGTGGACAAGGCGGAGGAAGTCCGTAAGAAATCCTTCCCGGGTATTAAAATCAGCTACGTACAGCCTTTCTATAACCGCGAAATCTATATAGATTGCCTTGCGGAGAGCATCCGAGAGAAGTTGCCGGAGAATTTCGATGCGCTGCAGTTTTCTTATCATGGCGTGCCCGAACGGCATATCTACAAAACAGACCCTACCAAAACCTGCAACCTCAACGACTGCTGTACACGCGAGGATAACCCGAGCCACCAGTTCTGCTACCGCCACCAATGCTTTAAAACCACCGAAACGGTTATTGAGAAACTGAACATCCCGAAAAGCAAAACCGTGGTCTCCTTCCAGTCGCGCCTTGGCAAAGACAAATGGATTGAGCCTTACACCGATGAAACCCTGGAAAACTTACCAAAAAAAGGGGTGAAGAACCTGGCCATTGTTTGCCCGGCTTTCGTATCTGACTGTCTGGAAACTTTGGAAGAAATTTCTGTGGAGGGCCGCGAGGAATTTCTGCATGCCGGTGGAGAAAACTTCCATTACATCCCGTGTCTTAATGATGAAGACCGCTGGATTGAAGTGGTAAAAACCCTGTGCGAGGAGCAACTGGAAACGTTTTATCTGGTGTAAGAAACCCTAATCCTGCACCAAAAACCAAATCCCTAGCCCCGATAGCAGCGGCATCCTTTGGTGCCGCGCCAGCGGGACCAAAGATACAGCGGATAGCGGGAAGTAGCTTCTGGAAAAAAAATCAGCGCACCGGCGTGCGGAACTCGCCGTACCCTAACAATCCATCGTAATTGCTGCCAAATGGGCGGTAATACAGATATGCCTGATAGAGGTTTTCGGTCTGCCAGAAGTTACCGTTTATTTGCCCGAAATCAAGGGGTTCGCTGGCTTTTTTGGTGGCTAGAATATAGTTATAGAAGCCTTGTTTCAGGTAGGTCTTGGCCACGTACATCCCGCGGCTTTCGTCGTACACCATTTTATTTTCGGGTGTCGCGGTAAAATCGTTAAAACTGCCCATCACGTAAATTTCTTCATCGGTCTCTTTTGATTCTAACGTAAAATGCACCCATGAATAGTCGGCTTCGCGGTCGGCATTACGCTCTATCCCCAAATCGTTCCGGCGGAAGTAGAACGCGCTATTCACATCTGGTTGATACTGGTAATTGAGCGGGAAAGCCCATACTGGATGCAGATAAGTATGGTTGATATTGGCTACAGTTTCGGTACCAGCGACCATATCGAATGCCTGGCTGATGTTTTTGTTATCGAAATAATAAAACTCGTTATTGCCGGGAAATGAAAGGCTCTGCTGTTGGAAAAGAAGTTTGTTCCCTATGGTCGCACTTGGTTTTTGGTTATAGAGACCCATATGCCAGTTATTGTTCTGGATAAGGTTCAGGCTCACAGAATTTGTATTCTGCATGAGTGCGGAACTTTGTCCAAGTGCCTGTACTTCTACCCGCTGGTTAATCTGTGGACGGCGCGAATCCTGCGTTCGGGTTACATTTACCCCTACGATGGCGCCATCTTCCATCATCGCGAAACGCCTTTTAAATAAAGGCCGGTCGGGAGCATCTTTATAGACCACCAGTTCAAAATTGCCTGAGATTTTAGGCCGAATTTTATCATTCGGAAATACGAGGGTGTAGTGGGTATAGGGTTGTAGTGTATTAAATGAATACTGAATATCATCAATAAGTCCATTGAGACTGCCCGTGGCATATTCGGTAAAGAAAAGGCCGTCGTCCTGCCAGTTCCTGTCGAGATGTTTTATGGTATAGCGGTACAGCGTGCTGGAGTTGGAGAGATCATCAAATTTAAGGATCAGCTGCTCGCTGAAACCAATCACCGGTGTTTGATCATTGGTTTGTGGATTGAAGAGCTGTATGCTGCGGATCTCCTGTGCACAAAGGTAAGTTCCTAAAAATAAAAACAGGGATAAATATTTCATAAGTATAAAGATAACGCATTCCTACCTATTTTGTTGTAAACTGTGCCGCTGGTAAAATTTGTATTTTTGCGTTTTTAAATCTTTGTTATGTTTCATATACAATCTTTTGCATTCAATCCGTTTTCAGAAAACACGTACCTCCTCTATAATGCGCACAGAAATGCTTACCTTATTGATCCCGGCAACTTTTCTGAGGATGAAAATCAAAAAATCGCGCAGTTCATCAGCGATAACAATCTCAGCGTAAAGAAGATCTTGCTTACCCACGCCCACATCGACCATGTACTGGGACTGCAATGGGCGTATGACCGCTATAAAGTGCCGGTGCTCTTACATGAGACTGAACAAGAGATACTTGACAGGAATCCTATGGATGCAAACCGTTTCGGTTTTTTCTTTAAACCGTTTGAAGGCGACATCCAATACCTCTGCGAAGGTGACATACTGAAACTTGATGAGGATGTACTGGAGATTAAACATGTACCGGGGCATTCGCCAGGGCATATCGCCTTTTATTGCAATGCACAAGATTTCATTATTTCCGGTGATGTTCTTTTTGAAGGAAGCATTGGTCGCACAGATTTATATAAAGGTAACCAAGCCGAACTTCTGAACAGCATCCGAACCAAGCTCTTCACCCTGCCAGAAGCAACAAAAGTCTACAATGGCCACGGAAATCCTACCACTGTAGACTTTGAGAAGCGGTATAACCCGTTCTTTAAATAATTAAGACTTCCACTTGATGCCGCAGCCAATGCTTGGGCGCTGCTGCTCTTCTTGTGGCTCACCGGCAAGTAAATTCTCAAAAGCGATGATGAGGTCTTCGCCAGTAACTTCTTTCTGGTTGCCAGGACGCGAATCATCCATCTGGCCACGGTAAATAAGATCTAATTTTTCATCAAAGAAGAAGAAATCCGGCGTACAAGCAGCCTGATACGCTTTTGCCACAGCCTGGCTTTCATCAAATAAATAAGGGAAATCAAACTTTTTATCCATTTGGAAAGCGATCATCTTCTCGGGAGAATCATCCGGATATTTTTCTACATCATTGGCATTGATGGCAATAAACTCGATGCCTTTATCCTGATAATCTTCGTAAAGTTCCGCCAGTTTATCGATGACATGAAGCACAAACGGACAGTGGTTACACATAAAAATCACCAAAGTGCCCTTTTCGCCTTTCAGTTCTTCAAGTGACTGTATTTCGTTGCTGTGCGATGGGTTAGGGAGCTCGAAAAAAGGAGCCTTTGTACCAAGTGCAAGCATATTTGAGGGTGTTGCTGCCATTATTGTTCAGGTTTTATGTTAAGATTATGCAACAAAGATAAGGATTCTTCCACCGGATTTTCAAAACTTACCCAATGGATGTTGGTCTCTTTGCGGTACCATGTAAGTTGTCTTTTCGCAAAACGGCGCGAGTTTTTCTTGATTTCTTCCACCGCAAAATCCAGCGTCCATTCGCCATCGAAATATCTAAAGAGTTCCGTATAACCCACAGTTTGCAAAGGTACCAAATGGCGGTAAGGGAGTAAACTTTCTGCTTCTTGGAGGAGGCCTGCCTGCATCATCAGATCGACACGCCGGTTAATCCTTTCATAAATGATTTCGCGAGGCGCTGTGATCCCAATACGGTACACATTAAAATCGCGTTTTTTAACAGAGGTAGAAATATTTTCGGTATAGCTTTTTCCGGTTTGCCAAATGACATCAATGGCGCGTAGTAGCCGACGCGGATTTTCACGGTCAACGGTGCTGAAATATTCAGGGTCCAGAGATTCGAGCAGGTTTTGTAATGCTTCGATGCCGTGTGTATTCATCAGTCCCTCCAGCTTTTGCTGATTTTGGTAATCGGCTTCGGGTAGATCGTTCAGGCCTTCAATAATGGCTTTTTCATACATCATACTGCCGCCTACCATAATCAAAGTATCTTTTGTACTAAAAAGTTGCTGAAGTTTTGCCGTAGCGTCTTTCTCAAACTGACCAATGCTGTAATAATCCTTTACGGAAAGATGACCAATGAAATGATGCGGTGCCTCGGAAAGCTCTGCCGCAGTTGGTGTAGCCGTACCGATCTTCATCTCCTGAAAGAACTGGCGCGAATCGCAGGAAAGGATTTCGGTCTTGAAGTGTTGGGCAAGCGCCAGGGAGAGTTTGGTTTTACCAATGCCAGTTGTCCCGATAATGGAGATTAGATTTTTCACAGCGCAAATTTCCTGATAATTTCTGAAATACAGAAAGGACGGAGAAATTCTGCCCAATACATTAAAAAACCACCCGAACTTATGGGTGGTCTATCATCATTAATCTACAATTTCTGCATCAATTGTTTTGTCAGTCTTTCGCTCCGCTTCCCAAACTACAAATTTTTCTGCTTCTTTCATAAGCATAGGTATTGCGAAAGCGAGCAGCGCCAGATCATCAAGCACCCCAATCCCCGGCAACCAGTCTGGGATAATATCAATTGGGGAAACCAAATACAGCAATACGAGGCCGGGCAACACTACATTTTTATATTCGGGCCGATAGCCACCTGCTGACATCACCGATTTCACCATTCTTACAATTACCGGAATTTTCGCAATAAATCCTTTGTGTTTAAAGGCTTCTTTGGCCAAAGCAATTTTCGAGAGTTTCATTTATCGTGTTTATATTTTAGCAAACAGCATTCGCAAAATCTGTACCGTGAAATAATAAATTATGTTAAATTACTTAGTAACGTTATCGATAAATTCGTTGACGGATTTGCTGTTCCAATCCTTTGACGCATCTTCTTTAAGCAAGATCCTGCCATTTTTATCCAATAGAAAAGTGGTAGGGAAAGCTTTAGGCAAAATATTCTTGGAAACCGGGCTCTGTGCTATATAAACTGGCGCGGTGTAATTGTTTTCTTTCAGGAATTTCACCACCGTGTCTTCCTGGTCTTGCATAGCAATCAGTACAAACTCGATCTGCCCTTTTCTGTTTTCATACAGTTGCTGTATCGTAGGCCATTCTTCGCGACATGGCGGGCACCAGGTTCCCCAGAAATTAAGGAAAACCAGTTTATCTCCTTTCAAATTTTTCAGGTTGGTACTGGGTACATTGATGCCTTTCAGTTCTACATCGTAATCAGAATCTTGTAACGTTACCGCATTCTCTATCGCTGCTATCGGGAAAAACAGGTCTTTAATCTTCAGTTTAACCGACGGAAACAGGTAAAGCACGGCCACGAAAACGACAGCGATGATGTAAAAAATATTCTTTCTTAAAAATGTCATGTCAAATGAGGTTTAAAATTTCTTCAATGGCATCTTTACCACGGTTTTTGGCGTAATAGACCTGAAGGTCGTTATAAAATACTTCGCGGGGGTACACAGTTTCGTTTTCTTTAAATTTTTTCAGAAGCTCTACCCCATATTTTGGGCGTGGCCCCCAAGTGTTTCTTACAGTAAAGTCTTCACTAAGAATCAATACTTTCGGGATCGACTGTGTACCGTTGGTTAGAAACTGGTCAATAAGTGTAACGTCTGCGTCTCTTAAAAAAACTTTCACTTCGATGCCTGCAGCTTCAAAAAACTTCGCGACTGCGGGTACTGTCGCGCTGGCGTCCCCACACCAAGGCTCGGAAATGATAAGAATTTTACCCTTAAATTGTTTGTTTTTCACCTCCTCAAGGTGTTCTGGTTCTATGCTGAAGGTTTTCAGGGTTCTTTCCATGCGGTGCAAGCCGAGTTCGTAGTAAGTGAAATACTCGTCGGTATTTGCGGTTTGCTGTACGCGTTTTTCGGCTTCCTGCATGTACTCATTAAACGTGAGGGCCTGATTCCAATATTTTTCCATATTCTGGTATGCTATATTTATATTTTTCTCAATTTATTAATCATGTATAGATCTGCCAGCACAAAAGCGGCCAGATTCTCCACAATAGGTACGGCACGCGGCAATACACACGGATCGTGGCGGCCTTTCCCTTCTACTGTAACGGCATTGCTGTATTTATCTACACTTTGCTGTGGTCGCAGGATTGTCGCCACCGGTTTAAAAGCCACCCGGAAATACACATCCATGCCATTTGAAATTCCGCCCTGTATTCCCCCTGAAAGGTTGGTTTGGGTGGTAAAATCTGTATTAAAGAGATCATTGTGGGCCTTCCCTGTCATTTTCGCGCCGCAAAATCCGCTGCCATATTCAAATCCTTTGGCTGCATTAATATTCATCATCGCTTTGGCCAGTTCTGCCTGTAACTTGCCAAAAACGGGTTCGCCGATGCCTACTGGCAGGTTTTTGATGACACAGGTGATGGTTCCGCCAATGGTGTTGCCTTCTTTTTTGATTTCCCTGATGCGGGCAATCATTTTTTCGGCGGTTTTCGGGTCCGGGCAGCGCACCTCATTGGATTCTGTATTCCGGAAATCGAGTTCCTGATATGGCTTTTCACAGAAAATCTCGCCCACAGATGATACATAAGCATGTATTTCTACCTCCTCAGGAAGTAGCTGTTTGGCCAGGCTGCCGGCCACCACCCAATTCACCGTCTCGCGTGCTGAGGATTTGCCACCGCCGCGGTAATCGCGCAGCCCGAATTTTTGGTCATACGTAAAATCTGCATGGCTCGGGCGATAGGCTTGGGCGATGTGGTCGTAATCGCGGGATTTCTGGTTTTCATTCTCTATTATAAAACCAATGGGCGTGCCTGTGGTTCTACCCTCAAAAATACCGGACAGAAACTGCACAACATCACCCTCTTTCCGCTGGGTAACAATGGCTGACTGGCCAGGTTTCCGGCGGTTGAGCTCATGCTGAACAGCCTCAAAATCCACCTGCAAACCCGCAGGGAAATTATGGATGATGCCACCATAAGCTGGGCCGTGGCTCTCACCGAAGGTGGTAAGTGTAATGAAATTCCCTAATGTGAACATGTTACAAAGTTATGATTTGGGCGCGGTATATGAAAGCCTGCCGGCAAATTATTGACCGCTGTTAAATTGCTGTATAATCTGCTGGAGCTGCTTCTTTTCCTGTGGGCTCATGGCTCTCCAGACAAAGCCCTGCTGAAGACCTTCACCTATCAGCTGTGGGAAAATACCAGCATTGAGATTTTGCTGAAGATAGAGCGGTGATATGGCAGGAAGCGGTGTATCAAACGAAAACGGATATCCCTGAACTACATGGAATTGCAGATTACCTATTTGGTGGGTTTTAAATTCATTCAGTTCAAAGATACGGGGTTTAAGCCACTGGTCTGCTTGTGCTCCGGTCATGAAACTCCCTAATCTAAAGGTGGGGAATATGTTTATGACCAGTTTCGGGAATGAAAAAAAAACACCTACCAGTAATGAGAAACCTAAAAAAACGAAAAAGGCCAGTTTCTTCGAGATGAGGTGATGAAACATTACAAATCCTATAACAAAAAAAACATCCAAGAAAAAGCGGTATTGCGCCGAAAATGTAAGCACTAAAGCGACCTTCACCAATATTGTCACCATTAGAAACCTGTGGATTGTTGATTTACTCCGAAGGCAAAAAACAAAGAAAACCACCAGACTCAGGATAAGAGAAATATGAATAAACCCTTTAATCCCCGGAAGGAAAAGCCATTTAATTACAGTTTCTGAGAGACTGAACCCAGAGATTTCAGCAAAAGTATATTGCAGATCATAGGTCTTCATCATTGCCATTTCGGCAGAATCCTGCAATATTGCCGGATGTGGCTTCCATGAAAGTCCAAAATCAAACATTTGTACCGGAAAAAACGGGTAACCAAAAACCCAGCTATTCTTCAGCACAAAAATAAGTAATACCAAAAGTCCCGGTATTAAATGCGGCAACCCCCACTTTTTATGGAGAAACATATAACCGAAAACAAATATCGGCAGCCAAACAACAGTAGGCTTCAAGCAGAAGACAAATACCGCAAACGCAAAAAGCCAGGTATAGCTTCGGTTACCGTGTAAGATTTCCTGCAGCAGGATCAAGGAAAAGACGATTGCTGGCAAATCAGGCGACGGCGACTGTACAAACAAGAATAAAATCGGCAGAAAAAAGAGATGGATCCAGCATTTCTTTTCAAAAATATAAATAAGAAAAACACCAGCGGCCAATACATTTATCCTTAAAAAAGAATCAGAAAAATGCGAGAACCCTGCCTGGAATATATGCCAGATCGACATTTGCCCTATCACCAAATCAAGATTAGCAATCCCCTTCACCATCCCGAATTGCGTCAGCCACTTGATGGTAGGAACATAATATCCGAAATGATCGAGAATGAACGGGAAACCTGCCCCAAAAAACAGGAGTATCAAAAAACTGATTGGCAACAAGATACCCGCATTTGACCACAGTTGTGAAACCGCGCGGTACCCTTTAAAATACATAAAGCAAGCCCCACCAGCAATAAGGTAAATAAGTTCTAAAAACTCATTCAAAGGCGCGACAAACGCAATCAAAGTCCACGATAATGCTACAATAAAAATCCCCCTTAGCAATGTCCCGGAAATACTGTCGTCCTTTTCTCTGCATCTCAACTGTACCAAAGCACCAAAACCCAGCAATACTGGGAAAAGAAGTAACATCGTGAAGATCAAATAAAGCATAAAAAAAGATTGTTTAAAAATAAACAATCTTTCCCTTATATTTGATTTAAATAATCCTTATTGAACGCGGCCATCCTTACGGTCACCAGCTCTACCAATGGTATATCCGGTAGCACCACCCACGATACCACCTACCACTGCACCAGCGGCACGGTTCCGTTTATTAATCAGCGCACCGGCTGCCGCGCCACCTACAGTACCGATAATGGTCCCTTTAGCGGCTTTACTCATGCCTTGCTTTTGTGTAGTCCCCTGTGAAGTGCCTGCGGTACTGCCCGAGCTAGCCCCTGAGCTTGAAGAATATCTTGGCGTATTATCCACATATACCGTTTTAGTTTCGCGGATCACTTGCGGTTTTGCCGCGGCTATTGCCTGTTTTGATTTACGTTCTTCCTCTATGCTATCGGCCTTACGTTGTGTTTCATAAGCCATTTTTTCTTTTTCAATAGCTAATTTCTGTCTTTCAATCTCCAGCTGCCTTGCTTGGAACTCTATTTTTTGCTGTTCTAAAGATTTCTCTGCAACTGTATTATCCTTTGTACAGGCCGTCATTAATAAAACCGACATAAACCCTGCTGTGACTATATTTTTCATGACAATATATTTTCGTTAATAATACTTGCTTTATGCCAAAAACAAAACCAAGTAAGCGTTAAGGAAATGTTAAAAAGTAAAAATTATATTAAAAAAGCAAGACCTTCATCTGAAAATCTTGCTTTATGAGGTTCCTAGCGGATTCGAACCGCTGTAGATGGTGTTGCAGACCACTGCCTAACCACTCGGCCAAAGAACCATTTGGGTTTGCAAATATAATAATTTTTTGATATTCACCATAAAAAAATCCTTGCCTTATTATTTCGGCTTTAATCCTAAAAATATCCGCCTATTTTAAAGTCCGTATTTTTGTACTTAAAAGTATAATAAATGAAACATTTTGAACTTTCAGTTCTGGATCTGGCTCCCGTAAAGCAGAACAGGACCATCCACGATACATTTAATGACAGCCTCGATCTTGCACGCCACGTAGAAAAACTGAAATATAAAAGGTTTTGGCTTGCAGAACATCATAACATGGCCAGTATCGCCAGTTCCGCCACTTCAGTCCTGATTGGCTTTATCGCGAACGGCACGAAGACAATCCGCGTAGGCTCTGGCGGCGTGATGCTTCCAAACCACAGTTCGCTGGTAATCGCTGAACAATTCGGGACCCTCGAAAGCCTTTTCCCAAAAAGGATAGATCTGGGCGTAGGCCGCGCGCCTGGAACTGATGGACTCACGGCAAAAGCCTTAGGACGGAACCCGATGATCATCAACGAGCAGTTCCCAAGACAAATCCAGGAGCTTCAACGGTATTTCTCGGTTGAGAACGCAAACAGTCCGGTACGTGCGATACCGGGTGAAGGTTGTAATGTCCCGATTTATGTTTTGGGATCGAGTACCGACAGCGCCTGGCTGGCTTCTGAACTTGGTCTTCCGTACGCTTTTGCAGGACATTTTGCGCCACAGATGATGGAAAGCGCGTTTGAGATCTACCGCGAAAACTACAAACCAAGCGAAGAATTCCCGGAACCTTACATTATTTCGTGTGTGAATGGTGTGGCTGCGGAAACTGATGCAGAAGCACAGAAACTTTCGAGCACGCTTTATCAAATGTTCGTCAACATCATCCGGAATGACCGCAAACCATACGCTCCGCCAGTGGAAGATATCGACGCGATTTGGAATCCGATGGAAAAAGCACATGTAAAAAATATGCTGCGTTATAGTTTCATTGGTAGTGAAGAATCGGTGAAGAAACAATTCGCAGATTTCCAGAAACAGTTCAGGGTGGATGAGATCATGGTGACTTCAGCGATTTATGATCATCAGGCGCGGTTGAAATCTTATGAAATCATCAGGAAAGCCACAGACTTGCTGTTGTTGTAAAGGTATTTCTTTTTGAAAACGGTTTTGGTAAAACGCCAAACTCCCGCGTCCCGGCTTGAGCGGAAATCCTTTTCTGTTGTCGCGGCGGCTTCGCCGCGCGACAACAGAAAAGATTGGGAGCGGAAGACGGAGGAAGACGCCCAAATAAAGATTGCTGAATCCTTTAAATCTAAGTATCTTTGCACCATCTAAAAAAGTAAAATGTCGGATATTAAACTCAATACCATTCCTGAAGCGATTGAAGACCTGAGAAACGGTAAAATCATCATTGTGGTTGATGATGAAAACCGCGAAAATGAAGGCGACTTTCTCTCCGCTGCGGAACTTACCACCCCAGAGATCATCAACTTTATGACCATCCATGGCCGTGGGCTTATCTGTACACCGCTGCCCGAAAAACGCTGCGACGAGCTAGGCCTCGACATCATGGTGACGCGCAGCAGCGACCCGAAAGAAACTGCTTTTACCGTTTCTGTGGATCTATTGGGTGAGGGCGTTTCGACCGGGATTTCTGCCAGCGACCGCAGCAAGACGATTCTGGCACTGATGGACGAGAACACAAAACCTACTGATTTTATGCGTCCGGGACATATTTTCCCGCTGCGTGCCAAGAAAGGTGGAGTTCTGAAAAGAGCCGGCCACACCGAAGCTGCGATTGATTTAACCAAACTTGCGGGCCTCAAAGAAGGTGGCGTGATCTGCGAGATCATGAACGAAGACGGCTCGATGGCCAGACTTCCGGAACTGGTGGAACTGGCAAAAAAACACGACCTAAAGATCGTTTCTATTGAAGACCTCATTCATTATCAGCTTAAAAAAGGCGATCTCATTGAAAGAATCGAAGAAAGAAAAGTAAAAACACATTACGGTGAGTTTGATTTCTATGCATTTAAAGAAACCAGTACGGATCAAATCCATTTTGCTCTTACAAAGGGTACGTGGGTTGTGGACGAGCCGGTTTTGGTGCGTGTGCAGGCATCGAACTCTTATTTTGATGTGCTGAACAGGTTGACCGCAGGTGAAAAACCTTTGCTTGAGAAAATTACAAGTATGATTAACGCCGAAGGAAAAGGCGCTTTAATCTTCATCAATAATGTATCAAATGCTGAAAATACGTTGAGGAAACTTCAGCAGTTCCTAGATTTTCAGGATGGGCAGGAGCAGCGCCCAACGCTGGCCTCGAACTACCACGATTATGGCATCGGTACGCAGATCCTGAAGAATCTTGGCATCACGAAATTCCGTGTGATCACGCAGAACGTGAATCAAAAACCTCTGGTAGGCGGCTATGATGTGGAAGTGACGGAGATGGTGCAGTTGTAGGAAAAAGTTAAAAGTAATCCTGCTTCGTTAGAGGCGGGATTTTTTTATCACATCGTGTTTCAGCGATGTACTACAGATTATTTAAATCATTAAGATTTATTAAGTTTAAAGCACTTGTCCTTTAATTTTGCTATTACCGCAGATCATCATCCCAGTTTGGGTAAGACCCTCAAGGTTTTGAAAATCTTGGTTGTTTGCATTTCTCGCCTGTATTTTTCGTTTTTGAACTTAAATGGTTCTTCAAGGCGTTTTCAAAATACGGAAACTGCGTCCTTTCCAGCAGCCAGGTAAGTTCGGAAATAATAGCGTTTTCGTCCGCCTTATTTCCTATGCTCAGCAACACGAAATAATAAATCACCGAATAGTATTTTTTCCAGCCAAAGCCGAGGTTATCAAGGCTGATTGTATCTAATATTGACCGCAGCTCATCGATCTGATTGGTTTTCAGAAAGACCACCGCGCAAAGGATTTTCCAGACTTCTTCATGGGTTTGTTTCCGATCTGCGGGTACGTAAGCGACGTCTTGTTCGGATTGTGGCGTATGGTTTTTAACTAAAAACTTCAATTCCTCGGTTCTATTGGTAAAGATCAGCAGTTCCAACACCGAATATTCAAAACTGCAAACCGATTTTTTTGAGGCCGGGATATACTGAAGCCGCGCGCGTTTCATCTCCTCAAATTTTTGCGCAAAGAGTTCTTCATTTTGCGAAAGATCCGCATAGAGAAGCTCGACGCCGAATTTCATTCCGGCCGGTATCACATGAATATCTCTGGTAAGCGGTGTTTCGGTGACTTTTTGGTAATAAAGCGCCATGAGTTCGTGGTTTTGTGACAGAAAAGCATCCTGAAACAGAAATCCATAAGCGAAAATTTTGGCTTCGTTGCTTTGATTGTACTTTAAATAAGCCAAAAAATATTGCGAATACATGCTACCTAAACTATCCCGCATCGGGTGATTTTCCATAAAATATTTGCGCGCGAGCGGAAAAGAAAGCAGCCGCTGATGAGCCATGATCAGCATCTCGGGCGACTCTGAGATTCGCCGGCAAAGGTCTTCACTTTTCTGCCAGAAGTCGTTACCACTGTTTTCCTTTGAACCAAAGAAGGCTTCTATTTCAATATTCCCATACGATTGCCGAAAGTGGCTGAAACTGGGGAAGCCACAATATTTCGCGAGCAAATCCAGCGTGAAGAGGCTTGTTTTTGAGGATGCCTTGATCAACCCAAAAAACCGTCGCAGCGTCTGTGCGCTTACCGAAACATTTTGGTTATCGCGCAAATTTTTTGCAATGATTTCACAATCAGCGGCACTTACGATCTGTTTTCCAAACTGTTCGGTGACGCACTGTTTCAGTTTTACGATAACTTCGGCTTCTCGGATCATCATTTTGTATTGGCGCCAAATATAAAAAAAAATGAAGAAATTTTATTGTACAGGATTGTACAGTGGCAGAATGTTAAGATAAGTTAATTTTATCGCACTTCTCTCGTTGAAAAAAGATGTCCTAAAAGAAAAGATGAGCGACATAGTTTGGCGGGAAAATGAGATAATATTGTACAATAATAATTTAATAATATGATGAAAAATTTACCACAAAAATCAATCGATCTTCTATCACATATCAATAATGAAATTGGTATAGACATTTACAAATATGGGAATGATGAAGTTTTAGGGAAAATAGCAGGTATGATTAGTTTTCAAACATATGCGGTTTCCTCACTTTATAAGCCGCTCCTCATCGCCTTTGGGCTTTTCATTTTTGGATTTTTTGTTCTTGAACTGGGATGGATTGGGCATATCCTTTATGGACTTCTTGGATTGATACTATTTTTATCATGTGGATTATTGTACGGCATATTAAGCCTTACATCAAAATTAAAAACTGATTTGCAATGCATCACAAAATTTGGTTTAGACACTACGCGGTATATTGTTTCGGATTTAAATCAGGTTAACACTCGTTTGCGGGAAGATATTCCTAATCCCGTGAGTTTGATATTTGAAGGAGCAATTGCCGCATTTCTTGCACCAGCTATCTCTCAAAATTGCAGTAAAATACCATTTGCTGGAAAAGTAATCACTTCGGGCAGTGACAAAGCGTTAGGTATAGTTGTGTCAAATCTGAAAAAGCAAGAGGATAAAATGAATTTTTTTGGAAAAATTGCAAATGCTAGTAGTGAACTTTCTTTTAAATGCGATGAAGTTGAACATTTTTTACAAGATTTTTCTACGAAAGTAGAAAACATTATTAATACAGGAGTAAAAGGTGTTCAGTTACCGTTTAGAATTGCGATGTATGGAACAGCTGCCGTGCTAGGCTTTTTCATGCTATGCATCTCAATATTTTAATATATTTATATGTCCACACACCTCTACAAAGTAACCGCTAAAAAAGAAATGGGCAAGATTGCGAAAGGCATGTCCGTAGAAATAGTGATAAAAAACGCGTCGCGAAAACCTAATCAAAAAGAAGTTATCGACTCACTTAACCTTAAATATGGTGCTAAAACCGCTGCGTCCGGATTGAGTCTCTCCAATTTTGAGATAACCGAAATGTAATCACAACCTCAAGCTCACTTCTTCAGTGAGCTTTTTAAATCAATTTACCTTGAAGCACGTTACCTTCAACCCTTGGATCGGTTCCGATTATGAAAAATCGGAATTAGGCAAACTGCTTATTCTCGGGGACTCGCATTATTTTAATAATGATGAACCTGAAAACCTCACTAATTTTACAAAAGCACAAATTGCCGAGTTAGACAGTATTTCAAGCAACTTTCATAATAAAATACGGCAGTTTTTTGGTCATCAGAAACATTCGGAATTTTGGAAAAAAGTTGCCTTTGCAAATGGTATTCAAAGCGCCTTTAAATTTGCCAATCAGGTTCCGACTAAAGCGGAAATGAATCAGGCGGAAACTGCATTCAGAGCTTATCTTGATATTGTGAAACCCGATAAAGTCATTGTTTTTTCAAGCCGGCTATGGGAACATTTCTTTAACAAGCCTGGCTGGGGAATACATAAGGACAAGATTGATGACCGATGGAATATCAGATCGCTTGATTACGAAGGCGGCCAGTGTCTGGCAATTGGTCTTTATCATCCGTCAGCTTACGGTTTTTCAGTCCCAGCATTTCAAAAAGTAGTAAATAGATTTTTACAATTTTAAAATGGCATTACAAACCGCCATACTTTGGCGTCCTGATGCAGTATTTTTGAAGGATAAAAAAACACTCTTATGAAAACGATCTCACACGAACTGGACGAAGGTTCCCAGAAAGTTTCCCTAATGATACTGGTGCTGGTAGCATTGTACGAATTGGCAGCAATACTAGGTGCAACAGATCTGCTTAATACGTTGCGTGGACCGTATGATGATATTGGAATTATAGCGTTTGGTGTACTCAACACTATGTTTTGCTACGGTAAGAGGTGGCTCCGATTCTCTATTGGCAGTACAATTATAGACTGGAGCTATGCATTATTTTTATGCATTGGTGTAGGTGGTCTTACGTATTTGTTTGCGAATGTCTTGAGAGAAACTTTCAAAGTATTATAACATAAACACAAATGATGAGGAAACCCGGATCAATTTTGATTCGGGTTTTTTAATGTTCACTGTTTGAGATTTGGGTATTGACACTGTGTACTTTGTACAGCTTTGTACACAAATGGGGTGAAATTTTGCCGTAAATTTGCGTCACACAAATGATGAGTTAATCTATTCCTATAACTGCCAACGGCCGTAAGGAATAGATTTTTTCGTTTCGGGTGGTTCTATTTGCTTTTTTTTGCTAAATCACATTTACAGTTTTTCCTTTTAATTATTACACCTGGCGGTGGACTGAATGGGTTTCGGGGAAAAATTTTCTGTTTAGTATGAAGCGGCGGTTCTCCGCCTGACTTTTAAGCTTAAGTTAATATATTGTCGATGTTGTAATCAAAAAGAGGGATAGCCCGGTGTTCAGATTGGCGCTCTCTTCGATTGCAATGACCGCACAATGCTCACTCCTAGCCACGGCAGGAAAAATCCCGACTCATCACTGAGCCGGGATTGCTGTCTATCTAAACCTTATAGGTTTTCAGAACCTATAAGGTTTGGTTTTTGAAACCTATAAGGTTGAGAGAGAAGTGTCGGAATATCCTGGCTTATGCCTGTACGTTGTTTCCACCCAATACGAAAGGCTCCACTTCCTTGATTTCGCCGAACTGCTGCTCGTAGTTTGCGATGTTCTGCTGCAAGGCAGAAAGTACTCTCTTCGCGTGAAGCGGCGCCAAAATTACTCTTGAACGTACGTTAGCCTGCTGTACACCCGGCATCAGCTGAATGAAATCCAGTACAAACTCAGATGGTGAGTGGTTTACTAATGCAAGGTTACAGTAAACACCTGCTGCTACCATCTCGTTCAGGTTGATGTTGATGTTGTTTGGATCCTGGTTTTGGTTTTGGTTGTTGTCCATTTTTTTTTAATTATAAATTATAAATTTTAGATTTTAAATTATAAATGTTCATTTCTGATTTAACGCAAAGCGCGCAAAGATTTTCGCTAAATATTCAAAAAAAATTACAGACGCAATGGCGTTTCACTTAGCATTGGCGAACATTTAAAAAAGATTTTAGACTATGAATTCAATTTAAATCCATAATCTAAAATCTATAATCACTTAGTTGATGTCCTCGAACTCTTTCTTGGAACCTACGATGATGTTCTGATAGTCTTTCAGACCTGTACCCGCAGGGATTCTGTGACCTACGATTACGTTTTCTTTCAGACCAGTCAGGTAGTCTACTTTCCCGGAAACTGCAGCCTCATTAAGCACTTTGGTCGTCTCCTGGAAGGAAGCTGCCGACATGAACGATTTGGTCTGAAGCGCCGCTCTGGTGATCCCCTGAAGAACCGGTGTCGCCGTTGCAGGCAATGCTTCGCGCACTTCTACCAGGGCTAAATCTTCACGTTTCAGTTTAGAATTCTCGTCACGAAGTTCTCTGGCAGTGATCATCTGACCTGGCTTGAATTCTTTCGAATCACCTGCATCAGTCACTACTTTCAGTCCGAATACGCGGTTGTTTTCCTCAAGGAAGTCGAATTTGTGTTCTAATGCACCTTCAAGGAACTGTGTATCACCACCGTCCACGATCTCAACTTTGGTCATCATCTGACGAACGATAATCTCGAAGTGCTTGTCATCGATCTTTACTCCCTGAAGTCGGTAAACTTCCTGGATCTCGTTAACAAGGTATTCCTGAACGGCTGTTGGGCCTTTGATTTTCAGGATGTCGTCCGGCGTGATGGACCCATCGGAAAGTGGTGAACCTGCTCTTACGAAGTCGTTTTCCTGCACCAGGATCTGGTTTGAAAGTTTCACCAAGTACTTGGAGATTTCTCCGGTTTTTGCCTCTACGATCAATTCGCGGTTACCACGCTTGATTTTACCGTAAGAAACTACACCGTCGATTTCTGTTACTACAGCAGGGTTGGAAGGGTTACGCGCTTCGAAAAGTTCCGTAACTCTTGGAAGACCACCCGTGATATCGCCGGATTTCGCGGATTTACGCGGAATCTTGATCAGGACTTTACCGGCCTTGATTTTCTCGCCATCATTTACCATCAAGTGGGCACCCACCGGAAGGTTGTAGGCTTTTTGCTCTACACCTTTAGAATCTACTACTTTCAGGGTAGGTACGGCTTTCTTGTTTCTGGATTCTGAAATTACTTTCTCCTCGAAACCTGTCTGCTCATCGATCTCCAGCGCGAATGAAACCCCCTGAATGATGTCCTCGTACTCTACTTTACCGGCAGATTCAGCAATGATTACCGCGTTATACGGATCCCATTTCGCAATGGTATCGCCTTTTTTCACTTTATCGCCAGGTTTCACCAATAGTTCGGAACCATAAGGTACGTTAGCTACCATCAGCGGCGTACGTGCAGCATTATCAGCAACCAAACGGAATTCAGTTGAACGCGAAACAAGGATTTCAGCAGTTTTACCTTCTTCATTTTCAGAAGTTACGGTTCTCACCTCGTCCATTTCCACGATACCGTCGCGACGTGCAACGATCGATGGATTTTCAGAGATGTTACCCGCGGTACCACCCTGGTGGAAGGTTCTCAGCGTAAGCTGAGTTCCCGGTTCACCAATAGACTGTGCAGCGATAACCCCAACAGCTTCACCCATATGAATTGGTTTACCTGTCGCAAGGTTACGTCCGTAACATTTCGCGCAGATTCCTTTTTTGGTCTCACAGGTCAATGGTGAACGAACTTCTACCAGTTCAATACCTGCGTTCTCGATTTTTCTTGCTAATGATTCATCGATCAATTCGTCAGCATTGGCAAGAACTTCATCTGTTTCAGGATCGTACACATTATGTAAAGAAACTCTACCTAAGATTCTTTCGGCAAGTCGCTCTACGATTTCGTCGTTTTTCTTTAACGGAGAGATTTCAGTACCTCTTAAAGTTCCACAGTCGTCTTCAGTGATGATGACATCCTGCGCAACGTCTACCAATCTTCTGGTCAGGTAACCAGCATCGGCAGTTTTAAGAGCGGTATCCGCAAGACCTTTACGTGCACCGTGGGTGGAGATAAAGTACTCAAGAATTGAAAGACCTTCCTTAAAGTTCGCTACAATCGGGTTTTCAATAATTTCCGCGCCTGTAGAACCTGCTTTTTGAGGCTTGGCCATCAATCCACGCATTCCGGAAAGCTGACGAATCTGTTCTTTGGAACCCCTCGCACCGGAATCAAGCATCATATAAACTGAATTGAACCCACCTTGGTCGGTTTTCATTCTGCTCATAATCATCTCGGTCAATCCGGCGTTGGTGTTGGTCCAAACGTCAATTACCTGGTTATAACGTTCTGTATCTGTAATAAGACCCATGTTATAGTTGGCCTTAATTTCGTCTACGTTTTCTACCGCCTGCTCGATCATAGTTTTCTTTTCTTCCGGAATCACAATATCACCCAAAGAGAACGAAAGTCCACCCTTGAATGCGTTTGAATAACCTAAGTCTTTCATATCATCCAAGAACTTCACCGTAGTTGGGAAGTCGGTGTCTGCTAAGATTCTACCAATTACATTTCTCAAAGACTTCTTAGTAAGAAGTTCGTTGATATAACCTACCTGCTTTGGTACAATTTGGTTGAATAAAATTCTACCAACAGTTGTATCAATAAGTTTAGTAGTAATCTCACCATTTTCTTTAACCGGAAGACGACATCTAACTTTTGCATTTAAGGAAACTTGTCCTTCTGCGTAAGCGATTTCTACTTCTTCGGGTGAATAGAATGCAAGACCTTCTCCTTTAATTTTAACTTCGTCCGTTGAAGAGGCTTCTTTGGTCATGAAATATAGACCCAATACCATGTCCTGAGAAGGTACGGTAATAGGAGAACCATTTGCAGGGTTCAAAATATTCTGAGAACCTAGCATTAATAACTGAGCTTCAAGGATGGCTTCTGGCCCTAATGGTAAGTGTACCGCCATCTGGTCACCATCGAAATCCGCGTTGAATGCCGTAGTTACCAATGGGTGAAGCTGAATCGCTTTTCCTTCAATCATTTTTGGCTGAAAGGCCTGGATACCAAGTCTGTGAAGCGTAGGTGCCCTGTTTAGAAGAACCGGGTGACCTTTCATCACGTTTTCTAAGATATCATATACAACAGGTTCTTTTCTGTCAATGATTCTTTTTGCTGATTTTACAGTTTTTACAATACCTCTTTCGATTAGTTTTCTAATGATAAACGGTTTGTAAAGTTCTGCTGCCATATCTTTTGGGATACCACACTCGTGAAGTTGAAGGTTTGGACCTACAACAATTACCGAACGCGCCGAGTAATCTACACGTTTACCCAATAAGTTTTGACGGAAACGACCTTGCTTTCCTTTCAATGAATCTGAAAGCGATTTCAATGGTCTGTTAGATTCAGATTTTACCGCTGAAGATTTTCTGGTATTATCGAAAAGAGAATCTACCGCCTCTTGAAGCATACGCTTCTCGTTTCTTAAGATTACTTCAGGAGCTTTGATCTCTAAAAGTCTCTTCAAACGGTTGTTTCTGATGATTACACGACGGTAAAGATCATTTAAATCAGAAGTTGCAAAACGTCCACCATCCAAAGGAACCAATGGTCTCAATTCTGGTGGTATTACTGGAAGAACACGCATAATCATCCATTCCGGACGGTTAATCATTCTGGTGTTTGCACCACGGATGGCTTCAACAACATTTAATCTTTTTAATGCTTCTGTTCTTCTTTGTTTTGATGACTCGTTGTGTGCTTTGTGACGTAGGTCGAAGGAAAGAGTATCAAGATCGATTCTCTTTAACAATTCTTCTACTGCCTCCGCTCCCATTTTAGCAACGAATTTATTAGGATCAGAATCATCCAGATATTGGTTTTCTGCAGGAAGGGTATCCATGATATCCAGGTACTCTTCTTCTGTTAAGAATTCTTTATCATCGAAGTCTGAACCGTCTGGTTTTTTAGCGATACCTGCCTGGATAACGACATATCTTTCATAATAGATAATCATGTCGAGTTTCTTGGAAGGTAAACCTAAAAGGTATCCGATTTTATTTGGTAACGAACGGAAATACCAGATGTGAGCCACAGGAACTACCAAACCAATATGGCCGATACGCTCTCTACGAACTTTTTTCTCGGTAACCTCTACCCCACAACGGTCACAAACGATTCCTTTATAACGGATACGCTTGTATTTTCCGCAGGCACATTCGTAATCCTTAACAGGACCGAAGATTTTCTCGCAGAACAAACCGTCTCTTTCTGGCTTGTGGGTTCTGTAGTTGATGGTTTCGGGCTTTAAAACTTCTCCTCTTGAATCCTGAAGAATGGACTCTGGTGAAGCAAGACCGATCGTAATTTTACTGAAATTACTTGTTTTATTTTTATTTGACATTTTTGAAAATTTAGATTTTAGATTTTAGATTTTGTCTGATTAACTTTTGAAAATTCAAAACTCAATACTCAAAATTTAAAATTTATTCTTCCAGTCTTACATCAAGTCCAAGACCCTGCAATTCATGCAACAATACATTGAAAGACTCCGGAATACCAGGTTCTGGCATTGCTTCACCTTTCGCGATTGCTTCATAAGTTTTTGCTCTACCGATAACGTCATCCGACTTCACGGTAAGGATTTCTCTAAGGATATTGGATGCACCGAATGCTTCAAGTGCCCAAACCTCCATCTCTCCGAAACGCTGTCCACCGAACTGTGCCTTACCACCAAGCGGCTGCTGAGTGATAAGTGAGTATGGCCCGATAGAACGTGCGTGCATCTTATCATCAACCATGTGACCCAATTTCAGCATGTAGATTACCCCAACTGTAGCTGGTTGCGTAAATCTTTCACCTGTACCACCGTCATATAGATAAGTGCTACCGAATTTCGGTAAACCTGCCTGCTCAGTGTATTCCGTGATTTGCTCAAGACTAGCACCATCGAAGATTGGCGTTGCGAACTTCATTCCTAACTTTTGGCCTGCCCATCCTAGTACAGTTTCGTAAATCTGACCGATGTTCATACGTGATGGTACCCCAAGTGGGTTCAATACGATGTCTACTGGAGTTCCGTCTTCCAGGAATGGCATATCCTCTTCACGAACGATACGGGAAACGATACCTTTGTTACCGTGACGACCCGCCATTTTATCTCCTACATTAAGTTTACGTTTCTTAGCGATGTAAACTTTAGCCAATTTGATGATTCCTGCTGGTAGTTCGTCCCCGATTGAAATTGCAAATTTCTCACGGTTTTTAACTCCTTGGATGTCGTTATACTTGATTTTGTAGTTGTGGATCAATTGCTTGATCAGCTCGTTCTTATCGGCATCAACGGTCCAGTCTGCTCCGCTTACATTCACGTAATCTTCAACGCTCTGAAGTAGTTTCGTGGTAAACTTCGCACCTTTTCCGATGATTTCTTCGTCAAGGTCGTTGTTCACACCCTGGGAAGTCTTACCGTTCACAAGTGTCCCGAGTTTTTCAAGAAGTGTGTTTCTCAACTGATCGAATTTCGCTTTGTACGTGTTTTCGATTTCCTCGAGTTTAAGCTTCTCTTCAGTTCTCTTTTTCTTGTCTTTAATGTTTCTTGAGAAGAGTTTTTTGTTGATTACCACACCTCTCAATGATGAATCTGCCTTCAAAGAAGCATCTTTCACGTCACCGGCTTTGTCACCGAAGATCGCGCGGAGAAGTTTCTCTTCCGGAGTTGGGTCTGATTCACCTTTTGGAGTAATCTTACCAATCATGATGTCTCCAGGCTTCACTTCAGCACCGATACGGATCATACCGTTTTCGTCGAGGTCCTTAGTCGCTTCTTCAGAAACATTCGGGATATCTGCTGTAAGTTCTTCCATACCCAGTTTGGTATCACGAACTTCAAGAGAATACTCATCTACGTGGATTGAGGTAAACCAGTCTTCACGTACAACTTTTTCGTTGATTACGATTGCATCCTCAAAGTTATAACCCTTCCAAGGCATGAAGGCAACCACAAGGTTTCTACCCAATGCCAGTTCACCGTTTTCAGTTGCGTAACCGTCGCAAAGAACCTGACCTTTCTGCACTTTGTCGCCAACTCTTACGTTTGGTCTCAAAGTAATGGTAGTACTCTGGTTGGTTTTTCTGAATTTGGTAAGTTTATATGTCTTAGTAGCCGATTCGAACGATACCAGATCGTCATCCTCGCTTCTTTCGTACTTAATTGTAATCTTATCAGCATCCACATATTCTACCGTACCGTTTCCTTCGGCATTGATCAGAATACGTGAATCTCTGGCTACCTGATCTTCCAGACCTGTACCTACAATCGGTGCCTGTGGCTTCAATAGTGGAACAGCCTGACGCATCATGTTAGATCCCATCAACGCACGGTTCGCATCATCATGTTCCAGGAAGGGAATCAATGAAGCGGAGATACCTGAGATCTGGTTTGGTGCAACGTCGATCAGATCAACCTGCTGAGGCTCCACTACCGGATAGTCACCATCCAAACGTGCAATTACACGGTCAGTAGAAATAGTACCGTCTTCGTTCATCTCAACGTTTGCCTGAGCGATCACTTTATCTTCTTCGTCTTCCGCATTCAAGAATACGGCTGGAGTCTTAAGATCCACTTTACCATCAGTCACCTTACGGTAAGGCGTTTCAATAAATCCTAAGTTGTTGATCTTAGCATAGATTCCTAAAGAAGAAATCAAACCAATGTTTGGTCCTTCAGGCGTTTCGATCGGACAGATTCGGCCATAGTGCGTATGGTGAACGTCACGTACCTCGAAACCTGCTCTTTCTCTTGATAAACCACCAGGTCCGAGGGCAGAAAGACGACGCTTGTGCGTAATTTCTGACAGCGGGTTGGTTTGGTCCATGAACTGGGAAAGCTGGTTGGTACCGAAGAATGAATTGATAACCGATGTTAATGTTTTCGCGTTCACAAGGTCAATTGGCGTAAAGATTTCGTTATCACGAACGTTCATACGCTCACGGATCGTTCTCGCGATTCTGGAAAGACCTACACCGAACTGACCAGCAAGCTGCTCGCCTACCGTTTTAATCCTCCTGTTCGACAAGTGGTCAATATCATCAACCTCTGCTTTAGAATTTACCAACTCGATCAGGTGTCTCACGATCGAGATGATGTCTTCCTTGGTTAAAACTTCCGTGTTTTCAGGAATATTCAAACCTAATTTCTTGTTCAGTCTGTAACGGCCAACTTCGCCCAGGGAATAACGCTGCTCAGAGAAGAACAGTTTCTCGATGATTCCGCGTGCAGTTTCCTCATCTGGCGGATCTGCGTTACGAAGCTGACGGTAAATATATTCTACTGCCTCTTTTTCGGAGTTGGTAGGGTCTTTCTGTAGGGTATTCTGGATGATAGAGAATTCGTTTGAATTTTCTTTGTGAATCAGGATCGATTTCACACCAGCATCCAGGATAAGATCTAAATGTTCTTTTTCAAGAATCGTTTCACGGTCAAGGATGATCTCATTTCTTTCGATAGAAACCACTTCACCAGTATCTTCGTCCACGAAATCTTCAAACCAGGTGTTCAAGACTCTCGCAGCCAAAGTTCTTCCTTCCACTTTCTTCAACGCTGCTTTAGAAACTTTCACTTCTTCTGCAAGGTCAAAGATCTGAAGGATATCTTTATCAGATTCAAATCCGATCGCTCTCAATAGCGTAGTAAGCGGTAATTTCTTCTTACGGTCGATATACGCGTACATTACGCTGTTGATATCCGTTGTAAATTCCATCCAAGATCCTTTGAAAGGGATAATTCTGGAATAATACAACTTGGTACCGTTTGCGTGGTAGGTCTGTCCGAAGAACACACCCGGCGAACGGTGAAGCTGAGTAACGATAACACGTTCAGCACCATTGATGATAAATGATCCGGAAGGCGTCATATAAGGAACCGGACCTAAATACACATCCTGTACAACCGTCTGAAAATCTTCATGTTCAGGGTCTGTACAGTAAAGTTTTAGTCGGGCTTTGAGGGGAACTGAATACGTCAGTCCTCTTTCCACACACTCGTCGATAGAGTAGCGTGGTGAATCAACCAAATAATCCAGGAATTCCAACACAAACTGGTTTCGGGAGTCTGTAATCGGGAAGTTTTCTTCAAAGGTTTTGTAGAGCGTTTCGTTTACTCTCTGTTCCGGCAGGGTATCCAACTGGAAAAATTCTTTGAATGACTGGATCTGAATGTCCAAAAAGTCAGGAGTCTCAATTTTTCCCTTTGCAGCGGAGAAATTGATTCTTTCATTTCCCTGAGTTTTAGCGACGGCTTTAGATTTACTCATAAAAATTTTAAAGAATGAGGGGTTAAAAAATATTTTGTTTTAAAAAATATCAGAAAGAGAATAGAGAAAGGAAGAAAGAAGAAAGACTTTTGATGTTTGGCGCTATCAGAATTAGTCTTGTTTCTTTGTTCTTGATTCTTGATTCTAATTTCTAACTGCAACGCCGGTATATCTTTTCACGGAGTAGTGCAAAATATTTTTTGGATCTTTTGAAGCTGATTAATTATACAATGAGATAACACGTAAAAATCTCTGTTCCGAAACGGAAAGAGCTGATTTATAATGTCTTACTGATTTTATGTATAATACTTAGCGCCAAAAGGAGTGCAAATTTACGAAAACCAATTCGATTTCACAAGTAAAAAACCATCTCCGAAGAGATGGTCTGTTATAAAGTTTAGGCTTACTGTTAAGATTATTTGCCCAAAAAAACTTAATTTTTTTTAAATATAAATCCATCTAATTAAGTTATGATGGACCTTTTAATTATATGCAAATAAGTATTTGTAACTATTATAACATTAAGTAATTACTACAGATTGCGGTCTAAATTTGTATGCTTCATAATAGCGATAACATCAGTGCTGACAATCAATTCTTAAAAAATTAACAAATTTTTGCTAAACAATCATTTAACTTCGCTTTCGTTTTTACGGAAACATAGCAATTAATTTTATTGTGATAAGAATTTTTTATCAATGCTTTGTTCGTCTTTATTTAATATTTAGAAATAATATACCAGTTTGTGCCATTACTCTGCACGGTTATTCCACTGTTTCCAGCTGCGCCGTTTAAAGGATAATTTGTAATACTGGCACCGTTCAAAAAAATTGGAGAAGAGATGGACAGTGGAGTTCCGTCATAAACAATATGGTAGATTTTTCCAGGTGTATTAGCAGCGGGAGGCAGACTGATGTTGCCAGTTGCCAAAATAGTGTAGTCTGTAGATAAAAGCATTCCATTTTTAGACGCTATATTGTTATGAGAACCTGGCAAACCTCTAAAACTGCCAAGTACTCCATTATCATCTACTACTACAGTTTTAGTAGCTGTAAATGTCTGTGTAGGTTGAGGAACTACCGTGGTAGTAGCTGCCAAGGAAGATGCTCCGCGAGGAGTGGTATAGATACTGTTAGTGGCACCGGAAACTGGTAAATTTCTAATTCTAAGTGCTCCGCCAATATCTAATGTTTCTGAAGGATTTGTAACATTAAATCCGAAAAGGCCCTGATCTGTTATTTTAAACCCATAAGATGTAGCTCCGCCGCCTCCGGTATGCGGAATGATATTAAAGGAATTACTCGTGAACGTGAGGGGACTATTATCAACGCTAAAAATTAGACCCATATCCCCACCATTAGAAATGGAACTGAAAGAACCACCTCCTAAATTTTCTGCAAATCCGAACCAGGGGTTAACACCATTAACAATATTGCGGTAAGAGCCGTAAATCATCATCCGGTTTGTGGATCCCTCAGCGTCGTAGACTGATAAAATTCCATTGGTAGCGTTGCCGTTGACGCTCACTCTGCCCCTTTGATAAATATCCTGATTATTTGCCGTAGCCGGCTGTCCGGTATTCCGGTTATACCAAGGCTCCACATAATTAGCGGTAGAAGATATTTTTTGCCAAATAGTCCCGTCGAAATAATAATATCCTGCTGAAGTAACATTAATAGTTTGTCCAGCTGGAGAAGTATCCGGTAATGTGGCATACACAATGCTTCCGGTTTGAGCTGTGGTATAGTTTTTAGCGCGCAGTTGATTGCCAGTAATTCTTGGAGCTATGATACCATCAAGCTTCGCAGTATCAGCAGCAAATCCATTAACATCTAAAGTTGCAACTGGAGTCGTAGTGTTGATTCCAACATTACCATTTTGCCCTTGCAGGAAGTGGATAGACAGCGAAATAATTGAAATTGTTAATGTTTTTTTCATCATAAATTTTTCTTCAAAGTTAATATATTTTTTTTTTAAAAGAAACAATGTAAAATATATGTAACCGCGCCTTAAAGTTTATAACTTTCAAAAATTCTTTTATCAACTGATCTGCGCAGCGCTCCATTTAAAACGTTACAGAGGTTTAATAGATAAAAATTTAAGCAAAAAAAGGAGATTGCATTGTAACAACCTCCTAATCTTCATCTAGTAAAAGAATTATTTCAATTCTACTTCAGCACCGGCTTCTTCAAGTTGCTTCTTAAGAGCTTCAGCTTCGTCTTTGGAGATGCCTTGCTTGATTGGAGCAGGAGCACCATCTACCATATCTTTAGCTTCTTTAAGACCGGCACCAGTTAAATCTTTTACCAATTTAACTACAGCTAATTTAGAAGCACCTGCAGCTTTAAGAATTACATCGAATTCTGTTTTTTCTTCAGCAGCTTCACCACCACCACCAGCAGCAGCAACTATAGTTGCAGCAGCAGGCTCGATACCATACTCATCCTTAAGGATAGTTGCCAACTCGTTTACGTCTTTTACAGTAAGGTTTACAAGCGTTTCCGCTAAGTTTTTTAAATCTGACATTTTAATAATGTTTTAATTGTTGAACGATTTATTTTGATTTTTTTTGAGTTCTTATTACTCTGCACTTGGTGCTTCTGTAGCGTCAGCGCTTGCTTCCGGAGCAGCCTCTGCAGCTGGGGTTTCTTCTGCCGGAGCCGCTTCTTCAGCTTTTCCTGTTGCTTCTTCTTTGTTTTGAAGTGCAGAAAGTACGTTTCTGATTGGTGACTGAAGTAATCCGATGATTTCTCCAATCATTTCTTCTCTAGACTTGATGTTTGCAAGCGTTCCGAGGTTCTCATCACCCACATAAATAGTCTCCTGAAGGTAAGCTGCTTTCAAAGCAGGGATTTCTGCTTTCTTTCTGAAGTTCTGGATCAGTTTCGCCGGAGCGTTAGCGGTCTCAGAAATCATAAGTGCTGAGTTTCCTTTGAAGCTTTCGAACATTTCAGAGTAATCTACTCCTTCGATCTGCTCCATCGCTTTTTGAAGAAGCGTGTTTTTTACTACTTTAAGAGAAATATTCTGCTTGAACGCCTGTCTTCTGAAATCTGAAGTCGCAGCAGCATTCATTCCTTCAAGATTTGCTACATACACCACTTTGGCGTCCTGTAGCATTTCTTTAATTTCTTGTATTACTAATACTTTATCTTCTTTTGTCATTGTCTTACAGATTTTAGTTTACAGATTTAGTATCGATTGCAATACCTGGACTCATGGTAGAAGACAAGTAAATACTTTTCACATAAGTACCTTTAGCTGCGGTAGGCTTCAGTTTAATTAAAGTCTGTACCAGCTCCTGCGCGTTTTCTTTGATTTTGGCAGCATCGAAAGACACTTTACCAATACCAGCGTGGATGATACCATATTTATCTACTTTGAAGTCGATCTTACCAGCTTTCACTTCTGAAACTGCCTTACCGATCTCCATGGTTACTGTACCCGACTTAGGGTTTGGCATAAGACCTCTTGGACCTAACACTCTACCTAACGGACCTAGTTTACCCATTACAGCCGGCATGGTAACGATAACGTCAACATCTGTCCAACCGTCTTTTATTTTCTGTAAGTACTCATCTAACCCTACATAATCTGCTCCCGCTTCTTTAGCTTCAGCTTCTTTGTCTGGTGTTACAAGAGCAAGAACTTTAATATCTTTACCTGTACCGTGTGGAAGAGATACTACACCTCTTACCATTTGGTTTGCTTTTCTTGGATCTACACCCAATCTAACCGCGATATCTACAGAAGCGTCAAACTTTTCAAAGTTCACTTCTTTCACTAAAGCAGAAGCTTCGTCAAGCGTATATACTTTGTTTTTTTCAATTTTGCTTACCGCTTCTTTTTGCTTTTTCGTCAATTTTGCCATTTCTATTCGTATTAAGCGTTAGTGGGTTTAGTTCCTGTTACTCTCAATCCCATAGATCTTGCAGTACCTGCGATCATTGTAAGTGCAGAATCCAGCGTGAAGCAGTTAAGATCTGTCATCTTATCTTCAGCGATTTTCTTTACCTGATCCCAGCTTACGCTACCTACTTTCGCTCTGTTTGGCTCACCAGAACCAGACTTGATCTTAGCAGCTTCCATTAACTGGATCGCAGCAGGTGGAGTTTTGATAACGAATTCAAAAGATTTGTCTTCGTATACTGTAATTACTACAGGCAAAACTTGCCCTGGCTTATCTTGCGTTCTTCCGTTAAATTGTTTACAGAACTCCATGATGTTCACACCTGCAGAACCCAAAGCCGGGCCTACTGGTGGAGACGGGTTAGCAGCGCCACCCTTCACCTGAAGCTTCACCATTTTAAAGACTTTTTTAGCCATTGTTGTTTTTTAAAAAATTAAGAAATTTATGAATGTGGAAGCATTTATAAATCTGCAAAGTGTTGTCTCACCTAACAACTTTACATTTCGGACTGCAAAATTAAGAATAAATTTTAATTGAGCAAGTGTAAGATGCTGATTTTTAGAAAGAATTTTATTTATAGTAAAAAAGGCTGCTCAAATCTGAACAGCCTTGTTTATAATATTTTTAAAGTTTACACTTTGTCTACCTGCATGTAGTTAAGCTCCATTGGTGTTTTTCTACCGAAGATCATTACAGAAACTTCTACTTTCTTCTTGTCTTCATGGATCTTCTCTATGGTACCGTTAAATCCATTGAAAGGACCATCGATTACTTTTACATTTTCACCTACTACGAATGGGATACCTGCATCAACTGCAAATTCTGAAAGTTCATCCATTCTGCCGAGCATTCTGTTAACCTCAGATTTACGCATCGGTACCGGGTCGCCACCTTTTGTTAAACTTAAGAAAGAGATAACACCAGGGATATTTTTAATGATGTGCGGAATTTCACCTACCAGGTTGGCTTCTACCATCAGATAGCCTGGGTAATAAGGGCGCTCTTTTGGCACCTTCTTACCATTGCGCATCTGTATTACTTTTTCCATAGGAATGACCACCTGCGTAACGAAATTTTCAAAACCATGATGTTTCATTTCGTTTTCGATATAGGTTTTCACCTTATTTTCCTGGCCGCTGATGGACTTCAGCACATACCATTTCAAGTCACTCATTTTTCTTTGGAAATACTTTTTTAATTGAACAGGCCGATAAACAAAGAGATCACGTTGGTGATGGCTTTGCTGAAAAGCGAATCTACCCCAAAGGTAAATAAGGCCAAGATCACGGTAGCAATAGTTACTACGATGGTTGAAGACTGCAGATCTGGCCACTTAGGCCATTCTACCTTATCTTTGAACTCGGTATAAGAACCTTTTAAAAAATCAACTAAGCTCATTATCTGTTATTTGCACGGGCACAAGGATTCGAACCCTGATCAACGGTTTTGGAGACCGGTATCCTACCATTGGACGATGCCCGTAGATTAAAAAAGTCCCGTAAGTTTCCTTACGGAACTTTTATATGGTTTTAGAAATTAATCTAAGATTTCAGTTACCTGACCTGCACCAACTGTTCTACCACCTTCTCTGATCGCGAATCTAAGACCCTCGTTAAGAGCGATTGGTTGTAACAATTCTACAGTAATAGTAAGGTTATCACCTGGCATTACCATTTCTACACCTTCTGGCAAGAAAATCTCACCTGTAACGTCAGTAGTTCTTACGTAGAACTGTGGACGATATTTGTTGTGGAATGGCGTGTGACGACCACCTTCTTCTTTAGAAAGGATATAAACCTCTGCTTTGAATTTCTTGTGTGGCTTCACAGAGTCTTTCTTAGCGATTACCATACCTCTCTTGATGTCGGTTTTCTCGATACCTCTCAACAATAGACCTACGTTATCACCAGCTTCACCTCTGTCTAGGATTTTACGGAACATCTCTACACCTGTAATGGTAGAAGTAAGTTTCTCGTCACCCATACCTACGATGTCTACAGGGTCACCCGTGTTGATCACACCAGCCTCGATTCTACCAGTTGCTACAGTACCTCTACCAGTAATAGAGAATACGTCTTCGATTGGCATCAAGAATGGCTTATCTTGGTCACGTGTTGGTTGCTCGATCCAAGAATCTACAGCAGCCATAAGCTCGTCGATTTTCTCAACCCACTTCGCATCTCCGTTAAGTCCACCTAAAGCAGAACCTTGGATTACTGGGGAGTTATCACCATCATATTCGTAAGAAGAAAGAAGGTCTCTAACTTCAAGTTCAACAAGTTCTAATAATTCAGGGTCATCAACCATATCCACCTTGTTCATGAAAACAACGATTCTTGGTACGTTTACCTGACGGCAAAGAAGGATGTGCTCTCTTGTTTGAGGCATTGGTCCGTCTGTCGCAGCAACTACAAGGATCGCTCCGTCCATCTGAGCAGCACCGGTAACCATGTTCTTAACATAATCGGCGTGACCTGGACAGTCTACGTGAGCATAGTGTCTGTTTTCAGTTTCATATTCAACGTGAGAAGTGTTGATAGTAATACCTCTTTCTTTTTCCTCTGGCGCAGAGTCGATAGAAGAGAAGTCTCTCATCTGTGCTAAACCTTTTTCAGCTAATACTTTAGAGATCGCAGCTGTCAAAGTAGTTTTACCATGGTCTACGTGACCGATGGTACCAATGTTCAAGTGTGGTTTGTTACGATTAAACGTTTCCTTTGCCATGATTTAATTATTTATTTAATTATTTATTTAAATTTTCGGTGCGCAAATATAGTGAAATTTTAAATATCGAAAATCTTTTTTAATAAAATTTTCTTTATTGAAATTTAATCGTTTACGTCGCCAAATTGCCAGTGAATACCGGTGGGCAAATTTACTAAAAATTTTTTAGTGACAAAATCCTTACTCCAGTTTTAAGAAATCAATCCTTTAGCATTCATCCTATTACACCGCTGGGCATCTGGCAGAACACCCTTTCCGGTAAAAACAAAAAATCTCCCGGGTTGGGAGATTTTCCAGAGCCAACAATGAGATTTGAACTCACGACCTCTTCCTTACCAAGGAAGCGCTCTACCCCTGAGCTATGTCGGCAAAATCTAAAAAAAAATCACAAGCCGCTTGTGTGGTTGTGATTTCTTTGAGCGGAAGACGAGGGTCGAACTCGCGACATTCAGCTTGGAAGGCTGACGCTCTACCAACTGAGCTACTTCCGCATAATGTGTAAAACACACTGTTGGCAAACGGTCTGCAAATGTAATAAAAAATCTTCATTACCTGCAAACAGTTTATAAAATGTGGGGAGAGTAGGATTCGAACCTACGAAGTCGTAAGACAGCAGAGTTACAGTCTGATCCATTTGGCCACTCTGGAATCTCCCCAAAATTTTACAAAAAAAACGAGCCTCCAGAGGGATTCGAACCCACGACCCCGAGATTACAAATCACGTGCTCTGGCCAACTGAGCTATGGAGGCAAATAGATTTCAAAAGATCTCTTCTCTTTTTGCGAGTGCAAATATAAGGGAGATTTTTTGAAATCTACAAATATTTTACAATAAAATTTTAACTTTTTTTCTACGCCAGTTCCTTTTTCTTGATTAGCAGCTTTTTAGCTACTTCCGCACACTGGTCTAAACTTTCTTCAAAAGTGGTGGTTGTTTTCTTAACTACGATGTCGTCCCCCGGAACGGCCAATATGATCTCGGCTGTTTTGTTTTCCTTATCAGATTTGTTTTCCACTTTCAGGAAGACTTTACACTCCACGATCTTGTCATAATAATTATCGAGCTTGCTGAGTTTTTTCTCAATATGTTCTTCAAGCGGTGCGTGAGGCGTCAATCCTATTGACTGTACTGAAATTTTCATAAATCTACATTTTTTATAGCCCGCGGATGGGCATTGTTAAACACTTTTTTTAACTGTTCGATATTCGCGCTGGTATAAACCTGGGTACTGGCCAGTGAGCTGTGCCCCATCAAAGTTTTTACTTTAGAAATTTCTGCCCCATGCTCTAACACGTGTGTCGCGAAGCTGTGTCGCAGCATGTGCGGGCTTTTTTTCTTCTTCGATGTTACAAGACTAAGATAGGCATTAACCGCAGAATACACAAACTTATCATTCAGTTTTGTACCCCGTGGCCCAATGAAAAAGTACTTTTCACTCTCTACCTTCGGCTTACGCACTTTCAAATATTCTTTGAAATCATCCGCCAGCTTGGCAGACATGGGGATGATGCGCTGTTTATTACCTTTCCCTATCACCTTCAGTTCAAGTTTATCCAGATCTACCGCTTCAAGAAGCAGGCCAGTCAGCTCGGCGCGCCGCATACCTGTTTGATAAAGTGTTTCAATAATCAGTTCTTTCAGAAAATCGTGCTTTTGTGGCCGAAACTCTTCCATCTGCAGGTTATTCATTTCATCAAAGGACAAAGGAATCTGCTTTTCAGGATAGAATTTCAGGGTCTGGATATGCTCTACAGGCGAAACTTGTATTTCACCCAGCTTCATCATGAAAAGGTAGAAACTACGCAGTGTAGAGAGTTTGCGATTGATCGAACGGCGGGCGATCTTTTTTTCACCAAGATGTGCCATGAAATTGCGCACAACCTTATAATCAGCCTTTAAAAGATCTTCATGGGCTTCGGTGACCAGTAGAAACTGCCGGAAATCCTCCAAATCTTTCCGATAACTGATGACCGTGTTGGCGGAATAGCGTTTTTCGGTGAGGATGTAATCTAAAAATTTTTCGAGCATGGTATAAAAACAAAAAATCACTTTCCAAATATAACTATCTGAAAAGTGATTGTCGTATTTTCTGAAGAAAATTTTTACTTATGCCTGCTCGTCGCGGCTAAGATTGCGCTGTTTGTGAGCTGCTTTCAGTTTTGCCTGTCTGTTGATAACCGACGGCTTGATGAACTGCTGACGGCTTCTTAAAGCACGTACCACACCAGTTTTATCAAATTTTCTTTTGTATTTCTTTAATGCTCTGTCGATAGCTTCGCCATCTTTTACGGGGATAATTAACATAGTTTACATCTCATTTTGGTTTGCAAAAGTAATATATTATTTCGATTTGACAAATTTTTTAGTATTTTTAAACTTAAATTCACATTCATGGTTCAGAAGAATTATCGGGTTATCAATGCCTCCGCAGGTTCCGGCAAAACGTACGCACTTGTGCTCAACCTTCTCATGATCTGCCTGCGGCATCCCTCGCAGCCTGATAAAATTAAAAACATCCTCGCACTTACCTTTACCAACAAGGCCGCCAATGAGATGAAACACCGTATCATCAGTTGGTTAAAAGAATTTTCGCTGCCCGGATATGAAAACAACCAGGAACTGAAAAACATTCAGCAAAAAATGTTAGCCCAAGGGCAGGAAGTATCCTTAAAAGTGCTGCACGAACGCTCGCGCAAAGTGTTGGATTATATCCTGCACAATTATTCCACCCTCAACATCGGTACAATTGATAAGTTTAACTCGCGGCTGGTACGCAGTTTCGCCTATGAACTTGGGCTGGCGCAAAATTTCAACCTCGAGATCAACGCGGAGCCTTATCTGGTGGAAGCGGTGGAAAAAATGCTGGAGGATATTGGCGAAGAAAATGAAGTCTCTGATGCCTTTATGGATTTTGTGACTTATAGCCTTGATAATAATGAACGCGTGAATATCAATAAAACCCTTTACTATTCTGCTAAGGAATTCGTGCAGGATAAACATTATTTCCGCCTCAGCCAGAATAAAGATTTCGACTGGAAGGTATATGATGACGCTAAAAGAAAACTTCGGGAAAACATCCGCAATCTGAAGGAAGAAAACATCAAGACCGCAGAAACCTGCCTGAAGCTCTTGGAAGAGAAAAACCTTGAAACCGGCGATTTCTCGGGTGGTTCTAAAAACAGTATCGCAAAGTTCTTCACAGAAGCCATACGCTTTTTCGGTAATGAACGGATAGATTTCCCATTCCCGAAAAACGAAGAAACCGCACTCACCACCTTTCAGAAAGGCTGTTCCTCAACCTCTAAAAACCGCCAAACCGAGATCCTCGAAATCCTTGATTTTCTGCTCGAAAGCCGCAGCAAAATCATCAGTAATTATATCGACAGCCAAAAACAAGAGAAAATCCTGCATGCCCTGCTGCCACTGAAGGTAAATAAAGACATACAGGATAAACTGGCCGAAATAGAAGATAAGAATGATATTGTACTGCTGAGCAAATTCAACATCCTGATCCATGAAAACCTGCGCGATGAGCCTTCATCATTCATTTATGAAAAAGTTGGCAGCCAGTTTTCGCATTATTTTTTCGATGAATTTCAGGATACATCCTTCCTTCAGTGGCAAAATTTCCTTCCGTTGCGCGATCATGCCGTATCTTCGGAAGAGATGAGCTTTACGCTTGTGGGTGATCCAAAACAGAGCATTTACCGTTTTCGGGGCGGGGATTCGCAACTGATGCTCGACATCATTAATCACCGTGAAAAATCTTTGGTATTGGCCGACCTCGAGAATCTGGGCGACAACTGGCGCAGCGCGAAAAACATTGTAGATTTCAACAACCGTTTATATCAGTTCCTGGCTTCTCACACGCAAGAGCAACACTGCGAACTTTTTGGGAAGGGCTCGCAACAGACTCCAAAATCCAAATCTGAAGGCCGTGTAAGAATAAACCTCATCGAAAACGCGGATAAAAACTCTTTTTATGAAGATATCGCCAGGAAAATGCAGGCAGATATACAGCAATGCGCCGACAACGGTTTCCGGTTTTCAGATATCACAATCCTGTGTCGGGGCAATTTCGATATCTTCAACTTTTCGCGGCTATTGGGTAACCTGAAAATCCAGTATCAGGGGAAAGAAGAGTTTATTAAGACCATTTCAGAATCTGGACTTACGCTGAATCTCTCTTCTACCCTATTGGCTTTAACTGAATTTCTACGATGGGAACAGAACCCAAAAAACAATCAGTTTGCCGTAAAAATGCTGTACTATTTAAATGATTTGGGCCGAATTAAAATCAACGACTTCAGTGCTGCCATGATGCAAATGCTTGCGCTGAGGCATAAACCGGCAATGCTGTCGTTCATAAAGGAACATTTCGGGCTGAATCTTTCGGCTGAATCCTTGTTGCAGCTCAATCTTTATAATTTCGTGGAGCATTACCTGCAAGAATTTGCGGTGGACGGCAAGGAAACTGATTTCCTCTTTAATTATCTGGAAATGCTGTATGCATTCAGCCAGAACTCTGGGGCTAACCTGAAAGAATTTCTGCGCTTTTGGGATGAGGAGGCACAAGATTTTACCATCCAAGCCTCTGATAATCTGGACGCTGTAAAGCTAATGACCATCCATAAAGCCAAAGGGCTGGAGTTTCCTGTGGTATTTCTACCGATGGAAAACTCACACAAAGACACCTCATTCAGCAATTGGTTTGAGGTACCCGATGGCGGTAGTCTCGCGTCTGTAAATGTAAAAGGTTTCACTAAAGGACTGGATGTCTATGACCCTGATATTGAGAAATTCAACAGTGAGAACGTATATCAAAACAAAATCGACCGTTTCTGTCTGCAATATGTCGCTACCACGCGCGCGGCCGAGCAACTGTTCCTGTATGTACAGCAAGGGAATAAAACCAGCAACAATCTTGAACTTTACGACTTTATCGCACCGCTGATTCCCCAAGATGAAAACGGAGAGGCAAGGGATTCTTTTGATATCTATGAAACATCACCGGAGATTTTAAAAAAGAAAAAACAGGAGCAGGCCGCTGACTGGGTTACAAAATCGGTCCCATTTAAAAACATTAAACCACCTTATAGAGATTCAATAAAAATTGCTACGCCATCAAAAAGCTACCAAAACCGTGTTGAGAAAGTGCGCACCGGGATCTTCACACACGAAATCCTGGCTAAAATAAATACGGCTGCTGATGTGGAAAAAACATTGGAGGCCTACATCCTAGAAGGCACCATCACGCAGGAAGAAAAACGTGATATCGCGGAAAGGATCTACAGCATTATGAACGATGAGAATTATGCTAAATATTTCACTCCGGGGCAAGTGGTACTCAATGAAAAGGACCTGATGATCTCAGCCGGTGGCGAATCCAAAATTTGCCGCCCCGACCGACTCATCGATACCGGGAACGGATACCTCATCATTGATTTTAAAACCGGTGAACCCCTGGAGAAACATCAGCAGCAGATCAATGAATACCGCAATATGCTGGAGCGTTTTGGGAAAAAGGTATTGGAGACGACTTTAATTTATATCTAAAAAAACCTGTTCCGGTGCAGGAACAGGTTTTTCTTATTTGTTTAGGTCATCATTTCTTTACGGCTGTAACCACTTGGGCTTCCTGTTTTGTGATATTATCAAAAATCTGTGTGAAAGCCGGATAATACTCTTTTGGGAACACCGAATCATCGATCTGGGTAATGGTTTCCACCGTAAGTGTATTGCCATTTTGTGTCACCAGATAAGTATATTGCAGTGCATTATCTTCTGTCCTGAATTTCTTAGACTTCGGTACATTTTCAAAGACATAGTTTTCGGGCAGTGTGATGGTAACTTTTTTTATACGGTCGTTGGCAGAATAAAACTCCAGTGGCGCCTTTCGCGCTTCTGCCTGCTTAAAATCGTGATTTTGGGTGTATAGAAACAGTAACGGATTGAAGACTAGCTTGCTGCCTATGACATCCACAAAAGTATCTGAGGTAAAATCGAAACTGGTTTCAAACTCATTATTATCCTGCAGGCCATGCTTCATGTTTGCGATGGCAAATTTGTAATCATCTTTATAAGATTTGGCAAACCGGTTGGCATCTTCGGTAAAACGTTCATTTACGACCATTGCATAGAGTTTGGTATCGCGATCGCGGAAGCTACCTTCGAAAGTGCCATCTTCTTTTAGTTTTGCATTCACGGTAAGGAACGTCTTGCTCACGTCCGGATATACGATATTAATTTGTTTGGCATCTTTTCTACCCATAATCAACCCATGGTAATTGAGGGCCTTGGGCGCTATCATGTTAATCTCGCTGTGTTTGTATGCCGCATCCAGAAGGTAAATATTATCCTTATCTATGAAGGAAGCGATTACATAATTCAACTGTGCGATAGAGGGATTATAAGCCAGCAAAAGCCCTTTATGTATCGTAGAAAGCACCACGGGATCTGCAGGGATATCGGCACTGCGCAGCAACATGACCAACAACAGGTTGATGTCGGCACTGTTACCGACTTTGGTAGAGATTAGGTTGCGGACTCCTTTGCCGGCCACCACGTCATCCTCCTTGTTCCAGGTATAGTTGTTCTGCACAAACTTCAGTACGGCCTGCGCCCGTTGCATTATCGGCAGTGTTTTAACCTCCGCCGGAAGCAGATTTTTCACCGCACTTTCCTTGCTGAGCTGTCCGCCGAAATCCTCATGTTCATACAACCGTTTCCGGACGTCTTCCCACGTAGTCGCGTAGGACTTAAATACGTTATTGATTAAGGTAGAATTAAGTTCCGCTTTGATGCCGGTTTTATAATTCTCGTTATTCATGACATACATCTCTTCCTTGTAAGCAGGTACATTCTCGTACGCGAAGCGGTAAGTCTGGTATTGCCCGCCATACAGATTACGCTCCTCCACCACACGTTGAAAGGGCGACAGGGACCCTTTATAATTAATGGTGTAACCTAAAGGTTTCGGCGCATCAAGTACATACTCTACATAACGCACCGGTATGTCTTCTTCAATTAAAATACGCGGTGTAGAACCCAAAAACGGCGTCATAATGGAATATGAGTATTCGATGACCGAACCGTTCTTCACATTAGCAAAAGCAAACTTCGTAATTTGGTAGTTCTTATCTTCTTTGGATTTATATTTTTCATCTTTAGCCACTTTTGTAGCCACGCTTTTTCCGTTTTCGAAATTAAATGTATTCGCTTTCAGGTTACTGAGTACCTCGCGCGAACCTAGACCGTCATCATAAATAGCAATCTCACGATCCAGATAATCAGAGGCGTTGTCTTTATTATAAATCTTGATGCGGTTTACGACATTGTGATACATGGTACCATCATAATCTATCCGGAAATGGATGGACCGGTATAAGACTTCCGCAGGCACATCCCCGAATTTCACAGATTTCTCGCTCTTAAGGTCTTCATCGGAAAGATTGGGGACGTTGAGGAATTTGTGCTGGGCATCTATATTTGCAAGCCAGAAAATGCTTACAAGAAGTAGAAATTTCTTCATCAGTGTTTGGTTATTAGGATTTTAGTGTTATCGCTGGCTGCTGTTTTCTTCCGGAACGCCAGATATTCCTTGAATCTTTCTTTCGGATATATCCCTTTATTGATGGTAAGTATTCGGTGAACACTCAGCTTTTTGTCTTTCAGTTCAAACTTGATGGTATAAGTACCAAAATCTGTGGTAATGGTGTTCGACGCGGGCAGTTCGTTAAAAGCATATCCTTCCGGAGCGGAAAATTCGATTTCGTAATCATCCTGAAACGGGAAACTGATCTCAAAAGGGTGCTGGCGCTCCTCGTTTTCCGAGAACAGCACCGCTTCGTAGTAAGGCATCACCGGAAAGAACAGATCGGCACCTAATTTCTTGGCAAAATTGTTGGCTTTCAGTTGAAGTCCGTAAGAAATATGTGCTTTGTCGCGGTCATTCTGAAGATTCTTTACCAGAAGCTGATCTATTTTTAACTGATAATAGCGGCTTTTTATCAGCTCTGTCAGTTCATCATTCTTAAGTGAAAACAGGCGCAGATTGGTATCATACTGTCCGCCAGAGAACTGAAAAGTGGCTTCAGAATTCATTCCACCGTCTTCAAGCAGCGTGATACGCGCGACGAGTTTCTCTTTGCTTTGCTCTGGTTTATACACCGGTGTATCCACAATCTGTATCCCATCATCTTTTACCGCAAGCACATTACGGTGATGCGAGGTGAAACTAAGGTGGTTGAAAGCGTGTTTCTGCGAGGTATTCTCCAGCCAGATGTTTCCTTCCTCCGTAGGTACCATTAAGATAGCATGATTACCTGAAAGTCTTGGGAAATCTTTATCGAATAACTCCACCGACTCCCCATCATATATCACCGAAAAATAAGAAGGAATACCCGCCGCTGCCAGCAATGTCCGCATATAATTGGTTAATGCCTTGCAGTCGCCATACCCTTTTTTGCTGACTTCGGCCGCAGGCATGGGTTGCCAGCCGCCAATACCCATCGCAATCAGCACGTACCGGGTTTTGTTCTGCATATACTGGTAAAGCGTTTTCACTCGCTCAGCGGTGGATCCGGTAAGGTTCAGGGCTTTTACTTCGGCTATAATCTCTGGCGTAAGTTCAGAGACGGGCGTAATCAGTTGTTGGTAATACCATTTCCCGAAAGCATCCCAATCCGTCATATCGCCCTGGCGACCCTCGAGGGTGAATTTTTCAGGCGAAAATTGCACCTGCGGGACTAGATAATCCAGATCGGGCGCAAGCGTTTCTTCGATAAGCGCCGGAATATTTTCGTAGCCGTACTTCCAAAGGTTACCATCCTGGGTATGAGTAAGTTTCGTGAGTGGTTTGTCGGTGATTTTAGTCCTGATTTTAATACCAGAATCATTCTGTACGGACATGCTGGCCTTTTGGACTGCCACCTGATAAGCTTCTACGGGGCGAAACTGGCTCAGATAAACGGTATTTGAAGTATTGGTCTCATAAGAGCTCCGCATTGTGTACGGATAACTTGCAGATACCGGACGCAGCACCAGGATTCTGTCATCTACATACAATGCCGCACTGGGGTTGTTGGTATAATCCGAGAAATCTTTTTTGGTATAAGTCTTTACCAATTTACCACTGCTGTCGAACATTTCTACTTTAATATTACTTACTTTCGTATTAGGATTGTAAGGAATAAAAACTGTAGAAAAGCGGTCTCCGGCACTGTTTATGACAGAGACCGCGTGGGTAGCTTTTATCTGAAGCTCATTTATTGATTTTAGGATATACTGCTCATCATGCTCGCGCACGACGGCATTTGCATTACTCAGCAAATTTTCGGGGATTAGGCCGAAGTCATAATCCTGCGCATAGGCTGTTACTGATATGAACAGTAAAGCCAGCCTTGAAAAAGTTTTCATTAAAGTAGAAAGCTATTAATTTTCCGTATCTGGGGAAAATACCCTCTGACCCAACTCCTGATCGAAAAGATACAGCGCTGAGGGGTTACCGCTTACCATGTTGATTTTGGTTACTAACTGTGAAGCGTTGGCCTCTTCCTCTACCTGTTCATTCACGAACCATTGCAGGAAAGATACTGTGGCGAAATCTCCCTCATCATTCGCATTCTTCAAAATATGGAAAATGCTTTGGGTAACAACTTTTTCATGTTCCAGTGCTTTTTCGAAAATATCTTTGGCATCTGCGAACTGGTGCGGTGGCTGCGGAATTTCCCCCGGAACAATCTCGGCACCTACATCTACCAAATAATCAAACATTTTGTCGGCATGCATGAGTTCTTCCTTGCTTTGCACACGGAAATAGTTGGCAATCCCATCAAGATCCTTGGCATAGAACCACGCGGACATGGAGAGGTAATACTGCGCTGCATACTGTTCTTTCGCAATCTGACTATTAATAAGTTGTGCGATCTTTTGGCTAATCATAATATAAAATAGTTTTCACCAAATATACCCAAATAATCACTATAGGCATAAAAAAAGCGGAAAAACTTAAATTCTCCGCCTACTAAAAACATTAAAATTATGAACTAGTTTGCCGCTGGCATTTTCTTCATTCTGTGGGCTTTCATGCCAGTTTTTCTTGCCTGTGATTTTTCTTTTTGTTGGGCCTGCCATTTATCATATTGCGCTGGGGTGAGGATCTGCTTCATTTCGGTATCCCATTGTTGTTGCTGTGCCTTCATCGCATCCAAGCGGGCTTTTCTTTCGGCCTGTATCTGTGGGGCATTGCGGCGTCTTTCCTCCATTCTTTTATCCTGCATGGCTTTTATTCTGGCGGTTTGCGCATCCGAAAGCTGTAGGTCTGCCTGCATCATTTTCAGTTTTTCCGCTCTCTTCTGTTCCATCTGTGCCTGGTTTTTCTGTTGAAGCGCTGGGGACTGCTGTGCGTTCAGCATTAGACCGGCAAGAGCAAATATTGAACTAAGGATGATTTTTTTCATATCAGTATAATTTATTGTTGATTTATTTTTTTAATATGGTTTTGGAATTGAAGTTAAAACCATCGGTCACAAAGTTTTGTTAAAGCTCTTTAAACAAAAAGCAGCCCTGTAAAAACAAAACTGCTTTGAAAATCAATACTAAAACTATCACTTACTTATCTCGCCGTCAATCTTAGCCCGGGTGTGCGGGTTGAGTTGGGTGTCCTAAGCCCTGGTGAAGGGTTATTCTGGGTACCGGGAGCGTTTTCGATACTTCTTGTGGGGCGTCTTTACGTGGCGCAGCCTCATTCCGGAAGCCGCTGTTGCTGCCATTCTGGGGAACTGCCTGATTACGGAAGCCTCTATTTTCAGGCATATTCCTCACCTTTTCTTCGTTACCATTCCTGAAGCCTGAACTGGTATTGCTGTTCGGTTTGGCATCGTCGCGGAAACCGTTACCACGCGGCAAACTGCCGTTATTACCGTTATTGATACGCGGCGCATCCCGGAAGCCAAAATTGTTTCTTGGGTTTGCCTGGTGATACTTCACACGATCTACGCGGTATCTGTTCACGTTAATATCTCTGTAACGCGGCACTACATAGATGCGTGGGCTGTAATGCTGTACGCGATAATTCTGATAATATACAACAGGATTGTAACCGTTATAGTAACTGTTCTGGAAGATCACAAACACGCGCGGTCCCAGGATACGTTCAAGTGCGTAGAAACGGTCATAGTACCACCGGTCAGGGTTGTATCGGTAATATGAATTCCATGCGCTGAAGGAAGGGAACTGCTCGTTCAGCAAAATAATCTGTTGCATCTGCCAAGGTGCCAGTTGGTACATGGAGAAAAAGCGACTCCAGTTTACTTGCTGGATACTGCGGCGATAGTCGTTGTAATAACTCCGGTATAGATCATTGCTGTAATAATCAGTAGGATATTCGTAATAATAATCATCCGGAAAGTAAAATTCGTCATTGTAACGATCATAATATCCCATATTGTATTGGGAATTAGGACCTGAGGTAGGATAATAATCCTGATAAACCTGTGCGGACATCAATGTTGTACATAACACCGAAAGTCCCAAAAATATTTTTTTCATGTAAATGCCGTGTATTTGGTTAATTTAATGAAACACCGTTTCGGCTACTGCGTTCAGATGCTTCTGTCTTTTGGATGTATAAATAAAAAAGAAGTTAAACGCGTGGCTTAACTTCTGTATTCAATGTAAATAACGGATATTTATACTGTTTTCTTTAATTAGATTTAAACTCTGTTAGAATCTTTCACCCAACCGGCGATTTTTTCATTAAATCTTTCTTCGGTAATCAAACTTTCAAGCGTCAGGTGCATTCTGTAGCGCCAATAATGAGGGAAGACCGCTGGGATGTTGATGCGTTCCTCATCCATATGGGGATGCTGTAGTCCAGCTTCTGTAGCCAGATATTCCTGGATCGGGAAAATCGCCAACATAGCGTCATTATACAGATGTTGTTTCATGATAATTTCGGCGAGTTGAGGCTCCAGATTTAAAGGTGCGGTGCCTGCCTGCCCCAATTGGTGCTGGAAGTACTGTTGCGTAAGCTCCCGGTCCTCATGCCACCATTGCCGCAGGGTGCTGCTGTCATGGGAACTTGCCGTCACCACATTCATATAACCGGCATTCTTAGGATCATACCACAAGATGTTCTCGGATGGCATCCGCTGTACCTTCAGGGCGGTAATGGCCAAACGATCCATCACTATAGGTACCGCATCGGGCACCAATCCCAAGTCCTCACCACAAATCAGCATATCGGTCGCATTCAGGATTACCGGCAGCTTCTCCATGGCCTGTTCGTACCAAAGCCCATCCTGTCTTTTGAAGAAATAATCGTTATAAAGTTCACTTACCGCATATTTCTCATGATCGGACAGATATTTATAAGAAGTCGTTTTCATGATATTGAAACGCGGGTGATACACACGTTCGCCATCAGCAGTTTCTTCCGTTAAAAACAATACATTGGCGCAGAGCGAAATTAGTTTTTCCTGTGCCCACGGATGCGGATTTTCCTTGAAATATTCTGTAAGTTTCCGCTGGGTGTTATATTCTTCCTTAAAGGTATATCGCCCATTAAAATGGTTATTCATGAATTGCTGATGAATCGCATCGCGCTCACTGCCAAACTCATCCCAAAGGATCTGGTCATTAATGAAAGGCTCACAGTACCGGTTTTCGTCAAACGGAATGTTCCTGGCCTGGAACTCGCTTGTACGAACTGGCACCGCAGGATAAAAATAGCCTAAAATACCCTGTGTGGCACTCATAGGCATCCTCCAGATCCGGAAGAAACCTAATATATGGTCAATCCGCATCGCGTCGAAATATTGTTCCAGCGCTTTGAAACGGTTTTTCCACCAGCGATAGCCATCTTTTTTCATCGCTTCCCAATTGTAGGTCGGGAACTCCCAGTTTTGTCCCAAATCGGTGAACTGATCTGGTGGTGCGCCAGCCTGAAAATCCATACCGAAGAGTTCAGGCTCCGTCCAGGCTTCCACAGAATATCGGTAAATACCAATCGGCAAATCACCTTTTACAGAAATCCCGAGGGTATGTGTATAATCAATGGCTTCTTTTAATTGTATATGCAATTGGTATTGCACCCAGGCATGCAGCATCGCGGCCTCGAAATCCTTACTTTTCGGACTGAAGAATGGTTGTATTTTCCCTGCGATGTATTTCCGGTGGGTTTTCCAGGTATTGAAGTTAGGCGTGTTGTATTTGTCGCGCTGTACACAGAAAGCGCTGTATGGCAACAGCCATTCTTCATTTGACTTCATGAATTTCTTGAAATTCCGGTCTTTTAGGATTTCATCAATGTTTTGTGCGAAAACCGCTTTTAAATACTTCCATTTGGCGGTAATCATTTTTTCATAATCAATGAGGCTCAGTTGATTAAGCGACTGTCTTTCAGCCTCAAACTGAGGTACAAGTTCAGCCGGGATCGGATAATCGAGTCTTGAAAGAGAAATATACTGCGGATGCAGCGCATACACTGAGATCGCGGCGTAAGGATAAGAATCTGTCCAGGAATAATTTGCAGTCGTATCGTTGATCGGCAGAATCTGCAATATTGATAGATTAGTTTTTTTCGCCCAATCAGCCAGATTTTTAAGATCCTCGAACTCACCTACACCAAAACCGTTTTCAGTTCTTAACGCAAAAACCGGCACGGCCACCCCTGCAGCGTGGTACATTTCTTCGCCCCGGAAACGGTAATAATGATCAGCAACTATCTGAAGAACCTCCGAATCAGTATTGGGCTTAACTTTTCGGTCTTCGCCATATTCCATATTTAATATTTCACCAGTGGTGAAATCTCGGATGGCATATTTGTAACTAATTTCTTCGTTTGCCACCAGCTCTACCGGTACTTCCCAAACACCATAATCTGTTTGAGACATAATCACCGCTTGCGAAGCATCCCAGTTGCCAAGTGCTTCATTACCTCCTAGGATGGCGATTTGCCAGTTTGGGTGATAAAGTGGCGCTTCAATGCGGAACAGATGCGTATGCTTCTTAAGGACCGAAATCTTTTCTGGCCGAAAACCACTGAGCTTATTTTTAAGGATCTTGTTGTTCAGATAATTTTCAGGGAAGTTTTTGGCATTCCAGCTGTCATAGATATTAAATTCGCTGTACAGATGCGGAAAACTTAGTTGATGTGAAGCCAATTCCTTCTCAAGAATTTGACCGGCATCATCCGTAACGAGGTACAAATAACTAATGCTTCTTGAAAAATAATCTACCTCCCCATACCAATCTCCTTTTTCCTTGTAAACCAATGGTTTAACTATGGAATGTCCGTCGCGGTCCTGTATCGAAATATGCAGGTTTTCACCTGGTTTTGTGTTAAAATTAATGTTGAAATATAGCTTCATCCTGATGGCATTTTAATAACCGCAATTTACTAAAAAGAAAAGGACTGCCAAGCTGTTTTTCATCTTTAAAAACAGATTAAAATCATGTGTTTATTTACTGAAAAACAATCCATTACAAAGATATATTCCGTACATAAAAAACCCCTCATCAAATCGTGAGAGGTAATGTTTAAATTATTGAATAAGTAGTGCCATCGCGTCCATCTTTCAGTTCAATCCCTTCTGCCAGCAGGCGGTCTCGGATTTGGTCTGAAAGTTCAAAGTTTTTGGCTTTACGTGCTTGATTTCTTAGCTCTATGAGGACCTTTAATGTCTGATCGAGCTTTTCATTGTTATTTTCTTCCACATTTCGAAGCCCAAGCACTTCATATACAAAGGATTGCATCAACGATTGTAGTTCAGTAAAATCAGCCTCTGTAATGGTTTCTTTTCCATCCTCAAGTCGGAAGATCACATTTACCGCCTCAAAAAGATGAGAAATTAAAATGGGTGAATTAAAGTCATCCGTTAGCGCGTCATAACATTTTTTTCGCCAGCCTTGCAAGTCGAAACTACCTGACGCAGAGAAGGGAAATCTAAAATCCTGCAGCAATTTCATCGCCTCCATCAGTCGCTGGAAACCTTTTTCGCTGGCTACCATGGCTTCATTGGAAATATCGAGTACGCTGCGGTAATGTGCCTGCATAAAATTGAATCTTACGATACTCGGGTGAAAAGGCTTTTCAAAGAAATCATTATTTCCGGAAACCAATTCCATAGGCAAGATGTAATTTCCGGTAGATTTACTCATACGTTGCCCGTTCATTGTCAGCATATTAGCATGCATCCAGTAATTTACCGGCTCGGTGCCATTACAGGCTTTGCCTTGGGCAACCTCACATTCATGATGTGGGAACTTAAGATCCATACCACCGCCATGAATGTCGAATTTTTCACCTAAATACTTAGTTGACATGGCAGTACACTCCAGATGCCAACCTGGGAAACCTTCTCCCCAAGGTGAATTCCAGCGCATGATATGCGCGGGCGACGCCGATTTCCACAGTGCGAAATCCTGAGGGTTTTTCTTCTCATGCTGCCCATCGAGGTCGCGGGTGTTGGCAAAGAGTTCTTCAATATTCCTACGCGAAAGTTCGCCGTAGTTAAGTCCCCGGCTGTTATATTCCTGTACATCGAAATACACTGAACCATTGCTTTCATAAGCAAAACCGCTATTGATGAGTTTCTGTGTAAGTTCGATCTGTTCTACGATATGGCCGGTCGCGGTAGGCTCAATGGTTGGCGGAAGCAGATTAAAGGCATCCAATACCTTATGGAAATCTACGGTGTACTTCTGCACAATCTCCATCGGTTCAAGTTTCTCGAGGCGGGACTGTTTTACAAACCGGTCGTTATCTACGTCGCCATCATCGGTAAGATGGCCGGCATCGGTAATGTTTCTTACATACCTTACTTTATAGCCGAGATGCTGAAGTGTGCGGTAGATGAAATCGAAAGACATAAAGGTACGCACATTCCCCAAATGCACATTGCTGTACACGGTAGGTCCACAGACGTACATCCCCACATGGTTTTCATGAATTGGACTGAATATTTCTTTTTCTGCGGAAAGCGAGTTGTATATTTTAAGCTGCATGATAGTAAATTTAATCAAGTTTCTGTACGAAGTCGCCCAAGTCTGTTCAACAGGGGTTTGCTGCTGAATGATTAAAACACAACCGTATCATCTCAAGGGTTTTCAGGTTAATCAAATTTTGCATGGCTCCCTACATAATGCAGAAACTCTTGGCGCGTAATGGGGTTGGTACGGAAGATCCCGCTAAGCTCTGCGGTAATGGTAGAACTGGCCGTATCCTTAATACCGCGGCAGTTCACGCAAAGGTGTTTGGCATCAATAATACAGGCGACATCCTTCGTCCCGAGGGCGATCTTCAGCGCATCCACAATCTGCATCGTCAGTCTTTCCTGTACCTGCGGGCGCTTTGCATAATAATCCACCAGACGGTTAATTTTAGAAAGTCCGATCACTTCACCCTTAGAGATATAAGCGACATGCGCTTTACCGATAATCGGCAGGAAATGATGCTCACAGAAGGAATACACGGTGATATCTTTCTCCACCAGCATCTGCCGGTATTTATATTTATTCGAGAAGGTAGAAATCCCAGGTTTGTTCTCCGGAAGAAGGCCGCCAAAGATTTCATTCACGTACATTTTGGCTACCCGTTTCGGGGAATCTTTTAGGGAATCATCGGCCATATCCATCCCCAGCGTTTCCATAATCTTATAGAAATGATGCTCAATGATTTCTACCTTTTCCTCGGGTGATTTATCAAAGGCATCGCTGCGCATCGGCGTGTGGTTATTACCGGTGAAAACATCGTCGTCGTTATCGATATCGTGATTCATAGTATTAAATGAGCAGCAAAATTAAGATTAAATTTTTAAAACAGGGCGCCGGAGCCTTTAATAATACCACCAATATGACCTCAACTTCAATAAAAAAACCCAGGACATTCATCCTGAGTTTTTATGCTTTAGAAGCCGCTTCCGGTAAAGGTGAACGTGGCTGAAAGCCCTGCCCTGATGGTCGACAGCGGGAAGGCTGTGGAAATCTTGTACCTGGTCAGCAACTGATCATAGAAAAATCTGAGGTTAAAGTTCTGCGACATGTTATAATCTGCAGACAGTTTTATGCTCATCATCCTTTGTCCGCCAGTCACCTGCGAGTCGTTCTGCAGGATGTTGGTGATGCGCGTTTCGCTATCCCGTAAGGAAAAATCCCCACGGATGTTCAAATCACTTTTAATATTCCTGGCTTTCCCTTTAAAGTTGATCTTCATCTTCAGGTCTTTCAGGATGTACCCGAATCCAACAATATATTCATTGCCCGCATCTTCGGTGAGGGTATGGTTCACCAATCCCAGCATAAACATACGGTCGCGGTTGTATTGCGCACGGAACTGCATGTTGTTTCGCATCGTAACATCAGCACCGATAAGCGGGGCAAAAGCTTCTACATAGCCAACTTGTGAGAAGGTATATGGGTTGAACTCATTACCGAAGTTATCGGTTTGTGGCGCGCCCGGATTGTTTCGGAAATTGTAATAATCCACGCTCGACTGTATTCCGGAAGCGGTATAAGTAGAGCTATAGGCATGCAGAATATCGAATTTGGAAAACTGACTGCTGATCAGCGGGATGTTTTTCAGTCCAGCATAGGTAACGCGCCAGTTGGGTAGTGGAAAACCTGTTTTTTTAGGATTACGAAGTTCCCCGTCTACAGATTTGCCTTCCACTGCTGCCTGGAAAGCAGGTATCAGCACATACGCGTCTCCAAGGCCTTTACCGGCGGCAAAATCGGCTTCGTTATATACGCCACCACTTTGCTGATAGATTTTTCGGGCGTTCTGGTACATATTGTTATAGATGTCTTTGCCGTTTGTAAAGGCGGTACCGAACGTCCAGGCCGTACGGCTGTAGGTTACCATATCGCTGCCGAAGGAGAACTGGAAACCGTTGGCCGCGTTAGAATCCGCATCAACATTATATCCACCCTGTGTGAAGATGCTGTTGTAGTTTTTAAGGAAGTTGACATCAATCCTGAACTCATTCACCGGCATAATCTGTACATTGGCGAGGAAATTCTGGTTCTTGAGCTGGGTGTAAGGATCATTCATATAGGGTGAATCAGAGAGCCAACCCCTTTCGATCACCGTTCTGCGGATATCGGCCTGCGAACCCAATAAGAACCCGTAAGTCGGCCCACCGAGTGTTTGCCCATACCCATACCAGTTTGGTGCTGAAAGCAAGCCCGGAAGCACCGTCCCGTTGTTTTCATTATAGGAAATATCTAGCTGTTTTATTGAGGTTAGTGCGTATGCTACACTTTGCAACGGACTGAGTTTATTTTTAAATGTATAAGACTTAAAGTTTCGTTTGCTGTTTTTCTTCTGCCAAGCCAGGCTGTATGCATTGTTTAAGGAATCTACCTCCCGCTTGCGTTGCTGCATGGTGGCATTGATCTTCTGGAAATACCTAAACTTACTGAAAAACTTCGGCACATCTACCGAGGATGTCGCTACGATATTATTGGTGTTCTGCCCGATGCTACCCAGACTTTCTGACTGATTGGTTTCCGGGTTAAAAAAACCAGTCATTACAGTACTGCGCGCATTCCAGTTATAGGTGAACCCGTAACCAAGTTCTGCATTAATGAAATCCAGATAAGGCAGATACTCGAACGGGAAACGGTAATTCAACTGTACGCGGTGGTTGTAAAGTACAGGTCTGCCTGCCCGCAAAGGATCGCTAAAGATAGACCTGCTGTTCATATCCTGCACATTCAAATGGTCGTTGAGCGTACGCATGGCAGAATTTATCTCGAGCTTCAGGGATTTAGTAAAGTTAAATCCGATGCCGTATTGCCAGCCGAAATAGAAATTCCGGTTCTTGATGACATCAAAATTCTGCCCTGCATTGCCATTCAGGATGGCTTCGATATTCCGGAACTCCAGTTCGTTGTAATTACGGTCGATTTCTGTACGGAAAGAGAAACGTGTCGGTATCGGGTTAAAGTTTACTTCTTTAATAAACCTTAAATATTTATAAGACTTTGCCGTATCGCTCACAATTTTATTGAACGGACGAAGCACCCACGGTTTGAAACTGTAATTATAATCTATATATCCCCGCAGGTACTGGCGGTAGTTCTTCTTGGTATATACATCGCGGAAATAATCATCATTATAAACAGCGGTAAGAGAAAGGTTTTCCACATCATAGAATTTCGGTATCCTTTCCGCGTTCATTCTTTCCTTGCGCATATTCACTACTCCAATGCTGCGCTGTTGGGTATAGGTACGCGCTACCTTCTTTAATTCTTCCTTATTGGGAGCTTTATCAAACGTCACATCGTTATCCAGCGGGTTGTATTTCGGATCTTCGATGGTTTGGGTGTAGGAATAGTTGACCGGAATCTTCATACCTACCTTCTCTGGGATGAATTTATCAACATTCACCGTAGTATTCACGCTGTATGCGGAGAATTCAGACTGTGCTCTTTCGGCTGGCTTTTCGGTAATTCCCCCAAACCCGATGGTAGAATAAGATGCGTTGGCATTTACCAGGGCAAAATCTCCCAAATTGAAGTTAAGACTTGCGTTACCGGCGTATCCGCCTTTGTTTTCAATTTCCGAAAGACGAATTTCGTTCACCCAAAGCACCAATTCTTTAGAAGTGGCAGCGTTGTTCCTAACACCCAGCATAATGGTGGTTACATTACCTAAACTCGGGCGTCCTTTGAGGTAGATCTTTTTATTCGGGTCCATCGCACCGTATTCCAGGTCTTCCGTCCTTTGATCAATAATAATCTGTGAGTTGGCATCGCGCCGCAGTTTGGCATCTACGAAATTCTGAATCAATAAATCCACGGTATTCTCGGAAGGCCAGATTTCCATTGGGGAAGTGGCGTTTCTCGGAGTGTACTTCAGGGAGGTTTCGTATTCGTAATAATTATCGGTCGCATCACTTCCGAAACGGATGAAGAATTTAGCATCAGGATCAAGCTCATTGCTGATGGCACCGGCGCGTATATCTTCGGCATGTACAAAAAGTTCCAGGTTTTTGTATCTGCGCATATCCAAAGCTACATTTTTGAAGACGGCACGGGAAGAGCGGGGCTCCATCGGGGCTGCTTTCAGGTAAAGAGAAGCTTCATTCTGTCTTTGCGCGCCTGCGTTGCCACTTAAAATCTGGCGGTCGATACCCGGTGGCAGTACATACGGTGGCTGGTTGAGGCCGTTTTCTTCAAGATTCACACTTCCTACGTCAAGGTTTCGGTTATCCACTTGGTTTACACCTTCGGTGGTGCTGTTGGCAGCGGCCACATCTTTGGTATATTTCCTCCAGTCGCTTCTTACAAGATCGAAAGTGCCGAAACGGATGGTAGAAGCCTGGTCGAAACCTGTAAGTAACATCCTCGCAAAGCGTACATTGTTTAGAATGGAAAGATCTTTCACGCCGCCTTCATTGGCTGCCTCATCAAACTGCGTTACCGGCACACGGAAGAGGTACCATTTGTTCTTGCCGGTTTGCCCGTTCTGGAATTTCACTTCCACCTCTTTTTCATCTACGATAAACTTTTGCCCTTTTGCCAGACTTGCACGGTCGAGGTTGATGGTGTACTGGGTATAGTTTTCATTCTGATCGAGGTTGTAATCACGGTTTACATCTTCAGCATCGGGTGTTTGCGTGGCAACTTCCAGCGAGTTACTTTGTGAGTTACCTTCCGGATTCCGGAAATATTTATAACGTTCGGTAAGCGTTGAAGCCTGCGCACCCTGAAATTTATCAGACATATAAAACACAAAGTCATCCGAGGCCGGATCTGGCGTATTGGTTACCGGATTGATGAAATTGGTACCGAATCTCTCACGCTCGCCTAAGGCATCTAGACCATCATATCCTAAATCCTGCGCGGCACGCTCTTCATTTTCGGTAGAGAAAGCATACAATACGGGGAACTGGTTGGGCTGTGTGCCCCACGCTGTAACGGTGGTATTCGCTGGTAAGGCCGGTGTTGGGAGCCCGTTTTCGTATTGTAATTTACCGTCTTTCAGCACGTCTTCTGAGACATTCCCCAAGTGTAGCAGAAGTTTCGGGTTGGCACCGAGTGTATTGCCGTCCGCATAAGGGTCCATCATCCAGAATTCTACATATTCAATATTGGAGTTAATGAAATTGGACACCGAAATCGGCCGCATTAGCCCAGCCCAGCGCTCCTGTGTACTCTCGCTGTTTGGGTTCACGTTATATGGCCCTCTTTCATTTGGGAAATAGGTAATATCAAAAGTATTGGTATACAGTTGTTCACCAGCTACAAAATCGCGCGAGTTATACAGTTCCTGCATTTGCACCCGGCGCGACGCGTGGTTAGAGACTGCCTGCGCATTAATTCCGTTAGGTGCGCTGCCGCCCACTCCGTAAAATCTCGGGTCGATGTTATACCAGGTGAGCAAGCCCCGGCCGTTACCGTAAGCCAGATTGTCGTTCAAGGACCCGTTCTGGAAGTAAGGCTCAGGATTTTTTTCAGGTTTAGAAGCCAAACTCCACATGGCAGGTTCTTTTAATGAAATTTTTGAGGTGGTCTGTTCAAAATCATCGATATAAGACTGGTCGCCAATCCCCTTGTTCTGTCCGGGCATCAGGTAGGCTCCTTCAGCTGTAAAACTGAGGTTCGACGGTGCTTCTGTATTAACGAGCGGAATTTTATCGGTAAGTCGGGTAAGGAATGGTAACTGATTATTATACAGGATATTGAAACCAGCCATGGTATTGTTCACCGCCTCTTGTCCGAAATTCACTTTTTGCGTTAGCGGTGTTTCAGCATAATTTACAACGGTTCCGCCAACGGTAAGATGTTCATTAAACTTACGCTCCAGGTTCAGCCCTAAAAAACGTTTCCGTTGTGTGTTGAACGTAAGTTGATTCTCTAATGAAATATTAATTGCCTGGCCAGACTGTTTTACGGTTTCGTTAATAATATTCACGGTTCCGAGCATGTAATCTACCGTAAAATCAATACCTTCCTGTAGCTGTACCCCATTGGCAGTTACCTTTACAGAACCTTGCGGCACATTAATCGCGCCTAGTGAAATGCCCGTGCCTTGCGATCCCTTGAAACGGCCTTCCAGCGTATAAGCAAGCGCCAGACGGTTTTCTGAAGCTACATTCTTAAACTGCTCATAGAGTTCATTAAACACAAATTTCGGATCGTTAGTGCCTAATACATTTTGCAGATAGGCACCAAACGGTTTCGCTTTAGTAAAGATGATCTTACCGTTTTCGCTGTCCACCGTAATACCCGGCACAAAATCGAAGATACCGTCACCCGTGGTAGTGCCATTCTGTTGAAGGTCATTATTAAGGTTCAGGCGGTCCCAGTTAAAAAGCTTTAACAGGTTGATATCCTGAACGGGCGTGTTGGGCAGGTAGTTTACTTTGCCACTTTGTGGATCCCGTAAATAGACATTCAGAAGAAACTGCTCTGCATTGATGCCATTGGTATTCAATGAATAGATATTCTTCATCATCAAATCCCACATCGGGGTAGTGGTGGTAGTTTTGGTATTAGATTTCAAAAGTTTGGTAATCAGTACCGGACTTTCCTCGGAAAACTCCCCTACTTTATATACACGGCTGTCCCCATTTAATGTATAGGAATACGCTACTGCCAGAAGTTGGTTATCATTCAGACGCTGATTAAGCGAAAGGTAACCGAGTTGGGGGTGATACCGAAATTCGTTGGAGGTAAGTTTCCGCGCTTTTCTGTTGAAGATAAACTGCTCACCATCGCTGTAAGTCTGCGGTGATCCGGCAGCATTTGGGAAGGTTTGTCCGTTAATTGTGTTATAAGCTGTGTTGATATCTCGGATGCCGGTCCCCAGATTAGAGATTGACTGGTAAAGGCCGTTTTGCGAATTATCGGGATAGCCAGATAATCCTTCGCCAAGATCGCGGATGCCCAGCACGCCCTTCTGATCCTGAAGGTTACCCGATCCCTGATCGAGCACCCAGGCTTCGATGCGGGTAATGTTGATTCGGGAGTTGATCTGTGGGTAGTTCAGTAAAGCGTTATCGTAGCTGTTTAGGAAATAATGCCCGAGGAAATAGTGCTGATTATCCTCATAATCAATCGCATTAAGTTTAAAAGTGTTCAGTACGCCACCGCCCTGCGCAATGATATTCCGGGCTTCGCCCTGTTGCTGTGAAAAAACGACAGTTCCGTAGGTTTTCCCGAGCTGAAACTCGGTTTTTAACCCAAAAAGCGATTCCGAACCACGGATCAGGCTGGTGGAAAGCGGCATATTCACGTTCCCGAATTCCACTCTTTTAATGATCTTATCTTCACCGCCGCTGGTATCATCAAGTCCTTTGCTTTGCAGGTCTCGCCATGTTCCTTTGGCCTGCCACACAAGATTCATCCGGTTTTCGAATGCGAAGCCACTTTGGGTGTCGTAATTCGCTTTTAACTGAAGGTTCTCACCCACTTTTCCCAGTAAGCCCAACTGAATGCGCTGTTGGATATCAATCGCGAAGCTGGTTCTGTTCTGCGGTAAAATCAGTGGATTATCAATCTTCTGATAAAGTCCGCCAATATCAAAGGAGGCAAAACCTTGCGGAATAAGCTCAATTTTATTTCCGCCAAAAACCGACTCGAACAGTTTATTCTTAATATTCACACTGGGCAGAAGTCCTTTTTGCCGCGCATCCGTCTGGTCCTTTCGGTAGCCGAGATTATTGGTAGAGGATTTCTCTTTGTAATAAGCACTCAACTGGTTGTTCAGCATATAATCATAATATTCTGCTGAGCTCATCGATACGGGATTTCCCACCACCATGTTGCCGATTTTGGGATAAAGGATATACATCCCGCTCTGCACATCATAAAATGCTTCGTAACGGATGGGGTTCGGGAGAGAAAAATCTTGCCTTACCGAACTGCTGTCTTGTCTGTTTACCTGTGCCGAAAGAGTAAGCGTGCAGAAAAAAAGAATAAAAGGATAGAGGAATTTATGCTGGATAAAGGTGTACCGTTCCAAATGTTAAATATTTTTTAAAATCTGTTTAATTAAATCTTCCACAGAATAAGCGGGGGTTGTTTTAAGAAGCCGGTCTGCGATCTTTTCACTGGTCTTTTTAGGGATGCCCAGAACTTCTAATGCAGATAACGCTTCGTCCTTCACTTTATTATCTGCAAAATTAGAAATATTTTCACCGGAAACGCTGAATTTCTGCACTTTGTCGCGTAGGTCCACTATGATTCTTTCCGCGGTTTTGGCACCAATCCCCTTTACCTTTTGCAGCAGCAAACTGTTACCGCTTAGGATGGCATTGGCAATCTCATCAATGGATAGCGAAGACAGCATGATAAGCGCAGAAACCGGTCCCACGCCGTTAACAGATATTAACAGATTGAAAAGTTCTTTCTCTAAAATGGTGTTAAAACCAAACAATAGGTGTGCATCCTCGCGGATGATTTGTTGGATATGGAGAAACGTAGCTTCACCTAATGTAAGTTTCTCTGAAGTTTGAAGGCTGATGCCCACAAAATAGCCGACCCCGTTTACATCAACCACTACTGAAGTAGGATTCAGTTGTTGAACGGTTCCTTTTAAGGAATAAATCATGATTCGTTTTTGAAGAACCCCAAATATAAGATTTTTTGGTGGTTACAACAGTAAGCACAAGGACATTAACTAAGTACCGTACAGCAAACGAAGCGTCTGTGGATCTGCCCGCCCATTGAAGAACCGCGTCAGGGCTTTTTTGAAAACTGCGTCTGTCGCCTCATCAATTTCCGCAAATAAGGTAAGACATGAATGCAGTTTCAAGTCATCCGGATGGCCAAAGATCTCATGTGCATTATCATTCGGCAGATTGTTTAGAACATCGGTAATCTCGCGAAGCCTTTTCCCAAGGACGGGATGCTGTAGATAACTCTTAGCTTCGTGCAGATCCCTGATGCCGTAAAATTGTGCTGTCGCACTGTGCGCCAACCCTTTCAGTTGCGGAAATATAAACCACATCCAATGGGTACGTTTCTTACCTGTGCGGATTTCGCCCAAAGCCACTTCGTATATTCCGTGTTGCGCATCAATGAAGCGTTGGAGAGCCATATCATTCATGCTGATTTTTGTGCAAAAGCTATTCCCTTCAGTCATTTCAAATAAAAAACTGCGGACAATTGCCCGCAGTCTAAACACATTCCGCTTACGTTAACTATTGCCGGCTTCTTCGCGCTTCTGAGCATCGAGGACGGCAATGGTCGCCAGATTTACAATCTCATCTACGCTGGCACGCATCTGCAGTACGTGTACAGGCTGCTTAAGTCCCATTAAAATTGGGCCCACTACCTGTGCGACTTTCATCCCACGGATGATTTTGTAGGAAAGATTCGCACTCTCCAGGTTCGGGAATATAAACACGTTGGCGGGCTTGGTACCGAGTTTGGAGAACGGATAATCTGAAAGATGATCGGCATCCATCGCAAAATCGGGCTGAATTTCGCCATCCACCACCATATCCGGATACTTTTCATGAAGGATAGATACGGCTTTCGCCACTTTCTTCGAAGTATCGGAAATGGCTGCGAAGTTCTCGAAAGACAGCATGGCGATTCGTGGATCTATCGCAAAAGATTTCACCACCTTTTCAGACATGCGTGCGATATTCACCAAATCTTCTGATGTTGGATTTTGGATAATCGAGGTATCTGCAAAGAAAATCGGTTTCTTGTCTGTAAGGATCATCATCATTGATGCTACCTTGTCCACGCCTTTGTCTTTCTCAATCACCTCAAGTACCGGTCGCAGTACGGAAGTGTAATTTTTCGAAAACCCAACAATTAGCGCATCGGTATCCCCATTTTTCAACATCAGCGGACCGAAATAATCGCGTTGGCGCACAATCCTTTTGGCTTTATATTCGTTCATGCCTTTTCTTTGGCGCAGTTGCCAGAGGGTTTCCCGGTAACGTTTACGGTTCTCTTCCTGGTCATCATCGGCAGGGTCTACTATCGGAACATCAATTTCTATCCCGAATTTCTTCATCTGTTCTTTAATGTACTGTTTCTCGCCAAGCAGGATAGGATGCGCGATACCTTCTTCCAGAAGAATCTGTGCTGCCTTCAGTACATTATATTCCTCGGCATTACCCAGCGTAACTCTTTTCGGGTTTGAGCGGGCACGGTTTTGCATCATACGGATGAGTCTTTCATCACGCCCCATCCTGTCGAGCAGGGCATTTTCATACTCTTCGAAATCTACAATCGGTTTGCTTGCAATACCGCTGTTCATGGCTGCTTTGGCTACCGCCATAGAAACTCTGGTGATCAAACGGTTATCAAATGGTTTCGGGATAAAATATTCGCGTCCGAAACTCAGGTTCTTAAGGTTATAGGCCAAGATTACTGCTTCCGGCACGGGTTCTTTGGCTAGGTTTGCGATGGCATGTACAGCCGCAAGTTTCATAGCTTCATTAATACCGGTTGCCTGCACATCCAGCGCGCCACGGAAAATATACGGGAAACCGAGAACATTGTTCACCTGATTAGGATAGTCGCTTCTGCCGGTGGCCATAATGGTATCTTTACGCGTTTGCATTGCCAAGTCATATTCAATTTCCGGGTCGGGGTTGGCAAGACCAAACACAATTGGGTTATCAGCCATGGTAAGCAACATTTCGGGCGTTAGCACGTTCCCTTTAGACAAACCAATGAACACATCAGCACCTTCCACCGCATCTTCTAGCGTATGGAGATTAGTTTCGCGCACGAAATCTAATTTTTCAGGGGTAAGGTTTTCACGCTGATGATGGATTACGCCTTTTGAATCGCACATCAGTACGTTTTCTTTGCGTAAACCGAGTTCCAGATAGAGTTTGGTACAGGCTACCGCGGCGGCACCCGCCCCGTTCACCACCATTTTTATGTCTTCTATTTTTTTACCGGCAATCTCTAGCGCGTTGATGAGTGCGGCGGCTGAAATAATAGCGGTACCATGCTGGTCATCGTGCATTAAAGGAATATCCAGCTCTTCTTTCAGGCGTTGCTCGATATAGAACGCCTCGGGGGCTTTAATATCCTCCAGGTTGATGCCTCCGAAGGTTGGCGCGATTCCTTTAACGATTTCAATAAATTTATCCGGATCTTTTTCGTCGATTTCGATATCAAACACGTTGATATCTGCAAAAATCTTGAATAATAAGCCCTTCCCTTCCATTACAGGCTTAGAGGCTTCAGCACCGATGTCCCCGAGGCCCAGAACGGCCGTTCCGTTAGAGATTACGGCTACCAGGTTTCCTTTCCCGGTATATTCGTAGGCGGCTTTGGGATCTTTTTCAATCTCCAGACACGGGATCGCCACACCCGGTGAATATGCGAGCGAAAGATCGCGCTGCGAGGAATGTGGCTTGGAGGGGATGACTTCTATTTTGCCTTTAGGCTCGGTACGATGATAATCCAGCGCGGCCTGGCTGAAGGTTTTCTCGTCGCGGTTGGTTTTACTTGACATAATAAATTAATTTTTAAAGAACCGGAAAGATTTTCCCGGCAGAGGCCCAAGAGGCCTTTTAATGATTAATGGACGAATCAGGAAAGATTCAGAATATATTTTTTATGATAATCTACGAGGCTTTCGATAGGTTTCTGTACCACGCGCCCTACTTTCAGGTTAAGTTCTGCCGCTGCTGAACGCAAAATATCTTCGTAAATATAGGCGATATACCCAATGAAATTGATTTCGGCTTCGCGTGCTTCGGGATAGGGCAGCACCTGATAATCGAGAAAGTTTTTCATCTCATCAAACACCATGTTCTGGAAGTAGGAATGCTTTCGCCGCTCGGCAATAAATTTATTGAACTCGCCCAGATAGGCGTTGGCCCTAGGATTATGATACATTTTATTCAGTGCCTCCTCAATGCTGAGGTTGTAGGTCGCACGGAAATCGGCTTCCAGATCTTTCGGGAGTTTTTTCATGAAATATCTTCGAAGGAGATGTTTGCCAAGTGCGCTGCCACTGCCTTCATCACCGATTAAAAAACCAAGTGAAGGCAAATCTGTCCGGATTTTTTCACCATCGAAATAACAGGAGTTAGAGCCTGTACCCAAAATACAGACTATGGCCGGTGCGCCGTTGTAGGCAGCATACGCCGCCGCCGTCATGTCTTCTTTGATGCTGACTTCAGCATTCGGGAAGATCCGAGTAAACTCGTGTTCAATTTTCTGTGCGTTATGTGCTGTACCACACCCTGAACCATAGAAAAACACTTTTTCGATATGATTTTTGAGGAAATAGAGCTGCTGGTTTCTATCAATCTCCTGAGAAACGAAATCAGGATTAATAATATTCGGATTAAAGCCCAATGTAGTGGTCTTCAGGTGTAGTTTACCTGAATTTTCAAGTATCACCCAATCACATTTGGTAGAGCCGCCGTCTACAATGGCAATCATATTTCAATAGGGTTTTAAAGGTGCTAAAGTATCAATTTAATTTGAAAACCGCTGGTGTTTTAGCGGGTTATTTACAAAAGTGCTGCGGAAGAAAGGCATTAAAAAAGCAGCCCCGCACAGGACTGCTGTATCTGGCAAGTTACACCGGCATTACTCCACATTCAGCACTTCCCGGATTTCGGGTGCGTGCTGTTTGATGGTATTCTCTACGCCCAGTTTCATCGTAGAGAAACTCATCGGGCAGCCGTTGCAGTTACCCTGTAGTTTTACGTAAACGATATCCTCCTTCACCTCTACCAATTCGATGTCGCCACCGTCTTTATTCAGAAAAGGCCGAATGGTCTCCAGCGCATATTTTACTCTGTTAATTGTTTCTTCTTGCATAATCTGTATTTTCACGTTCAGCCTGCTAAGACCTGTATTTTTTTATTTTTTTGGGGAACAGCCAGCCATTGTAGTGATTTTCACAGCTTCGGTTGGTGGCAGGTTTTTGTTTCTTTCCACCAGGCTTTCAATCATCTGTTGGGTGGTTTTTAGGTAGATGTCTGCAATAGCCGAACCTTCCTGAAGTGCGGCTGGGCGGCCTACATCTCCTGCCTCACGGATACTCTGGATGATTGGGATCTCGCCTAAAACGGGGATACCCAGGTCTTCTGCCATGTATTGTGCGCCTTGATTCCCGAAGATATAATATTTATTCTCCGGAAGTTCTTCGGGTGTAAAATAGGCCATATTTTCTATTAAGCCAAGTACCGGAATGTTGATGCTTTCCATCTGAAACATCGCGATCCCTTTACGAACATCTGCCAATGCGATGTGCTGCGGTGTGCTTACAATTACGGCGCCGGTTACAGGCACTTCCTGAATGATGGACAAATGGATGTCACCCGTACCTGGCGGCAAATCTATCAAAAGAAAATCTAGTTCGCCCCAAGCGGCATCGCGAATCATTTGGTTCAGAGCCTTGCTGGCCATTGGCCCGCGCCATACCACAGCTTGATTAGCGCCTGAAAAATAGCCGATTGACAACATTTTCACGCCGTAATTCTCGATAGGCTTCATCAGGTTTTTACCATCAATTTCTACAGAGATGGGTTTTGCGCCTTCGGTATCGAACATGGTTGGGACGGATGGCCCATAGATATCGGCATCTAGAAGCCCTACCTTGAAACCCATTTTAGACAGTGTAACCGCGATATTGGCAGCCACGGTAGATTTCCCTACCCCACCTTTGCCTGATGCTACAGCGATAATATTCTGGATGCCAGGGATTTGCTTCCCTTTGATAAGGTTTTGCTGTACTTCGGTTGGCTCTGGTGAAGTAATTTTAAGTTTCAGTACGATTTCTTCTCCGAATTCTGAGGCGAAAGCCTGTTTCATAGCAGCTTCGAGTTTCTTTTTCTCGTGCATGGCCGGTGAATGGGCAGTCATATCAATATACACATCATTACCCATTACCTGGATGTTGTGTACTAGATCATCTACTTCTATCTCTTTCAGAAAATTCTGAACTTTATCTTTGGTTAACATAATGGCTTGTAAAAATTAGCCACAAATTTAAGCAATTTATTCTGTAATTTAGAATGAGTAAAAGGAGGAATAGGTGACATCAATCAGTATTTGACTGAAGTGTCTTTATTAAACAGACGCTCTGTAAGCCAAACGATAAAAAATGCCGCGAATGAAGGCATTAACCAACCCAACTGATGTTCTGAGAGCGGCAAAATATCATTAACTTGCTGTACCACTGATGGAAAAAGATTGAAGTGAGCAAATACGGAGAACGATGCAACTACCGCTGCAGCTATTACGGCGGCCACAAAAGGCCGTCTGCCCTTTACTGCCTTACCGAAAAACAGTACGGTAAGAATCAGCGCAAATGTAATCGGATAGATGAAACCCAGAACGACTACCGCATATTCAATGATTTCATCAACACTTTTTACAGAAAAATAGCCCGAAACAAGGCAGGTAATGATTACACCCACTTTGTAGCTCATCTTACCTTTAGTTAACTGCTCAAGAAAACTGCCCATCGCGGAAGACAGGGCAATAGCGGTCGTAAGACAGGCCAGCGCAACCGCGACAGAGATCACTATAGTCCCGTTATGGCCTAATACGGTTCGGGAAATATGTAGCAGCAAATCGGTTCGGGAAATATCCTCTCCTTGGGGATACCCAGCGTGTGCCCCCAGATAAATTAAGCCACCATAGATAAATAACAGCGCCATCATGGAGACCAAACCAGCCGCAATGGTAATTCTGAACCTATCAGTCGTGTTTGTGAACCCTTTATCAATAGCCGCTGAGATGATGATTCCGGCAAAAATCACCGAGGCCAGCACGTCAAGCGTTTGGTACCCTTCATGAAATGCGAATATAAACGCGCTTCGCTCATTTAGGGTTGATAGCTCCACGGCTGACGGAGGATTCATCATGCCCATCACCACCAAGATGCCTAAAGCCAGAATTAAAAAAGGAGTGAGGAAATTACCAATAATATCGACAATCTTGGATTTGGAGGCAGAAAGAAAGACCACTACTATAAAGAATAGTACAGAAAACACAATACTGTTGAAAGACGGCAGTAAAGGCTTGATACCAATCTCATAAGTTGCTGCCGCTGTACGGGGAATCGCTACCAACGGACCGATACACAACATAATTAAAAAAGTAAGCACCAACACCACCCCAGGATTTACCTTACGCCCCAAATCGGTGAATGAAGTCCCGAAGAGTACGACCGTAAGTACACCCAGAAAAGGCGAAACAATACCTGTAGTGAAGAAACCCGCTACCGCTGCCAGCCAATCTTCACCACTTCTCAGTCCTATGAATGGCGGAAGAATAAGGTTGCCCGCCCCAAAGAACATGGCAAAAAGCGCAAACCCTAGCGTGACTGCTGTCCCCAGTTTGTTTTTCACTACAGCTTTATATTAAGAAGTTTAGAATCTGAAGAATTATAAATCCCCACCGTGATTATCCAGCTGTCCTTCCCATTTTGATACGGCAGAGGTTGCGAGTGCATTACCGAGTACATTGGTCATACTTCGTCCCATATCACAGAAATGATCAATCGGGAGAATCAAGGCAATTCCTTCCGGTGGGATGCCGAACATCGTACACGTCGCCACAATAATAACTAGGCTGGCACGCGGCACGCCTGCAATACCTTTTGAGGTAAGCATCAGTACAAGCAGCATAATAATCTGTTGGCCCAAAGTCATATCGATACCATAAATCTGAGCGATGAAAATGGCCGCGAAAGTCATGTACATCATACTTCCGTCCAAATTGAATGAATAACCGAGTGGCAAGATGAACGAGACAATTCGGTTGTTACAGCCAAATCTTTCAAGTTCTTCTACAAGTTTTGGAAACACCGCTTCGGAACTGGTTGTTGAAAAAGCGATGAGCAACGGCCCTTTGATCCTTCTTAAAAGTTCGAAAAGACGGTTCCCGATAATCGCGTATCCAACAATTAACAGCACTATCCAAAGAATAGCGAGCGCGAAGAAGAAATCCCGCAGATAAATAGCGTAAACCTTAAAAATATCGAACCCGTTTGTGGCAACCACCGCAGCGATAGCGCCTAAAACACCAAGCGGCGCGAACCACATGATATAGCCTACCATTTTCAGGATGGCATGTGCACAAATATCCAATGCACGGACAATCGGTTTGGTGTAATCCTCGCCCATATTCGCCAACGCAATACCGAACATAATGGAAAATACTACAATCTGCAAAACCTCATTGGTAGCGAAGGCTTCAAAGAGGCTTTTGGGGATCACATGCTTCACAAACTGCTCCAGAGAAAGGCCTTGGCTATTCGCCACTACATCACCCCCTGCATCTGCGGCAGGTATCGGGAGTTGCATCACATAACCCGGCTGCAACCAATTTACAAAGACAAGCCCGATGAGTAAAGAGACGAGCGAGGCGGTAATAAACCAGAGCATGGCCTTGGACCCTACCCTGCCAATCATCCTCATATCACTCATCTTAGAGATTCCCACTACAAGGGTTGTGAATACGAGCGGAGCAATAATCATCTGCACCAAACGAATGAAAACAGTTCCTAAAAGTTTGATGTTGGTGGCAAAGCCTTCAGCATTTTCAGGAAATTGGGTATGAACAATACCGCCCATGATAACACCTATCACTAATGAAATCACAATGGCGATAAACAGTTTGTTTTGACCTTTCATGTATTATTTTTAAAATGTAAGCGCTACAAATATAGTTTTTTTTAGTTATTGCAATAGCCAACCTGCGTTCACAGCAAACAAAAAACCTCTGAAAAAACAGAGGTTGTAAATAAAATATCTTAAATATTAAGCGCGCAGGTAACGCGAGTAGGCATAACCTTCTTTACCGTCGGCAGTCCGAACTTTCCACCAGTCATCAGAAGTCTGTTCTACCAGTGTTACGTTTCCACCTTTTGCTACTTTACCTGTAACAGCGGCTTCTGTAGAAGGCTCCTGGCGGATGTTTAGGTTAGAGCTTTCGGTCTCCACCCGAAGTGAAGTTCCTGTAGAGAGGCCAGTAATCTGGACGTTCAGGTTAATATCTGAGGCGGTATAGGTCGTATCTATCGCTCCTAAAGCGTTCCACACCGCATCTTTAGCGGCGCTGGATGAGGCATCACCAGAGATATAAAGAATCCCTTCTTGCTCTGTAATCTGAAGGTTACGGATGCCCGCTGATTGTGCGGCAGAAATCACGCTCGCATATTTATTCTGTAATGTATTCATAACCAACTATTTTACTGTGTAATTATAATTTACTTTTCCTACTTGCAGTGCATCAACAGACATTTTTATTTTACGGGCCTGTTCTGGCGAGACATTCCCGGTCAGGGTAAGTTCACCATTCACGACTTCTACATTTACGGATGGGAAATCCTTCACAGCATCCGCAACTTTTTGCTGAACTTCTGGATCAACAGCTGAAACTGTTTCGACTACTGGTGCAGTTTCTATAGTTGACATGTCCATCACATCCTTGATGCCAGGAATCGCTTTCAGCGAAGCTATCATCTGGTTACGTGAAGCCTCATCAGCAAAGGTTCCGCTAAGGTGTGCGGTGCCATCCTTTACCTCTACAGAGGCATTTGGGTTAGCAGTAACAATAGTAGTGGCCTGCGTTTGCAGATCTGCATCACTCACTTTTTTCTTACAGGCTACAGACCCGAAGGATACTGCAAGCGCTAAAGCCGCCATTGCGATTGTTTTTTTCATAGTTGAATATTTTAATGTTAATAGGTATTCAAATTTAATGATATAAGTCATATAAAATCACCGGTTAAGATAAGAAATTTCGGCATTTACTGTACAATTCGCTTTTTCGAAGCAAAATTAGGACCCTTTTTAATCATGACCTCGTTCGATAATCCGGAACGTAAGGTTGATTCTGGGGGTGGTAATTTTTTTTGATGGTGGCAAACGGTGTTGCCAAAAGCGCTGCGTTTCATCTTTCATTACCAGCAGGCTGCCATGCTCCAAAAACAGTTCCATTTTTTCTTTGGTAGCCTGATGTCTGAAAACAAATTTACGTTCCGCTCCTAAACTTACTGATGCGATTGCGCCATTTTTCTTTAAATCTTTCTCTGCATCACTATGGTAAGCCATGCCTTCCTCGCCGGAATGATAAAAGTTCAGCAGGCAGGAGTTGAATTTTTCGTCTGTTTTTCCTTCCGTCAATGCTTTAAGTTCGAGAAGTTCGCACGTCCACGGAAGTGCGGTTTTGGTGCTTTTGGAATAGGTGTAAGAAAACGCTTCGTCGCCGTACCAGGCTACCTTACGCTTCGTGATTATTTTCTTTCCCAATATTATTGCCTCATCAGGCTGCCATGCAATGTTTTTCATTAAAAGAGCGTAAAGACGGTTCGCTTCTTCTGTAGATAAGATTTTCCCGTAATAATTCACGGTACCGTCACGTGGCAGTAAGTTTAGGTCTGGGTCCGCACTATTATCAAATAAACGCATCATCAGTCAATTTGTTAGTTAATTTATAATCTTTTTTATACTTTCGGGCAAAATTATCATTCATGAAAAAATTTCTGCGATTTGCTCTCCTGTTTTGTTTCCTCTCGGTTTTTGCTCAAACGGTGCCGGACAATACCTTTGTGAAGGAAAACTTCACCAAACAGGAAGTTTACATCCCGATGCGCGACGGGGTGAAGTTATTCACTGCGATTTACATTCCAAAAGACATCTCGAAGTCTAAGAAATACCCGTTCATCATGCAACGCACCTGCTACAGCATCGCTCCTTACGGCGAAAACGAATACCGCGCGTCGCTGGGCCCTAATAAATTTTTAATGAATGACAAGTACATCTTTGTTTATCAGGACGTGCGTGGCCGATACATGAGCGAAGGTACGTTCACCAATATGACACCTCAGGTGGAACGCAAAACCAAAAAAGACGTCGATGAAAGTACGGATACTTATGATACGATCGAATGGTTGCTGAAGAACGTAAGAAACAACAATGGGAAAGTGGGCCAATATGGCACTTCCTATCCGGGATTTTATACCGCTGCAGGCATCTTGGCAGACCATCCGGCACTTGTAGCTTCTTCGCCACAAGCTCCGATCTCAGATTTCTGGAATGATGATTTTCTGCACAACGGAAAGTTCATGCTCGGCTATTTCAGGACTTTCCCGGTTTTTGGCGTACAGAAAAACAAAGCCGAAAACAAAGCCTGGTACAGCGACAGCATGATTAAGGCTACATCAGAAGATGGCCTGAAGTTCTACCGAGACATGGGTACGCTGAAAGACGGGTATGAGAAATATTACAAAGACAATTTCTTTATGACCGAGGTGATGAACCACCCCAATTATGATGAATTCTGGCAGAAAAGAAGCCTGCTGCCACACCTTAAAAATGTAAGACACGCTGTGATGACCGTAGGCGGGTGGTATGATGCCGAAGACCTGTTCGGGCCTTTAAATATTTATAAAACCATTGAAAGAACCAGCCCAAAAGCCAAGAACACCATCGTGATGGGACCTTTCTCACATGGCGCGTGGGCACGCGAAACCGGAAAGCACTTCCACAACGAGGTTTACTTTGGCGACAGCATCGCAACTTATTACCAGAAAAATTTGGAAACAAAATTCTTCAGTCATTATTTAAAAGGAAATCCCAAAGCCGACGCCGGTTTACCCGAAGCCATGATGTACGATACCGGAAAGAAAGAGTGGAAAGAATTTGATGTTTACCCTCCCATAAATGCCAAAAAAGTCAATTTTTTCTTAGCCGACGGCACACTGAAAGAAAGTGCAGGCAATTCAGTATCCGAATATTACAGCGATCCGCACAATCCGGTTCTGAGTTCAGATAAAATCAAAGACTTCAACGGTTTCACGCCCCGGAATTACATGAGTGAAGACCAGCGGTTTGCTGTTGGGCGTCCGGACGTAATTACTTTTACAACCGATGTTTTAACAGAAGACATCACTTTCGCGGGTGAAATTTTGGCTAAACTTAATATTGCTTCTTCTTCAGACGACGCGGATTTTGCCGTAAAACTTATCGATGTTTACCCAGAAGATTTTAAACCGGCGGAAAAGAAAGACGGCGTCGTTTACGGAAACTACCATCAGATGGTACGCAGCGAAATAATGCCTGCAAGATTCCGCAACTCACGCGAAAAACCGGAAGCGCTTGTTCCGAACCAAAAAACTGCGGTGAACTTCCGTCTGCAGGACGTTGTGCACACATTTAAGAAAGGTCATAAAATCCAGATTCAGATTTCGAGCACCTGGTTTCCGCTGTTTGCTGTAAACCCTCAGAAATTCATGGATAATCCAAATTTCGCCACCAAAGAAGATTACACAAAAGCGTTCATCAAAGTTTTCGGGGACAGTTCTTTGGAGGTGGATGTTTTAAAATAACTTGTAATCTCTATTTGCACTTCTAAAGTGTAAATTATAAGACCATAAAAAATGCTTTCCCTGACCGGAAAGCATTTTTTATGGATGCTATCTTCGAGCTGGAGCAAGCTATCTTTTTGAGATATGATGGTAAGCCAACATTTTATAATAAAGTTTCGCCGCAAGGAAAGCACTTGGCTTGGCCATTGGCGAATCCATCAGTTCTACGATATCGAAGGCCACCACATTGCATTTTTCGAAAACTTTTTTCAGGAGTTCCAGCGTTGGATACCATTGCAGGCCGCCCGGTTCCGGTGTTCCGGTGGATGGCGCGATTGATGGGTCGAACGCATCAAGATCGATGGTGATGTACACATTCCCAGACACTTTTGCCAGCACATCATCGATCCAGTTTGGGTTAGTCGCGATTTCATGCGCCCAAAAGCATTGCTCTTCATTCACATGTTCCATTTCCTCGGCATCCATAGAACGTATTCCGACCTGAACGAGATTGTGTTTTTTGCTGGCTTCATAAACCGCACAGGCATGATTTGAAGTTGATCCGTGGAATTCAGGTCTTAAATCGGTGTGAGCATCAAGCTGAAGAACAGTTAAGTTCTCATATTTTTCACCCACAGCACGAATCGAACCGATGGAAACTGAATGCTCACCACCGAAAAGCGTGAAAAGTTTGTCCTCATGCTTCAAAAGTTCTTTGGTTTTTTGGTAAACCGCTTCCGTCATCGCTTCCGGCGTGGAGTTTTCGGAAACTTCGCCTGCCAGATAAACACCTTCCAGATAAGGTTCGGTACGGGTTTCGATGTCGAAAAGCTCCATATTCTCAGAAGCATCCAGGAAAAGTTCCGGGCCTTTATCGGCTCCTTTGCCCCAGGTCGAGGTTCCGTCATAAGGAACCGTCACGAGCATCACTTTTGAGTTTTCCAGGGTGGCGTTTTCTTCCGGAATTCCTGCGTATGTCTGCATTTTGATTTTTAATTTAGATTGAAAATTTCAAAGCTCAAAGATAAAAAACAGATTGTAAATGAAAGCCATTTTCGCGGCTGGATAATTCCGGGAAAATTCTTAACTTTAGTCAAACCTAAAAAGATGGAAACGAATAACTTTAGTAACGATTCAACCAACTGGATTTGGGGCGTTTTCTACTACAACAAAAACGATAAGCGGATTTTTCCGCCTAAACGACAGCCCTGGATGGGTTGGACTGTGAATTTCGCCAATTGGAAATCCATACTTGCTTTGGTGGTGGCATTAGCTTTTTTCTTTGGTTTGATCTGGTTCATCGAAGCAAACCAATAAAATTTTCATCTTAAAAATTTCAGAGCGCTTTTTCTACCTTTGCGCAAATTCTGAATATGCCTTTAAAAGCGATACTCTTCGACATGGACGGGGTGATTGTAGACACCGAACCGCTGCACCGCAAAGCCTATTTTAAAATGTTCGAGGACCTGAATATCTCGGTTTCTGAGAAACTTTACACCAGTTTCACGGGTGCTTCTACACAGAAAGTCTGCACGACACTTGTTGAGAAATTTAGTCTGAATTCTACACATGAAGAGTTAGCTTCGATAAAACGCCGATATTTTAAGCATTACTTTGACCATGATGCGGATTTTGATCTTCTGCCGGGCGTTAAGGACCTTATCGAAAACTATTTCGACAACGGCCTGAAAGTTATCCTGGCTTCCTCCGCGCACATGAACACCATCAACTGGGTCTTTGAAAAGTTCAGGCTTGAGAAATATTTTTCGGGGAAAATCAGCGGTGCCGACTTGAAGGAATCTAAACCTCATCCCGAGATTTTTCAGCTAGCCGCAGAAATGGCCGGCGAACCAACAGAAAACTGCCTGGTCATCGAAGATTCTACGAACGGCATTATGGCGGCACACGCAGCCGGAATTTTTTGTGCTGCCTACAAAAGTCCACATTCTAAGGACCAAAACTATGAACTGGCCAATATCCTGGTGGAGGATTTTGCTCACCTGAAGTTACCGAAAATCCAAAGGTTTTTCTGAGGCTGCAATGAAAGAAAGCTGTAAGGAGAGGTTGGGCGCGAGCGAAGCGAGCGCCGAAAAAGCTATTTTGTAAATCTTCGGAAGCAGAACCGCCTGAAATTCTAGCCCCGATCTTAACGGCATCCTTTTGCGGAATGCAGTGCAGTAAAAGATACAGTGGAGAGCGGGACAAAAATTGAAAAGGAGCAACCCGCGGCTGCTCCTTAATTTTAATATCCTAATAATTTCAGTACATCTTCCGGCCGCTGTTCCTCGCGGAAAACTTCATACGTAAAGTTGCCTTCTTCGTCTTTATTGATGAGAATATGCTTGGGCTGAGGCATCAGGCAGTGGTGAACGCCGCCGTAACCGCCGATCGTTTCCTGATAGGCGCCGGTATGGAAAAATCCGATATAAAGCGGTTTGGTGTCACTGAAAACCGGTAGATAAATCGCGTTGGTATGCTGCTCGGAATTATAATAATCATCTGAATCGCAGGTTAATCCACCCAGGAAGACACGTTCGTAGGTATCTTCCCAGCGGTTCAGCGGCAACATGATAAAGTGGCGCGAAATGGCCCACGTATCCGGCAGAGTGGTCATGAAAGACGAGTCGATCATATTCCATTTTTCCCGGTCGTTCTGGCGTTTTTGTGAGATGATTTTGTACAGGTTCCCGCCACTCTCCCCGACCGTAAAACTACCGAATTCGGTATAGATATGTGGTTCTTCAACGCCTTCTTCCTCACAGAACTTTTTGATCTGCGATACGATTTCGTTTACCATATACTGGTAATCGTAATCGAAATTCAGCGAGGTTTTGATTGGGAAACCACCACCAATATTGAGTGAATCTACTTCTGGCGCAATCTTTTTCAGCCTGGCGTAAACGCGAAGACATTTGTAAAGTTCGTTCCAGTAATACGCGGTATCTTTTATCCCGGTATTGATGAAGAAATGCAGCATCTTGAGGCGCGCATTGGGGTGGTCCGCGATTTTTTGGCTGTAATACGGGATAATATCTTTATACCCGATACCAAGCCGCGAGGTATAGAATTCAAATTTCGGTTCTTCTTCGGAAGCGATTCGGATGCCGATATTGAAAGTGGTATCAATGCTTTCGGTAAGCTTGTCAAGTTCCCGGTAATTGTCGAGTACCGGAATGATATTCTGGAAACCACTGTTGATGAGTTCTGAAATTTTATGCAGATAATCATCAGTCTTGAATCCGTTGCAGATTACTTCGACATCTTTATCGTATTTTCCTTTGTCGTAGAGCGATTTTACGATATCCATATCGTACGCCGACGAAGTTTCTATCGAAATATCATTTTTCAAAGCCTCTTCAAGTACAAAGGCAAACTGGCTGGATTTTGTGCAGTAGCAGTAACGGTAACCTTTTTTATAATCATTCTTCTCGATGGCTTCTTTAAACCACGCTTTCGCACGCTGTATATTGGTAGAGATTTTCGGGAGATAATTAAACTTCAAAGGGGTGCCAAACCGTTCTACCACATCCATCAGAGGTATATCGTGAAATTGCAGTGTATTCTCCGAAACATTAAATTCTTCTGTCGGGAAATACAAAGTCTGGTCGATAAGTTCTGAATATTTAATTTTCATTCTAAAAAAGTTGTGGTATTTAAATGTTAAAAACAGTGTTGAAAAATAAACTGCAAAATTGGTGAAAAAAGTTGGTTTCTATAAGCTAATCTCGGAAAAATTACCCCATCGGCTGATGACCGACAAATACAACGAGTTCTCCCCCCGAAAACTGCACGCTTACTTTGTCTTTCAACGCAAAATTTCGTGTACCAATCCTTTTATCCACCGATAAATCCTCCCCATTAAGTTCCCAGTTCAGCCCCTCCGTCTTGATATTTGAAGCTACCGAAACCGGAAATAGCGATACCAACCGACCTTTCATCTCCGTTAAAACTAAATTTTTAGGCGCAAAGAAATAACGCGAAAATTCATCATAGAATGTAATGTCTAATGCATCCTTGAAAGCCAGTGCCGTATGCAGATTCCCCAAAAAATGATCCATCTCGCCACCGCTTCCGCCATATACATCCACGGTTTTATACCCACGATAGAGGATGATTTCGAGTGATTTATGAAAATCGGTCTTATCCTGGTCGGGCGTGTAAATAAATTTATCCTGAGCCAGTGACTCATCGGTGCCGCTGTGTGAATCGAAATCCCCGGAAATAAACGCCAGCTTCTTCAGAGGGAAACCCAACTTCTTCAAATAATGAAATGCCCCGTCGGAACACGCGATCAAACCATATCCTTCAAAATTCGGGATCGTACTTGGTGGTACCCCATTAATGAAAAGCAGCGCTTTATCGTTCATTCGGATTCCAGTATTCTTCTTTCTCGCCATATGTTTTAGAAACGTATCGGGCCAGCATGAACAGGTAATCTGAAAGGCGGTTGAGATATTTGATGAGTTCCGGGCGTACTGTTTCGGTTTCGTTCAGAAAAACAAGGCTGCGCTCGGCCCGGCGGCAAACCGTTCGGCAGATATGCAGCGAAGTGGCCGCTCTTCCGCCACCCGGCAGAATGAAAAACTGCAAAGGTGCCAGTTCCGATTCATACGCATCCATCCAGCTTTCTAGTTCTTCAATCTCTTTTTCAGAAATCATTAAAGCAAGTCTGGATTTTCCGTTCGCCAAAGTTAGCTTATCGGTTGGTGTAGCAGATTCTGAACCCAAAGTGAACAGATCAAACTGGATTTTTTTTAACTGACTGATGACTTTCTCATCTTTAATTTCAGCCTTTGCAAACCCTATGAATGAATTAAGTTCATCAATGTTTCCATAAGATTCTACTCTGGCAGAGGCTTTTGATACGCGCGTACCGCCATACAAAGCGGTTTCGCCCTTGTCACCGGTTTTGGTGTAAATTTTCATCGGCTTTACTTTGATGTAAATTTAAGGATTTTAAAGATAGCTGTAAGGCTTGCATTAATGCGCATTTTGAAAAGTTTTGATCGTAAATTTGACTATTGCTGTCATATTTTTAGAAATTTCGGCCTCTCGAAATTTTTCGTAAATATTCAGGAAATTTTCTAGCTTTAGCTAAAAGCCTCTAGTACAATCGTCCAGAGGTCACGATTATAACTCCTGAAGAAATTTACATGCCCGATCTCTTTTTCTGGCGATTCGCTGACGCGGATTTTACGGTATTGCTTTTTAAGGTTCGGGTAACCTTTATTCATCAGGCTTTCCATCCCTTTCATGGTTACCCACGTATCATCTTCCGCATAAACGACCAGGGTTTTCTGGTGCAGATCATCGGAATAATCGCCGGCACTTTTAGCAAAAAGTCGCCCCGTGGATTTGCGGTGAATAACCAAGGTTCGCCAATCAAGCGCTACCCCTTTTGGCAGAGATTCGCCTAAACCGAACCATTGTGCCGGAAAATATCCTAAGATTGCCGTAAGTACGGGCAGCAGCAAACCAAACCCGAACAACCCGAGCATGGCTATCCGAAAATTAAGATTCCGGAAGTACGCATCTTGGGTGGCCACAAATACAAACTTATCAAACATCGTGGCGTCAGGATTCATACCCAGGATTAGGGCGCCAACAGAATGTCCCAAAAGATATTTCTGATGATTTTTGTAATGCACCGCCACATATTCCGTCATGGTTCTAAAATCCTGCGCGCCCCAAATCCGCATGGAAGCCTCAAAATTCTTGATATTAGCAGGTTTCGATTCGCTAATACCACGGTAATCGTAGGTGATGACTGTAAAGCCGTTCTCTGTCAAATATTTTGCGAAACCGAAATATAGTTGTTGCTTGACACCGGTAGCGGAATTTATAAGCAATAGTTTCCCGTGAGATTTTTCAGGCTCGAAAATCTTCACGGAGATAGGTGCGCCACCAGCAGAAATAAGGACGAGTTCTTTCATTTTAAAATAAAAAATTCACTTCTGAAAAGTGAATTTAAATATCATTAGACCATTAAGGGCATAAAAAAGTTTAAACTTTATGTTAGAAACAGTTTTTCTATTCTTCATCAAAATCTTTCAGGTAAGGCAAACCACTTTGCGACCCACGGTTCTTGGTCACTTTTAAAGAGACATCATTACCAAACTGCACACAATCATCAATGGTGTTGCCGTGGCACAGCGCAATCGCAAAACCTGCGGTAAAAGCGTCGCCCATGCCCATCTTGTGAAGCACCGAATCGTGGTCGTTGCGCTGGTATTTCATCTCCGAGCCGTTATAGTAAGTGGTGGAATTAGAATCATCGCGCACGAAAAGCCGGTTCGGGAATTTTTTAAGGATTTCCTCTCGCTGTTCTTCCCCAAAAACAGTGGTTAACTCATTACTTTTGGCCACGATAAAGCTGCTGGCCTCAATCACCTCTGTGGAGAGTTTCTTCGCCGGCGCGGCATAGATGCCTACTTTTACGTCGTACCGTTTTGCAAGACTTACCGCAAACTCCACTGTTTCCATCGGAATCTCGAGTTGTATAAGCACCAAATCAGCGGATGCAAAATATTTTTCGGCTTCAGCGACATGTTTTGGCCGTAAAAAAGAGTTCGACGCGGGTACTACGACGATGGAGTTCACACCTTCGGACGAAGTGACGTAAGCCGTACCTGTAGCGGCATCTTCTGTTTCTGCCACGAAGCCTACATTTACCCCTTCATCCACCAAATTCCGGAGAATCTGCTGCCCAAAAGGATCCATACCTACAGACCCGATAAAATACACGCTGGCACCAAGGCGCGAGGCTGCCACTGCCTGGTTGGCCCCTTTGCCCCCAAAAAAACTTTCGGCTTTTTCTGCCATCACGGTTTCGTTGGGTTTGGGAATATGGTCTGTACTGAGGACCAAATCAATGGACGAACTGCCTACGACTATAATTTTGGGTTGCTCGGTGGTGATTTTCATGTTGAACGGTTAATTAAAATAATCTGCCTGATAAAATGGGATGTGGCGTAACAAAACTATTCTTTTTCTAAGAGAAACAAAAATCTTCGCAAAAGCGCGTCAACTGCCGATTTCGATAAATTCGGTGATGATTTTTACAGGTTTCCCCTCAGCATCGTAGCCAATATAGCTCCCGTAAAACCCTTCACCATACCCTGTCTCAAAAGCAAAAATGCTGCCTGGTTTTGTATCAGAAGGTTTTAAGACCGCAAACTGATCGATGGCACCGTTCTCATCAAAAAAATGAGCATGGAAGAATTCTTCATAAATCCCCATAAAATCAGCCCCTTTTCTTTTGAAAATACGTTGTTCAAGCCGGCTCAGTTCATGTTGGGTATCGGCATCCATAAAACAGCCCATGCCGCTTTCTACGGGATAACCGAATATCTCGTCCTTACCAAGCTCAGCCACGCGCTGCCCTTCTGTAGTTGCCAGTTGCCAAGATTTTACCATATTGTTACTGAAAACAATTTCTATATAAGCGATGCAGTTGCTTTCGCGCTCTTTATGAACATGAAGCGGGTAGTCACCCACTGGGAATGGCTGCGTAAAAGCCGGCATATCATTGGTAAGCAACGGATCGCAGGCGACCAGATGACCGGTCGGAAGATGAATTTTGCCGCCATCAAAAGTTTCGATCAGTGGGCTTTCGACAAAATCTTTGCTAAAAAGCTTCGCAATATTTTCGAGGTGAGTCATGTTTTGTTTTAATTATTATAAAGTCTTCAGTTTCGCCTCTAAAAGTGCAATTTTCTCCTGCGCATCGCGCTGTTTTTTGCGCTCAGCCTCTACGATTTCTGGTTTTGCATTAGCTACAAACTTTTCATTGGAAAGCTTCTTATCCACCGAAATCAGGAAACCTTTGAGGTATTTTATCTCATCTTCAGTCTTTGTTTTTTCTTCTGAAAGATCGAGGTTTTCGCTGAGCGGGATGGAGATCTCACTGGAACCGATCAGGAAGGTAAAGCTCGGTTTATCCGTTTTCTGGGCGTAATGAATATCAGAAATATTGGCTAATTTTTTCACTAAATCTTCATTCTCGAAATGTTCTGCGTTAGTGAAGATTTCAACAGATTCACGTGGAGAGATGCCTTTGCTCTGGCGATAATTCCGTACACCGGAAATGATGTCTTTTGCAAGATCAAAATTATTCAGCACCTCCTTACTGAAATCGCCACCTTTGCTTTGTTGCGTGATTACCAATGCGTTATCCGCATTTCGGGGTGTGATGTTCTGCCAAAGTTCTTCTGACAAGAACGGCATGAAGGGATGCAGAAGTTTCATCAATTCCTCAAAATAAGCAATCGTCTGATCGTAAACTTCCTGCGAAACAGGCTGGCCAAACGCGGGCTTCACCGCTTCCAGATACCATGCGCAGAAATCGTCCCAAACCAGTTTGTAAACGAGATGCAGCGCATCAGAAATCCGGAATTTTTCGAATTGGTCGGCAATTTCAGTGATGGTTTTATTCATTTGCTGGCCAAACCACTCGATCGCCTGTGCGTCCGATTTGTTTGGTTTCACGTTCTGATCTTTATTCCAACCCTGAATCAGGCGGTAAGCGTTCCAGATTTTCGTGGCGAAATTCCGGCCCTGAAGCATCAGTTCTTCATCAAAAAGAAGATCGTTTCCAGCGGCGGAACTTAACAGAATACCCACACGAACACCATCCGCACCGTATTTTTCGATCAGTTCTATCGGGTCGGGCGAGTTACCCAGCGATTTCGACATTTTGCGTCTTTGCTTATCCCGAACTATTCCGGTGAAGTACACATTTTTGAACGGAACTTCTTTGCGGTATTCGATTCCGGCCATAATCATCCGGGCCACCCAGAAGAAAATAATATCGGGACCGGTTACCAAATCCGAGGTTGGATAGTAATAATTAATATCCTCATTTTCAGGATCAATAAGTCCGTCAAAAACAGACATTGGCCACAGCCACGAAGAAAACCACGTATCAAGCGCATCCTGATCCTGTCTGAGATCGGACATGTTAAGATTCGGATTTTTAGATTTTTCTTTTGCAAGCTCCAGCGCTTCTTCAATGGTTTCAGCCACTACAAAATCGTTTTCGCCTTCCCCAAAAAAGTACGCCGGGATCTGCTGTCCCCACCAAAGCTGGCGCGAGATGTTCCAGTCACGGATGTTCTCCATCCAGTATTTATAGGTATTCTTGAATTTTTCAGGATGAAATTTTACTTCATCGTTAATCACTACATCAAGTGCGGGTTTAGCGATTTCCGACATTTTCAGGAACCACTGCACCGAAATTTTAGGTTCAATTATGGCACCGGTCCGCTCGGAAGTTCCTACTTTGTTGATGTAATCTTCGGCTTTTAGCAGTAAACCATTTTCATCAAGTTCTTTTGCGATGAGTTTTCTTACTTGAAAACGGTTTTTGCCGGCGTAATGCAGGGCGTGGGCGTTCATGTTTCCGTCTTCATCAATAGAGTCGATAACCTGCAGTTGATATTTCTGCCCAATTTCATAGTCATTGATGTCGTGTGCCGGTGTAATTTTTAATGCACCGGTACCAAACGCTATATCCACATATTCATCTTCAACAAGGGGAACAGCGCGGCCCACGATGGGTACGATAACGTTTTTCCCTTTTAAATGTGAATAGCGCTCATCCTGTGGATTTATACATACAGCGGTATCGCCAAAGATGGTTTCGGGACGTGTGGTGGCTACTGAAATATACTCTTCCGAGCCTTCGACTTTATATTTTAAGTAATAAAGTTTGCCATTTTGCTCTTTGAAGATCACCTCTTCATCAGAAATATTTGTTTTTGCCTCGGGATCCCAGTTTACCATGCGGTAACCGCGGTAAATCAGACCTTTGTTGTATAGATCAACGAAAGATTTGATGACCTGCTGAGACATTTTCGGTTCCATCGTGAAGCGTGTACGCTGCCAGTCGCACGAGCAGCCCAGCTTTTTGAGCTGTTCCAGAATGGTTCCGCCGTAGGTATCGGTCCATTCCCATGCATGTTTCAGGAATTCTTCGCGGGAAATATCCGCTTTATTGATGCCTTCTTCCTTAAGTTTTGCTACTACTTTAGCTTCCGTGGCGATAGATGCGTGATCTGTGCCCGGCACCCAGCAGGCGTTGAAGCCCTGCATTCTGGCGCGTCTCACCAGTACATCCTGGATCGTATTGTTCAGCATGTGACCCATGTGCAGAATCCCGGTCACGTTCGGTGGCGGAATTACGATGGTATAAGGAGGTTTCTCGTTGGGTTCGGAATGAAAGTAGTTATTTTCCAGCCAGTAAGCATACCATTTCTGTTCGGTTTCTTTGGGACTGTATTTTTCTGAAAGCTGCATAAAAATCTGTTCTTAGTCTATTCTTGCAAAAATAGGCAAATAAAAAAATATCCGGATGTAGAAATAATTTTTAACTTTGTCTTTCATAATTTGTCAAACCATCACTAAAACAAGTATATATGAAAAAGATTTTTGCAGTATTATCTTTAACTGCATCTTTTGTATTCGCAACAGCACAAACTATTTCTTTCGATAAAACCACGTTAGATTACGGAACAGTAGCATATGGCTCTGAAGGACACAGGATCTTCACTGTAAAAAATACGGGCGAGAAACCCTTACTCATCTCCCGAGTACAGGCGTCTTGCGGCTGCACTACACCGGAATGGAGCCAAGATCCTATTATGCCAGGAAAGACCGCGCCACTGAAAGTAGGTTATAATACCACCATCGCGGGCCCTTTCACTAAGATCATCGAGGTATATTCCAACGATGCTGAAAACAGCCGCGCAATCATCAATATCAAAGGGACAGTAGAAAATCCGCCTGCTGCACCGGCCCAGGAAGTTGCTGCAACACCGGTAAGCAACCAAAAGAAAGCGAACTAAACGTTTTTTCGCCTATAAAAAAATCACCTTTATCTACGAAGGTGATTTTTTATGGAAGTACCTGAAATAAACCACAAGAAAAACTATAAGCCGGATTCTGTACCCCGAAGTTTCGGGGCGCCTGTTATTTATCTGCGCTTTACATTACTGCAAAGCTTTAGCTGTTTACCCCTCGGTTTTTGGGGCGAGCCACCCCTATTCCCGGCGAACCGGGAAAATCCGATATACTTAACATTGCACCGCAAAGAGTTTACCTGATTTCACTATAACTTAATATACATCCTTTCTGTTGCACTGGTCCTGATCTTGCGACCGACGGGCGTTACCCGCTTTGCTGCTCTGTGGTGTCCGGACTTTCCTACCTCAAAAATGAATTGAGATCAACAGGCCGTTTTTCTTGTGGACGGCAAAGATACTATTTTTTCGGCATGGCTTTCAGTATGATACTTCTCGACACTAATAAAACCAGACATTATTTATATTTTTGAAATATGGAATTAGATTTAATTAAGGTAAAATACATCGACATCGTGTACCGCGTACTTATGAGATGGTACGCAGAATTTGCAGAAAATACCCTAAACATCTTGGTAGGGATCCTGGTTTTCGTCTTGATTCTGAAAATGAGCCGTTTTCTGAGCAAAAATGCCGTAAGGCTTTTTTCATAAGCTTTTTCCGAATAAAGAGCAGAAAACATTTGCCAACCTCATCGGCCTCTTCCGGTTTTTAATTATACTGGCCGCCGCGTTTATCGCGTTCGAGATCATGGGGCTTGGCGGTTTCGTGATGAAGTTCTTGGGCAGCCTTGGGGTAGCGGGTGTAATCGCCGGGGTGGCATTGAAGGATTTGGTTCCGTCTATATTTTCAGGGATGCTGATTGGGATCGACAAGGCTTTTTCAGTAGGAGATTATGTATCCATTAAAGGCGCCTCTGGCACTGTAGAGGATATTGGCTTTCTTACAACTAAACTGATTACCGATGAGGGCAAAAAGGTGTACATCCCAAATCAGCTTATTTTCAGCGCACCATTTATCAATTATTCCGCTTCCGCGCAGCGAAAGATTTTCATCGCACTTGAAATTCCCAATACCGAGGACCTGGAGAAAGCCAAAACAGTCATTATGGAGGAAATACGAACCTTCGATTTTGTGGAAGATAAAGCGTCTGCAGAAGTTATTGTACTAAAGCAAAGTTTGGGCGTTTTCTATCTCGAGGCACGCTTCCAGATGAAAGCCGGTGAAAAAATCACCCATATCCGCAGTGAGGCTTTGATAAAGATTAAGAAAAAACTGGATGAAAGCGGCATTGAACTCGCCACTACCCCGGTAATCAATCCCACTACCGAAGGAGAATAAAAAAATCTGTCCTACAAACAGCAGGACAGATTTGTATCTATAAAATGAATGCTCTTGGATTCTTATTGCGCCAATACCTCTTTTACTTTGTTAGCCGCTTCCTCCAGCGTAATCGCGGAGTGTACCGGCAGCCCTGAGTTATCAATAAGTTGTTTTGCCTCTACAGCGTTGGTACCCTGAAGTCGCACGATGAGCGGAACCGGAAGGCTTCCCATCGCTTTATAAGCATCAACCACGCCCTGTGCTACACGGTCGCAACGTACGATACCACCAAAGATATTGATGAGGATGGCTTTTACGTTCGGATCTTTCAGGATGATACCGAAAGCTTTCTGAACGCGCTCTGCATCGGCAGTACCACCTACATCAAGGAAGTTGGCCGGGTTACCACCAGAAAGTTTGATGATATCCATAGTTGCCATCGCAAGACCGGCGCCGTTTACCATACAGGCCACGTCACCATCCAGTTTTACGAAGTTCAGACCAGCATCCCCAGCTTCTACGTCGGTCGGATCTTCTTCGCGGGTATCTCTTAGCGCTGCCAAATCTTTGTGACGGAAAAGCGCGTTACCATCCAAGGTAACTTTGGCATCTACAGCGATGATTTTGTCATCAGAGGTTTTCAGTACCGGATTGATTTCAAATAATGATGCATCAATACCTACATACGCATTATAAAGATTGCTTATGAATTTGGTGAATTCTTTAAAAGCATTACCAGAAAGCCCTAGGTTGAATGCAATTTTCCTTGCCTGGAAGCCTTGCAGGCCTACCGTCGGATCAATGATTTCTTTATGAATCAGGTGTGGGGTTACCTCAGCTACATGCTCAATATCCATACCACCTTCGGTAGAATATACCACGGTATTCTTGCCTAAAGCTCTGTCTAAAAGGATAGAAACATAAAACTCCTTCGTTTCTGTCTCACCAGGATAGTACACATCTTCTGCTACCAGTACGCTGTGTACTTTCTTACCTTCCGCAGAGGTTTGTGGCGTCACGAGTTGCATCCCGATAATGTTCTGTGCATTTTCTTTCAACTTGTCGATGTTTGGTGAAAATTTCACCCCGCCGCCTTTTCCGCGGCCACCTGCATGTACCTGGGCTTTTACTACCCAGCCTTCTGCACCACCGGTTAATTCCTTCAGTTTATGGGCTGCCTCTACGGCCTCATCTACATTGTTTGCCACAAAACCACGTTGGATGTTAACGCCGTATTTTGCTAAAATCTCTTTGGACTGATACTCGTGAAGATTCATAATATTGGATTAGATTTATTATTTTTTTTAAAGATTGACAAATTTAAGAAAAAAGGACTAAGTACAGCGCCTTATACAGTTAAGTTTTTTAGCTGGCAAAACTTCCTTCGGGCAGAGGTGTGAAACGCCTCGTATGATAGATATTTTGATGGATAGACATTTGGGCGCCAACTCCGGCTTTCACTACTCGCTTTTTTGCGCCCGCGCTTCGCCATAGCCTGCAAAAAGAGCTCAGACATGCCGTTCAATCCGGGGCGCGGCATTAGCCAATCATTAAGTACTTGGCATTTAATACAAACGTCCCACCTCTTTGCAGACCTGCATATATTCAGCCGGGATTTGGGTACGGAAACCCTGCTCATAATACTCATCACTATGCGGAATATAGATGCTGTATCTTTTCCCGAGTGGGATGAGCGGGATGAAGAACAGTTCGATGTACATTTTATAAACAGTGATAACCGCCTTCACCTCAAAGCCGTTTTTACGGACGCTTCGGGTTTCCTTGCCTATCGGCTTTTTATTATAGCCAAAGATGAAGAACATTTTAGTTAGAAGTTAGAGGTTAGAAATGAGATGTTAGAAGTTAGAAGTTAGATTTTAGATGTTAAAAATTCATCTTGGATTATCTAACATCTAACTTCTAATATCTTAAATCTTGTTTTTCAGGAAATAGAAAACCAACATTGCCCAAGAAATAATCATCATCAATCCACCGATAGGTGTGATGGGTCCCAGAAATTTAAAATTCATGTTCCAGGCATCACTCATGCTCAGTAAATAAATGCTGAAGGAGAAAATGAAGGTTCCAGCAATCATCAGAATAGAAATCCACTTTTCTGAAGAGGTTTCAAACTTTAAGATATAACCTACAATCAGCAGGAAAAGGGCGGCGTACATTTGATACCTCACACCTGTCTCGAAACTGATGAGTTTCTCTGCAGAAATAATTTTTTTCAACGCGTGCGCACCAAACGCGCCTAAGATTACAGACAGCAACCCGTAAACGGCACCAATAACTAACGTAAATGTCTTCATAGTAATAATTCTCCGGTTTGATACATAATAATTAATTTCCCGAGCAGCGATAGCGCGCCGATGGCGATAAACATCCAGGCGAACCTTCTGGATTTCGCAAACCCGGGATCGTTGGTAACCTTCAGGAAAATCCCAAAGACCAGCAACAAAAGTCCTAAAAAAAGCTGAAACATGTTTATTTGTTTCTTAATTGATTAAATTCGGTAATGACCTCGTGGTGTGTGACTGTTTTATTCTTAAAGTAATCCACGAAGTAATTTTTCTCCTCCTCGGTGGCGCCCAACTGATTCAGAATATTCAGCAGGTGCATTTTCATGTGCCCTTTCTGGATTCCGGTGGTCACTAATGAGCGCAAGGCTGCAAAGTTTTGGGCCAGACCGGAAACCGCTAAGATGCTCATCAGTTCCTGCGCGGAAGGTTTCCCTAAAAGCGCGAGCGAAAATTTCACCAGCGGGTGAAGATTCGTCAAACCACCGACAACACCTACGGAAATCGGTAAATCGATCCAGAAACGAAAGATCCCGTTATCAATGGTGCAATGTGTTAGACTCGAATATTTGCCGTCTTTTGCGGCGTAGGCATGCGCACAGGCTTCAGTGGCGCGGAAGTCATTGCCGGTAGCGATCACCACCGCGTCAACACCGTTCATGATGCCTTTATTGTGCGTGGTTGCACGGTACGGCTCAATCTCAGCGATCGTTACCGCACGCTTGAATTTGGTAGCGAATTCCTCGTTTGAAATACCGCTGTCGTCTTTTAAATCTTCGATTTTACACGAAACTTCTGCCCGTACGATACAGTCGGGCGTGAAATTAGACAGAATGTTCATCACAATCTGAAGCGAATCTTTTTCTTCCTGCGTGAAATCTTTTTCCCTTGCAATTTCTTCCTTCAAAGTCTTGCCAAACTGCTCTAGACAAGAGTTGATGAAGTTGGCACCCATAGAATCCACGGTATCAAAACTGGCTTTGAGCTGGAAATAATTCTCCATATCAGCCGTGTTGTCAATCAATCGGATATTCAAAATTCCACCGCCTCGGTTGCGCATGTTTCTGGTAATATCTTCGGTAGCTTCGAAGAGCCTCTTCTTTAATTTAAAATTAAAAAAGTGCTGCAACTTGTGCGGCTCCACATTCAGGATAAAATGTGTGTGACCTAATTTTTTAGTATTGATGATGGTGGTTTTGAAGCCACCTTTATCAAGCCAGAATTTTGCCGATTTCGAGGCTGCCGCGACTACCGAGGACTCCTCAACCGCCATTGGCAAAGCCAAAATTTTCCCGTCGATAAGAAAATTTGGCGCAATGCCGTAGGGCATATAAAAATTAGAAATGGTATTTTCAGAAAACTCTTCGTGCAGTTTCTGCAGCGCGGGATCTGAGTTCCAGTATTGTTTCAATATTTTTTCGTAGCTGGCATCTCCCTCAAGATATTCATTAACAATCCAATCGATTTTTCCCTGTTTTGAAAGTTTAGAGAAACCTTCTACTGGCTGATGAGTCATAACAAAATTGATTAAGCATCAAATATAGGGAATTTGGCCGTAAATCATGAAACCTTGGCCCTTTTGAAGTTAGCAAACCCAAGTGCTCAAAATGAAAACCGTGTCATGGTTTAACACCTTGACACGGTTAGTTCTTTAAACATTCAATTTCGTTACCCTTCCAACTGCGTTCCTAAAAATTCCCACTCCTGGAGCGCTAGATCGAGCTCTTCTTTTTTAGAATTGTAAATTTCCAGCGTTTCGGCGGATGGATTTTCGGTGGTGAATTTAGCTTCCATTTCCTCGATTTTCAGCTCAAGTTCAGAGATTTTCTCCTCTACTTTTTTTATTTTATTCTGAATTACTTTCTGATCTTTAGTAATGATCGCCGGCTTATTTTCGATCGGTTTTTCAACCAGTTTTTCCTGAACCGGCTCGTTGCGCATTTCCTGCAGTTTCGATTTCTCCGCTGAAACTTCGCGGATGCTTTCTTTCTGGCGGAACTCGAGATACTCGTTAATATCACCTAAAAATTCCTTCATCCTACCGTCACGGAATTCGAAGATTTTATCACTTAATCCTTGCAAAAATTCACGGTCGTGAGAAATCACGATCAGCGTCCCTTCGAACTTCTGCAACGCCAGTTTGATGATCTCTTTTGACTGAATATCAAGGTGGTTGGTCGGCTCATCCATAATCAATGTATTGAACGGACGAAGCAGTAATTTACACAAAGCCAGACGGTTACGCTCGCCCCCGGAAAGCACCTTTGTCTTTTTCTGCACGTCCTCACCCTGGAACAAGAAGCTTCCTAAAAGGTCGCGGACGCGTGGACGGGTTTCTTCGGTCGCCGCGTCTTCGGCTTCTTCCAAAACGGTTTTGTTTGGTGTAAGAACTTCCTCCTGGTTTTGCGCGAAATAACCGATGTTCACGTTGTGACCAAGATTCCATTCGCCGGAATAATCTTTAATTTCGCCTGCCAGAATTTTAGCCAAAGTCGTTTTACCCTGTCCGTTCTGGCCAAGCAAAGCGATTCTGTCGCCACGCTCCACAAAGAAATCTACCTTATCGAAAACCTGTTTGTTACCGTAAGCTTTTCCTAAATTTTTAGCTTCAAATATCACTTTTCCCGGAACTACAGACTGCACAAAACGGATATTGAATTTCGAAACATCCTCATTATCAATCTCGATCCGGTCGATCTTTTCGAGTTTTTTAATCAAAGACTGCGCGAACGAAGCTTTCGTAGCGCTGGCGCGGAAACGGTTGATGTTGTCCTCCATCTGCTTGATTTCAGCATCCTGGTTTTTCTTCGCCTGCGTGAGCTTCTCCTTGCGCTCCTTGCTCAGTTCCAGATATTTTGTGTAGTTGGCTTTATAATCGTCAACTTTTTTATTATTGATGTCGAAAGTCCGGTTACAGACCGAGGTCATGAACTGTTTGTCGTGGCTTACCAGCACAATTGCGCCGGGATAGTCTTTTAAAAATGCTTCAAGCCAAATGATCGATTCCATATCAAGGTGGTTCGTGGGTTCATCCAATAGCATCAAATCGTTTTTCTGAAGAAGAAGCTTGGCCAGTTCAATCCGCATTCGCCAGCCGCCCGAAAATTCGTCGGTGATCTTGTGAAAATCATCGGCCTTGAAACCAAGACCAAGCAAAACTTTTTCCACATCACCTTCCAGATTGTAGGCATCGTGATGCATTAAAAGATCATTGAGTTCCGTCATTTTGTGAATCAGATTCTCATACGCGTCGCTTTCATAATCGGTTCGGGTTACAAGTTGGTGGTTCACCTCATCCAACTCGTTTTTCATCGCGTTGATCTGCTCAAAGGCCTGCAAAGTCTCATTCCAGACGGTGCGGCCTTTCACGAAATCAAGGTCCTGCTTTAGAAAGCCGATCGTGATGTTTCCTTCAGGAACGATGTTTCCTTCGTAAAAATTGATTTCGCCGGTGAGCATCTTCAGCAAAGTAGATTTTCCTGCGCCATTTTTACCTACGAGCCCGATTTTATCATCTTTTTTGATGGTAAAATTTACATTTTGAAAAAGATAATTCCCCGAATGATGGAGGCCTAAACCCTGAACTGATAACATATTGATAAACGATTATAAGCGAATAATTTTCGAGGTGCAAAAGTACACAAACAAATTGAATTGCCGGCGCAACCCAAATCCTTGCTAAATATAACTGAATAAGCAAAAGCAGTATCTTTGATAATAAAATTTATCGAAATGAAAAAACTGATTTCCCTGCTTGCTGCCCTTATGTTTTTGCCACTTGCGGCGCAGGAATTATCTGTAATGTCATTCAACATCCGGCTTGCACTGGACTCTGACGGAGAAAACGCCTGGGCACACCGCCGACCTGATGTTCTTGAATTACTGAATTATTATGAGCCTGATGTGCTGGGTGTGCAGGAAGCGTTGCCCGTGCAAATGCGGCATCTTCGGGACGGTCTCAAAAACCATTCTGCTATCGGTGTAGGCCGCGATGACGGTGCCGATGCCGGTGAATATTCCGCGATATTCTATAACCACAGGAAGTTCCGTATGATGGCGTCTGGCACCTTCTGGCTCAGCGAAACCCCGGACAAACCCTCAAAAGGTTGGGATGCGGCTTATAACAGGGTATGTTCTTACGTTTTATTGAAGGATAAAAAAAGTGGAAAAAAATTCTGGGCCTTTAATCTTCATCTTGATCATGTAGGGAATGTGGCGCGCGAAGAATCCGCCCGGTTGGTGCTGCAAAAAATACAAGCTCTAAATACGAAAAACCACCCGGTAATCTTAACCGGCGATTTCAACCTGACGGACGATACGCCACCGATAAAACTGCTGTCTGAAAACCTGAAAGATACTTACCGACACTGTGCGAAACCACCTTATGGCCCGAGCGGAACCTTCACTGCTTTCAACACGCAAAAGCCTGCAAAGGAACGTATTGATTATATTTTCACTAAAGGTTTCGGCTGCAAAAGCCACCGCATCATCAATGACAGACGCGAGAACCTGCTGTACCCATCCGACCATTTCCCGGTGTTCGCAACACTTAAATTTGAATAAAAAAAGCATAAAAAAATCCACCGGTGATGAAGCCGGTGGATAAACACAAATGATGAAAAAAAATTTATTCCTTAGCTGATGAAGGCCTTAGAACAACACAAAGAAATACATTAAAAGCCATATTTCCAAATTAATTTTCGGGTTAATGGGCTGTAATTAGGCATCAGCACTGTTTATCAGCGATATAAATTACGCCACTGGACGAAAAATAAGTCCGCTTTCCTCAAAATAATCGAGTGTGATACGGTCACCATCGTTCACATGACCAGCCAGGATTTCCTTAGAAAGTTTATTAAGCACTTCCTGCTGCAATACACGCTTCAGCGGTCTCGCACCGAAGCTTGGGTTATAGCCTTTGTTCATCAGATAATTGATGGCATCTTCTGTCGCTGTAAGAATAATACCACGTTTTTCGAGCATCTTATTGAAGCCACGGAGTTGATACTGCACGATTTTCCCGATTTCTTTGCGGCTAAGCGGTTGGAAGAGCACCAGTTCATCAATGCGGTTCAGGAACTCTGGCCTTAAAGTTTGTTTAAGCAAGGCAAAAACCTCTTCTTTGGTACGTTCCACCACCTCGTGTACGTTATCATCGGTCATATTCTCGAAATTTTCCTGAATTATAGGAGACCCAAGGTTGGAGGTCATGATGATAATGGAATTTTTAAAATTCACCACACGCCCCTTGTTATCGGTAAGTCTGCCATCATCCAAAACCTGGAGCAACGTATTAAATACATCAGGATGCGCTTTCTCAACCTCATCCAGCAACACGACTGAATATGGCCTTCTTCGCACCGCTTCGGTAAGTTGCCCGCCTTCATCGTAGCCCACATATCCCGGAGGCGCACCCACCAAACGCGACACCGAATGTCTTTCCTGATACTCACTCATATCGATCCGCGTCATATTGTTTTCATCATCGAAAAGATACTCTGCGAGGGCTTTTGCGAGTTCGGTTTTCCCCACACCTGTCGTCCCGAGGAAAAGGAAAGAGCCGATGGGTTTTTTCTCATCATTAAGACCGGCGCGGTTTCGACGGATGGCATCGGCAATGGATTCGATGGCTTCATTTTGCCCGACCACTCTTTTGTGGAGTTCATCTTCAAGATGCAAAAGCTTCTCCCGTTCACTCTGAAGCAGCTTCGTCACAGGGATTCCGGTCCATTTGGCGATGACTTCAGAGATGTTTTCAGCGGTGACTTCTTCGGTGATCAGTTCGTTTTGGTTATTCTGCATTTCGAGTTCCAGTTTCTGCAAATCATTTTCTTTTTCTTTGATTTTACCGTACTGTATCTCTGCGACTTTGGCATAATCACCGGCTCGTGACGCGCGTTCGGCCTCCAGTTTCAGTGCTTCTATGTCTTTCTTGATGGTTGTAAGATCTTCGGATTTTTGTTTTTCTTTCAGCCATTTCGCATTGATTTCGTTGCGTTCTTCCGAAATCTTCGAAATATCTTCCTTCAGATGATTGATCTTCATATCATTACCTTCACGGGAAATGGCAGCCAGCTCAATTTCGAGTTGCATAAGTTTTCGGTCGAGCACATCGAGTTCTTCTGGCTTGGAGTTGATTTCCATCCTTAGTTTTGCGGAAGCTTCATCTATCAGGTCAATGGCTTTATCGGGCAGAAAACGGTCGGAAATATATCTTTGTGACTGTTCTACGGCAGCGATAATCGCTTCATCTTTAATTCTGACTTTATGATGCGCTTCATACTTATCTTTAATTCCCCTCAAAATGGAAATCGCTGACTCCGTATCGGGTTCTTCCACCATCACCTTCTGGAATCGTCTTTCCAGTGCTTTATCTTTCTCGAAATACTTCTGATATTCATTAAGCGTAGTCGCTCCTACCGCACGAAGTTCGCCTCTTGCGAGCGCAGGCTTCAGGATATTGGCCGCATCCATCGCACCTTCGCCACCACCGGCACCTACCAGGGTATGGATTTCGTCGATGAAAAGAATGATTTGGCCATCAGATTTAATGACTTCATTAATGACAGATTTCAGGCGCTCTTCAAATTCGCCTTTATATTTTGCACCTGCTATCAGCGCGCCCATATCCAGCGAGTAAAGCGTTTTGTCCATCAGGTTTTCCGGAATATCACCCGACACGATCCTGTGTGCGATTCCTTCTGCGATCGCAGTTTTTCCCACGCCGGGTTCACCGATAAGGATCGGGTTGTTTTTGGTTCTTCGGGAAAGGATCTGCAGTACACGGCGGATCTCTTCATCACGTCCAATGACAGGATCTAGTTTTCCTTCGGCAGCGAGTTCATTGAAATTCTTAGCGTATTTATTGAGGCTTTGATAGGTTTCTTCAGAACTTGCAGAAGTCGCTTTCGATCCTTTTCGAAGTTCCTGAATCGCAGTTTCAAGGCCTTTCTTGGTCACACCCATGTCTTTCAGCATCTTCGAAACTTCCGCGCCGGAATCGAAAAGCGACAGCCAAAGATGCTCGATGGTGACGTATTCATCACCCATTTTTTTGGCGATATTGGGCGCATCTAACAACACTTTATTGGAGGCTTGGGACAGATAGATGTTTCCGCCTTCCACTTTAGGCAGTTTTTCGATATTCGTGCGGTTACGCTCGCGCACGAGACTCATTTCGGCCTCAGACTTTTTGAGCAGGAAGTCTGAAATGTTTTCATCTATCTGAAAAACTCCTTCAAGCAAATGCTGCGGCTCGATGATTTGATGGCCAAACTCCATAGCGATTTGTTGCGCTTTCTGGATGGCTTCCTGAGATTTTACAGTATATTGGTTAAGATTCATATTATATTTTTTAGTGTGATAGTGTTTATTTTCCGTGTGTTACACAAAAATTATTCTTTAGCAGTAGAATTGATATTTTTAAGACAAAATTTCTGACAATACAGCTAAAACACTGATTTATAAGTCATTTTTTCCGATTTCTAAAAGAATTATTTACAGATGAAGCGCCTGTTTGTCTTTCTTAAATTTAATTTATATTTGTTGAATACACTTTTTTAAGGAGTCTTTATTATATTATGCATCATTTTCATTTGTTAAAAACAGTAAAAGTTAAGAAGGAAACTAATGATTCCGTACATATCGCTTTTGAGATCCCAGCTGATTTGCGCCATGCGTTTACCTTTAAACAAGGCCAATACCTGAACGTAAGACTAATGCTGAACGGCGAAGACCTGCGCCGGTCTTATTCGATCGTCAATGCGCCAAGCGAAGGAAATACCCAACTGGAAATCTTGGTAAAACACTTGCCAGAGGGCAAAGTATCTACCTTTTTTAACGAAGTGCTTAAAGAAGGAGATTCGGTAGAAGTACAGGCACCCATGGGCCACTTTTACACCCACCACCATCCCTCCAATGAGAAGACATATGTAGGGCTGGCGGCCGGCAGCGGCATTTCACCTGTACTTTCAAACCTGAAAGAAGCTCTTCTGCAAGAACCAAAAAGCATTGCCTACCTGTTCTTCAGCAACAAAACAGTGCACGACATTATCTTCCGTAAAGAAATTGACGCGCTGGCTGAGAAATTCGCGGGCAGACTGCATATTATTTACCTCCTTTCACGAGAAAAACATACTGATGACGTACTTTTTGAAGGCCGCATCTGTGCGGATAAACTTCATCAACTTCTTAGCAGATATACCGAAATACCGGTGCAACAGGCCACGTATTTCATTTGTGGTCCTTCGGAAATGATAAAAGATGTTTCAGGCTATTTTAAAAACACCTGCAAAGTACCTTCGTTACAGATTATGTACGAATACTACGCGGCACCCGATGATGATGAAAACGCCGAAATGAGCGACGAATTCAAGGCGATCCCTAACATTGAAAGCATGGTAACGCTGATTATTGATGACGATGAGTATTCCTTTCACCTCAACTCCAAAAAGAAAAGCATTCTGGATCAGGCATTGCACGACAAGCTACCGGTGCCGTTTGCCTGCAAAGGCGGGGTTTGCTGCACCTGCAAAGCCCAGGTAATGGAGGGCGAAGTATTTATGGAAAAAAATTTCGCGCTTACCGAAGAAGAAGTGGCGCGTGGTTTTGTACTCACCTGCCAATGTCATCCCACTACTAATGTAGTAATGCTGAATTATGATGTTTAATACATAAGGGAAGCCCTAACTATTTTTTAAGAAAAAGTTTTCTGGCAAAATTTATAGCATCCGGCAACGTTTTATTTAAAATCACAAGAAATGAATCACGAAAAATTTATAGAATACGTACAGGCTGACCATAAAGTCGAACCAAAAGATGTAATGCCAGAAGATTACCGCAAACTCCTGGTAAGACAAATCTCGCAGCACGCCCATTCTGAAGTGGTAGGCATGCTTCCCGAAGCCAACTGGATTACCCGTGCGCCCTCGCTGCGCCGCAAAATGGCGCTGATGGCAAAAATTCAGGATGAAGCCGGCCACGGACTTTATCTTTACGCCGCCACCGAAACCTTAAATAATGGTGAAATTGCCGCCGACCGAGATTCCACTTATAATGATATGCTCTCCGGGAAAGCCAAATACTCCAGTATCTTTAACTATCCAGCGCTCTCATGGGCCGACATTGGCGCCATTGGCTGGCTTGTGGACGGTGCTGCCATCATGAATCAGGTAATGCTGATGGGAAATTCCTACGGACCATATTCACGCGCAATGGTAAGAATTTGCAAAGAAGAATCCTTCCACCAGCGACAGGGCTACGAAATCCTTATGACGCTTTGTCGCGGAACAAAAGAACAGAAAGAACTTGCCCAGGAAGCACTGAACCGTTTCTGGTGGCCAGCCTTAATGATGTTTGGTCCAAATGATGACGCCTCACCAAACTCGCAAAAATCAATGAATTACCGCGTAAAACGCGAAAGCAATGATGCTTTAAGACAAAGATTCATTGATGTGACTGTGCCACAGGCAGAGTTTCTTGGCCTTACAATCCCAGACGATAAACTCAGATGGAATGAAGAAACGCAACACTATGAATTTGGCGAACTGCCTTGGGATGAATTTGCTGAAGTATTGAAAGGAAACGGGCCTTGCAATAAAAAGCGCCTCGAAACCAAACGAAAGGCCCAACGCGAACATGCCTGGGTAAAAGAAGCCGCGATAGCCTACGCGAAAAAAGCAAACCTAACCGAAACCGCCACGAATTAATATGATTTGGCAAGGCCGTCATGATGGCGATGATCCGCTGTATCACAGATTATTCCAGAGGGTTTCTTTGGAAACCGATTACGAGGCTATCTTACCGAAAGATTTCGTCTTACATGGTTTTGCGGTGGATGAAGGGGTACAGCGCAACAAAGGCCGTGTTGGCGCGAAACACGCACCCGACGTACTCCGCAGAAATCTTTCAAATTTCCCAGTGGTAAGCCCGGATTTTGTTCTGAGAGATTTCGGGGACATTAGTGACAAGAAGGGATTAGAGCCAACCCAACGCGATTTTGCAGACAAAGTAACCAAGGTAATACAACAGAAAGGAAAGTCCCTGGTGCTTGGTGGCGGCCATGAGGTGACTTTCGCACATTATTCAGGGATTAGAAATGCTTGCCCTGGCCAAAACATTGCCATCATTAATATAGATGCCCATTTCGACAACCGGGAAATCGATCCGCACGTGGGGTCAACCTCCGGAACCGGTTTCTGGCAAATCGCCCAGCAAGGCAATATCAATTCGTTACATATAGGGATACAAAGAAACTCAAACACGCTGAAACTTTTCGATACCGCTCATGAATTTGGCATGAAGTACATTCTTGCCGACGAGATTTTTTTCGAAAACTTACCCTCTGTCTATCAAAAAATTGATGAAACCATCGCCTCTGCTGACGTACTCTACCTTACGATCTGTATGGATGTATTTAACGCAGCCATTGCGCCGGGCGTTTCCGCTCCTTCCTATAACGGTATTTTAGCAGACGCCGCATTCATGCATCTTTACCGACATATTTTAAAATCCCAAAAACTTATAGCGCTGGATGTTGCAGAGGTAAATCCGTCCTTGGACATCCAAGAGCGTACTGCAAGACTGGCCGCTAGCTTGGTAAACGAATGGTTTATGGTGTAAAAACATTTTTTGTTGTAGCATAAGGATGATAAAATTCTGCTAAAATTACAGTTAAAGCCACTTAAAGGAACATTTCTTGATGCCGAAAAAAAGTTATCCCCAAGAGGCTTCAGGCTCAGGCAATTCGGGCAGAGGGCGAAGTTTATTAAAGTTTTAATAATTTTAAAATATTTCTATTGATAAAGAATTTTATATATTTGCACCTATTAACAACTAATTAAAAATAAATTACTATGTCAGACATTGCATCAAGAGTAAAAGCTATTATTGCTGATAAACTAGACGTTGAGGAAACAGAAGTAACTCCAGAAGCTAGCTTCACCAACGATTTAGGAGCAGATTCTTTAGATACTGTAGAATTAATTATGGAATTCGAGAAAGAATTCAACATCCAGATCCCAGATGACCAAGCTGAGAAAATTACTACAGTAGGACACGCCATTACTTATATTGAAGAAGTAGTAAACAAATAATAGCACATACAAATTAAAATTTATGGAATTAAAAAGAGTAGTTGTTACCGGTTTCGGAGCTGTTACGCCAATTGGAAATAATGCCAAAGATTACTGGGAAAACCTTGTAAAAGGTGTGAGCGGTGCCGCTCCAATTACTCTTTTTGATGCCTCTAATTTTAAAACCAAATTCGCCTGCGAGGTAAAAGACTTCAACCCACTCGACCATTTCGATAAGAAGGAAGCCAAGAAAATGGACCGCAATACCCAACTGGGCATTGTGGCAGCACGCGAGGCCGTGGAACATTCAGGCATCATGTCGAATGATATCGATAAAAATCGGGTAGGCGTTATCTGGGGATCCGGTATCGGGGGGCTTGAAACTTTCGAAAACGAAGTCCTAGGCTGGGCCAATACAGAAATCCCACGTTTCAACCCGTTTTTTATCCCTAAAATGATTGCCGACATCACTGGCGGTCAGATCTCTATTGAATACGGATTCCACGGACCTAATTACACCACCGTTTCGGCATGCGCATCATCCGCTAATGCACTGATTGACAGTAAGATGCTCATCCAACTCGGCAAAGCTGATGTTATTGTTTGTGGTGGGTCCGAAGCTGCTGTTACCGCAAGCGGCGTAGGTGGATTTAACGCCATGATGGCACTATCTACCCGAAACGATGATCCTACAACAGCTTCCCGTCCTTTTGATAAAGACCGTGATGGTTTCGTGCTAGGTGAAGGCGCCGGATGTATCATCCTGGAAGAATATGAACACGCTAAAAAACGTGGCGCAACCATTTATGCGGAACTTAAAGGTGGCGGAATGAGCGCGGATGCTCATCACATGACAGCACCACATCCGGAAGGGCTTGGCGCTTATCTGGTAATGAAGAATTGCCTTGAGGACGCTGGCGTTACCGCAGATGAGGTAGATCACATCAACATGCACGGTACATCTACCCCACTTGGTGATATTGCAGAATCCAATGCCATCTCAAGACTTTTAGGCGAGCATGCCTACGATATCCAAATCAATTCCACCAAATCCATGACCGGTCACCTGTTGGGTGCTGCCGGCGTGATAGAGGCCATTGCTGCCGTACACACCATCATGCACGATGTGGTACCACCAACCATCAACCATTTTACTGACGATGAAAAGATCGACAGCCGCCTGAATTTCACTTTCCATAATGCGGTACAGAAAACGGTAAATGTGGCCATGAGTAACACTTTTGGCTTTGGCGGACATAATGCATGCGTACTTTTCGCAAAAATCTAAGCAATTCCCGATGGAGTTAAAGAAATATTTTCCTAAATTCCTGACTGCCAGAAAAAATAACCTTTCGGAAAAAGATTACCTTTTAAGCATTGAAATCAGTAAAATTACGGGTTGTAATGTGCAGAACATCAATCTTTACCGCGAGGCATTTTCTTTGAAGACAGCCTCTAAAACTCCCACTCACAACTATGAACGGCTAGAGTTCCTTGGCGATTCGGTATTGGGAGCCATCATTTCTTGTCATCTTTTCTCTACGTATCCGCAAGCCAATGAAGGGTATCTTACCCAGATGAAATCGAAAATCGTTAACCGGAAAAACCTGAACAAACTAGGGGAAGAACTCAGACTGACCGATTTTATTCAGAATGATTCCTCTTGCACCCTCAGCGAAAACATCTCCGGTAATTTGTTTGAGGCATTAATCGGCGCACTCTATCTGGATGTAGATTACGAAACGTGCAAAAAAGTAGTGCTTGAGCGGCTTCTTACCCCTTCAGAAATCAATAAACTGGAGAATAAGATTGTAAGTTATAAAAGCCTGCTGTTGGAGTGGAGCCAGAAAAAGAAAGTACAGATCCGCTACGATACCTATGAAGAAATACAGCCGGGCAGAAACTTGGTTTTCCGCAGTGTTGTTTGGCTGGATGATCAAAAGGTGGCCAACGCTACCGAAACCTCTAAGAAAAAAGCAGAAGAAAAAGCAGCACAACGCGCCTTCTATATGCTGAACAAAAAACAAAGCATCATTGAAAACTCAAAAGATCCTGCTTGATATTGATGATGAAGACGAAGAAATCACCCTCGGCTTGGTACGCCTCGTGAAAGAAATTCCGGCACACGAACTTTTTTTTCACCTCAATTCTCTCAATACTTTTAATTTTGCCCGCATTAGTGATTTTGTATATCGCGGCCATTATTACGACCATCATTTCCCTCGGTTCGAAACCTTCCACTGCGATTCGAAAATATGCATTCACATGATTGCCAACAAATCCTGCGGTTATGAACAGAAACGCGTGCCTGATGAACTATTTACTGGCGAGCAAGAGAGCCGCTTTCTGTTGAGTAATTCGCCTGATGTGGATTATATCATCAAAACATCTGAGCCATTTAGCGATTTTTCCTTAATTTTGCATCCTGAAAATCTGATGTTTAAAATACAGGATTTTCGACTCAGCCCTTTCGAGGAGCTTTATCAAACCATTCAATATTATGAATAAATATCTAAAAAAAACCAAAATCATCGCTACACTGGGCCCGGCTTCTTCCAGCAAAGAAACCATGCTGCAACTTATTCAAGCCGGTACCGATGTGTTCAGAATAAATTTCTCTCATGCGGATTATGAACTTGTAAGGAAAAATGTAGAGACCATCCGTCAGCTTAATCAGGAATATGGATATTCGGTAGGAATCTTGGGTGACCTGCAGGGGCCGAAACTCCGCATCGGCGTTGTAAAAGAAGGCTCTTATCTGAACCCGGGCGACATCCTTACCTTCACCAATGAAAAAATAGAGGGAGATTCTGAAAGAGTGTACATGACATATCAACAGTTTCCGCAGGATGTAAAAGTTGGTGAAAGAATCCTAATTGACGATGGTAAGCTGGTACTTGAAGTTATTGAGACCAACAATGTAGATACCGTACGTGCAAGAACCATCCAAGGAGGGCCATTAAGCTCTAAGAAAGGAGTGAACCTGCCAAATACCAACGTTTCGCTGCCCGCACTTACTGAAAAGGACATTGAGGATGCCAATTTCATGCTTGATCTTGAGCTTGACTGGATCGCGCTTTCCTTCGTGCGACACGCACAAGATATCATTGACCTCAAAAAACTGATAAAGAATCACCCGACCAACAAGTACAAAACTCCGATCATCGCGAAAATCGAAAAGCCAGAAGGCGTCCGCAACATCGAAGAGATATTGATGGAATGCGACGGCTTGATGGTTGCACGTGGTGACCTGGGTGTAGAAGTTCCGATGGAAGAAGTACCGGCGATACAGAAAAATCTGGTGGCTATCGCGAGAAAACATTCCAAACCTGTCATTATCGCTACCCAAATGATGGAAACCATGATCAATAGCCTTACACCAACCCGTGCAGAGGTTAACGACGTAGCCAACTCGGTACTGGATGGTGCTGATGCAGTGATGCTATCAGGTGAAACATCCGTGGGAAAATATCCGGTTGACGTGGTGAAAAACATGGCTAAAATCGTAAAGAAAATCGAGCGTACGCACTTTTATCAAACCAAAAATTCCCCGATTGAACGCGAATTCAACTGTGTTGACGAACGCTTCATTACCAATAGAATATGCCTTGCAGCGGTAAGAATCGCCAAATCTGCCAATGTGGAAGCTATTGTTACGCTGACATATTCAGGTTATACGGCTTTCCAGATTTCCGCTCACCGCCCGAACTCGAACATCATTGTATTCAGTTCAAACAGGCGGGTGCTTACGATGCTGAATTTACTTTGGGGCGTACGCGCTTTCCATTATGATATGCAGAAATCTACCGATGAAACGATTATTCAGGTAAATATGCTGGCACATACACACGGCTTTGTAGAACAGGGCGACTTCGTCATCAACATTAATGCAACACCGGCTTACGAAGGTGGCAAAACAAATACCCTACGCCTTACAACCATATAATATTTGTATTTAGCAATAATTAAATCCGCTTTTTCTGAAAGGCGGATTTTTTATTGGTCGCTGTAATTTTTAATGAAGCTGAAAATATCTGCCCGTCAAGTGACTTTTTTAATCCTGAAATTTTTCTATATTTAACAGATAATGACAAAAATTATGGATAAAAGAGAGCTACGCAGTTCAATTTTCCGGCATTTGGATGGAATCGCCACCGCACCCGTTGTTGCAGCGCTTCACAACAAAGGAATATTAAAGGAAATTTTAAATGAAAACACTGATTTACTGGCAATCTCATCAAAATTC